>JAFGKZ010000070.1 GCA_016928315.1 Calditrichaceae bacterium
CTGCAATATTTAAAAAAATAGGCACAAAGCTTATGGTCGCGGTTGGCGTAACTGCGGCAATTATTATTGGAGTTTCTGCATATTTTTATATTTCATCGCAGGAAAAGCTGCTATTGACCGAGGTTGAGCGTCATATCAACCAGTTAAGCGAAACTGTAAAGTATAGCACGCGTTTTGACATGCTGGCAAATCGCAGAGTACACCTTACCAATATCATTCATTCCATTGGCGAAGAACCGGGTATCCCCAGCATCCGCATCATGAATAAGGATGGTTTAATTACCTATTCTGCCGATACGACCAGTATTGGCAATATGGTTGATAAAAATGCCGAAGCCTGCTATGTTTGTCATACCGCCAACGAACCATTAGAACGGCTTGATATTAAACAACGATCCCGAATATATCGGCAGCATCCCGACTCATCCAGAATTATGGGATTGATCAACCCTATTTATAACGAACCGTCCTGCTGGGAAGCCGATTGCCATGTGCATCCTAAGGAACAAACGGTTCTGGGTGTGCTGGATATTACAATTAAGCTTGATGCTATCGATGAAAAAATTTATAGCGCTAAAATCAATTCCGTTGTTATGACCGCACTGGCTATATTATTTTTAAGCGCCATTCTCGGCTATCTGGTAAAAATTTTGCTGGATAAACCCATTCAATCACTGGTAAAAGCAACACAGAATGTTGCCTCGGGTAATCTGAATTATTCCGTTGAAAGCACAAGTGGTGATGAATTGGGTATATTAGCGCAGTCATTTAATAACATGACTAAAAAATTAGCCGAGGCGCGTATCCAATTATTTCAATCGGATAAAATGGCCTCAATGGGGCGGCTGGCTGCAGGGGTCGCTCATGAAATCAATAATCCGTTAACCGGTATTTTAACTTATAGCAGTTTTTTACTGAAACGATTTAAAGGCGATACAGAAACGGCCAAAGACCTGGAAGTTATTGTCCGTGAAACAAAACGCAGCCGTGAAATTGTAAAAGGTTTACTGGATTTTGCCCGCCAATCTATACCTAAAAAAAATGAAAATAATTTGAATGAAATCATCGAACGAGCTGTTACAGTGGTTGAAAATCAATTAACTATAAAAAAAATCAACTTGGTTAAAAAGCTGGAAAGCAACCTACCCAACGCCGTAGTAGATACCAATCAGATTCAGCAGGTTTTTGTTAATTTAATTGTGAATGCCAGCCAGGCCATAGAGCGTGACGGCGGTACTATTACTGTCTCTACCCATCTAATCAGCCTGGCGCCATACGGATTAAAACCGATAAAATCAGCCGTTTGTCCCAAAGGGCATAATTTAATGGATGAAGAAATTAAAATTGATGGTTTACCATCTGTCCGGGTAAAGGCAAAAGCCAGCGGCAATGAGGGATTTATAAATATCGATCCGGTTTATGGGCGTAATAAAAATCATTACGGTATTAACATTAAGAATAAAACCATTATTGATATTTCCTGTCCAAAATGTGATATTTCACTTATGGATAAGAAAAAAACATGTCCTAAATGCGGGGCACCGGTTTACCGTCTTGAAATTCCTGATAAGGGATTTTACGAAGCCTGTGTCACCAAAGGCGGTGAGTGGCAGCATTGGCCGGAAGTTGATAAAAAGGGTCCACAGCAATTTATCGAAGCCAAAATTACGGACACTGGCTGCGGAATTTCTGCAGAAAATCTGGATAAAATATTTGAACCTTTTTTTACAACCAAAGGCCAAAAAGGTACCGGTCTTGGCTTGGCTGTTATCTGGGGCATACTGGAAAAACATGATGGAACGATTAAAGTTGAAAGTCAGGTTGGTATTGGTACAACATTCACTGTAAGACTTCCGGCGGCATAGAATTGAGCAAGCTATGAGTGCAAGCTATAAAATATTAGCCATCGACGATGAAGAAGTAATTGTTGAATCAATCATTCGATTGTTAACTGCCGAAGATATGCAGGTTGATATCAGCCTGAACGCTGATGATGCTCTCTCGAAACTGGGAAAACAAAGTTATCATTTAATAATTACGGATTTAATGATGCCCGGAATGGATGGCTTTCAATTGCTAAACGAATTAAAAAAACGGAATATTCAAATTCCTGTTATTGTAACAACCGGGTTTTCAACTTTAGAGAATGCAGTAAAATCCTTATACGATGGCGCCATTGATTTTTTACCTAAACCATTTACAGTTGATGAGCTGCTAAGCTGTGTTCAAAGGGGTTTAAATTATGGAACGATTGTAGGTTTATACAACAAGGCTGAAACCATTGATAAATTAAGCTATGTCCATTGCCCGGTTACCTATTATCGCATGGGATATAATTCATGGGCAGCAATACAAAATGATGGCGCTATTCGAATCGGTGTTACCGACTTGTTTTTAAAAACGATTAAGACTATCAGCCGTGTTGAATTACAGTCCATCGATTCTGAAGTTATACAGGGTAACGCCTGCGCCCAGATCGAAACGGATGCAAATTTAATCCATAATATTCTTTCCCCAATATCGGGAAGAATTATCAATGTTAACGAAAGAATAAAAGAACAACAGGATTTAATCGAAAAGGATCCCTATTTTGAAGGATGGTTTTATACGGTTATCGCATCTGATCTTGAATATGAATTAAAACACTTGATTTCCTGCAGTTCTGATAGGTAATATCATTATATACAAATGTAAATAATATGAGAATATTATAGTTTAAGGAGTTAAAAAATGGGCGTTCTATTATTAATCATTGCGATAATACTTTTTGTTGTGGCAGATTTGATTATCCGGACTGTTGTTAAAAAGAGCAGTGAAAAACGAAAAAGAAAACAACGCGAAGAGGCATTAAAAATCAATCTGAATCTTGATTTTACTCATGAAGCCAAATCGTTAAAACGTGTTGAAGTGGATAGCCCCAAAGCAAAAATATTAGCGGTTGATGATGAAGAAGTGATATTAGACAGCTTTCGCAAAATTCTGGTACTGGATGGTTATTCTATTGATACCGTTCAGACCGGACAGGAAGCCTTAGGTCTTATTCAGAAAAACCATTATGATTTTTGTTTTACCGATTTAAAAATGCCCGAGATGGATGGTGTGGATGTATGTAAAAGCGTCAAACATCTGCGTCCGGATATTGATGTTATCATCATTACCGGCTATGCATCCGTGGAGACAGCCGTTGAAACGATGAAACACGGCGCTATGGATTATATTCAAAAACCGTTTACAGAAGACGAACTTACCGACATGGTAAATAAATTTGTTATCCGCAGAAGCGACCGAATCAAGCGCCAGCTTAAATCGCAGGTTAATATCACACAACCTGGCAGCAGTGAACCTTCCGAAACTGTAGAGTTTTCTATTCCGGGCGGCGTATTTATAGCTCCGGGCCATTGCTGGGGTGCTATTGAACCGGATGGCAAAGTTAATGTCGGTATTGATGATTTCGCTAATAAGATTATCGGAAAAATTGATTCCATTGACCTGCCTAACCTTGGTATGGAAGTTAAAAAAGGTCAGCATTTGTTTACAATCAAGCAGGGTGTGCATTCCATTCCATTCAATTCTCCGATCAGTGGAAAAGTAGAGTCCGTAAATAAAGCGCTGTTGGATGATCTGGATAGACTGGAACTGAACGCTTATGGTAAAAACTATCTGTGTGTTATCGATGGCGCCAAGTTGGATGAAGAATTATCTGATTTAAAAATTGGTCAGAGCGCTGTAGAATACTTTAATGATGAAATTGCCAAACTGCATGATTATGTTAAAAAATCCGTAACCGAAACAACCGATGAGAATAAAGTGCCTGCCGATGGCCATGTTTACATAGGTGAACTGGAAGCGCTTAAAGAAAAAGATTTAAATGCTATTATAAATGATTTTTTTAAAAAATAGAACGTTAATTTATATCGGCATACTTACTATGATATTCTGATTTAAGTATGCCGTATATTTTTATATCTTCAAACTTGCCCCATTTTTTAATATCATCTCGCAATGTGCCTTCATACCGCATTCCTAATTTTTCCATTACCTTACCTGAGGCTGGATTGCGGGCAAAATAATGAGCATGAATGCGATTCAAATTGATATCCTCAAACCCAAATTTCAACATCGCCTCCGCTGCTTCGGTTGCATATCCCTTATTCCAATACGGTTTGCCAATCCAGTAACCCAGTTCAGCTTTTTCATGCTCCTTGTTTACAATTAAACCAATGGATCCGATGAGTTCTTTGGTATTTTGTAAGGTTATCGCAAAAATAATTTCTTTGCCACTTTTTAAGTGTTCTTCATGGGTTCTAATCCACTGTTCCGCCACACCGTCTTCATAAGGATGCGGGATGAATAGGGTGGTATCGGCAATCTCAAATTCGCCGGCCAATCGCTGCACATCATTGCCATCCGACAATTGGAATGGGCGCAACAAAAGGCGGTTTGTTTTTATAGTCTTTTTTAGAATATTCATGATTTTTTGTTGAATTTAAGATGATGTCATTCTGAGGAAGCCTGCGACCGAAGAATCTTTAATAAAAATAGAGATTCTTCATCCCGCTAATACGGGATTCAGAATGACGAAATTAATATTCCTTCTATGATATCATTTGATAAAGAGATAATTGTTATTCCTTACTCATCAACAATCATAGAAAGACCTACCCGGTTACGTTCCAGATCCAGAGAAACCACCTTTACTTCAACCACATCGCCAACTGATACAATTTCCAGTGGATTCTTCACAAATTTTTTAGCCATGCGGCTGACATGAACCAGACCATCCTGTTTAACACCGATATCCACAAAAGCCCCGAAATCGACCACATTACGCACGGTTCCTTTAAGAACCATCCCCTCTTTCAAATCTTCCATTTTGAGCACATCGCTTTTAAAGATCGGCTTGGGCAATACGTCACGGGGATCCAGGCCGGGCTTTTCCAAATTGTCGAGAATATCATTAAAGGTCGGTTCGCCGATGCCAAGTTCATCCAATAATGCTTTTAACTCCACATTACTGTTTTTTATCTTCTTTTTAATTTCACTGCCGCCCTGGTGAATATCCTGTATTTCAAATTTCTTCAGAATTTTTTCTGTCGCCTTATAGGATTCCGGATGAATTGAGGTATTGTCTAAAATCTGATCGCCATCCGGAATACGCAAAAAACCAGCGGCCTGCTGATAAGCAATTTCACCGATCCCATCGACTTTTTTTAATTCATCCCGATTTTTAAACTTGCCGTGTTCATTACGATATTTAACAATAGATTCGGCAGTGCGGCTGGTCAATCCGGAAACATATTTTAACAAAGATGTTGAAGCCGTATTCAGATTTATCCCAACCATATTTACTGCGGATTCCACTACGTGTCCAAGCGATTCCGCAAGGCTGCGCTGATTAACATCATGCTGGTATAATCCAACGCCTATACTTTTCGGATCAATTTTAACCAGTTCGGCCAAAGGATCCATCAGCCTTCGTGCGATTGATATATTGCCGCGCATGGCTGCTTCCAGTTCAGGAAATTCATCCTGAGCCACTTTTGAAGCTGAATAAACGGAGGCGCCTGCCTCACTTACAATGATATATTCCAAATTCCTGTCATCTTTCATTTCTGTGATGAGCTCCGCAACCAGTTGTTCTGTTTCTCTGCTAGCGGTACCGTTTCCAATAGCGATGATATTCGCCTCAAACTTATGGGCCAGACTGCGTAAAATGGATTTTGCTTCCATGTATTTATTCTGCGGCGCATGCGGATAAATAGTAATGCCTTCCAGATATTTTCCCGTCTCATCAATAACGGCTACTTTACAGCCGGTTCGGTAACCCGGATCAACGCCTATAATTACCTTATCGCGGATTGGGGGCTGCAGCAACAGATTTTTTAAATTGACGGCGAAAATTCCAATGGCATGTTCATCCGCTTTTTCAGATAGCGCAGTACGTAATTCCCGCTCAATAGATGGCGCAATCAATCTGGTATAACTGTCGCCAATGGCATGTTCCAGATATGTAATAAATATATTCCGGGGATTTGATATATACATTTTTTTTATGGATTCAATCAGTTTTTCTGTTTCCACAATAACTGATACTTTCAATGCACCTTCTTTTTCCCCGCGGTTGATTGCTAATATTCTGTGTGGCGGAATTTTCATAGCCGGTTCACTGAATTCATAATAAGTTTCGTATTCGGTGCGGCCCTCTACTTTTTTACCTTCTGATTGCAATAAACCATTTTTAAACGTTAATTCACGAATCGCTTTACGCACTTCTGCATCATCACTAATCACTTCCGCGACAATATCCACAGCGCCCTGCATGGCCTCTTCTGCAGAATTCACCTGCTTTTCTTCATTGATGTATTCAGCGGCTATTTGGAGTGGATTGCCTTCAGTAATCTCCTGTTTTAAAATCATTTCAGCCAGCGGTTCCAGTCCTTTTTCTTTGGCAACTGTCGCCCGGGTTCGTTTTTTAGGTTTGTATGGTAAATAAAGGTCTTCCACCTCCTGAAGTTTTATGGCTTTTTCAATCTTTTCTTTTAATTCCGGAGTTAGTTTCCCCTGCTCTTCTATGGATTTTAGGATGGTTTGTTTTCTGTTTTCCAGGGTGCGCAGGTAATTCATCCGCTCGTCAATAGAACGTATCTGGTTTTCATCCAGCGATCCGGTTACTTCCTTGCGGTAACGGGATATAAAAGGCACGGTGTTGCCGGCATCGAGTAGGTCTATGGTATTTTTAATCTGAATTGTTTTTAAATTTAATTCTGATGCCAGAAGATTCAACATATCTAATTCAGTCATATTAAACTCCAAAAAATCTTTTTGATCATACCAAAACTCTCATCCTGAAGAAACCGAAGAATCTAATACTATAAGCTTATTCAAGGATGCTTCAACCGATTTTAAAAATCGGGATTAGAATGACACTTGTTCTGAACGGGGTATTAAATTCAGGAAAAAGACAGTGATATGCAAGAGGAAATATTATGAAAATATACTGATGATTTTAAATAAAACTTAATTAGCGTTATATAAATGCCGTTCGACCGCCCGGATCACCTTATCACTTTCCGGTGTGTCACCGGAATCAAATCGGGCAACTATATTGCCATTTTTATCAATTAAAAATTTATTGAAATTCCAGGTAATCGCGCCGGCAAATTTAGGATTCGTGTCGGATCTGGTTAAATATTGGTAAAGCGGGTGTATATCATCCCCCTTGACAGATATCTTGGAAAACATCGGAAAGCTAACATTAAATTTTGTAGAGCAAAACTCTTTAATCTCCGCATTGCTGCCCGGTTCCTGTCGGCCAAAATTATTGGCCGGAAAGCCTAATACAATAAATTCCTTGCCTTCATATTTTTCATAAAGATTTTGCAAGCCTTTATATTGAGATGTATAGCCACATTTGCTCGCAACATTCACAATTAATAGAACTTTTCCTTGATAGGCTGCCAGGCTCTTCTCATTGCCATCAATATCTTTAACCTTAAAAGCGTAAATGGCGGCATCTTGTTTTTGCAGAATTGCCGTATCCTCTTTATTGTTTGAACAAGCAATATTTAAAGCTGAAAAAAAAACCAAAACGAGAATAAAGAATTTCATTTATTTTCTCCATCAATATCATGGATACTAACAATAACTAAATACCCGGTCAGATTATTCTTTCTATTATAATCACCCAAACAAATTTACTGATTTTTTTTGCACATGAAACATAATACTAACTTGTTGCTTACATCACCAGAAAAAAGTTGCCTTATTGGTTTTCAGATTGTAATATAAGTGCTTTCACAATAGTTAATGCCTGGCAAAATATCATCACAATCCGGAGAAGCTCTCATGTCCGATATTGGATATAATGATAATGTATCGGTGTCAAATCGAACCTTTCATATTCAAACTGCGAGTAATGTTAAAAAAGGAACGGCACGCTGCGAGGTTTTTGAACAAGGCAAAATAATTTCCACCCATGATTTGGAATTTGAACGTCGCCGGTCTTTAGGTGAAGACTCTCTGGAGGGCCGTGTCCGTGAGATAGTATCTACACTGCACCAGGAAACCATCGAAGAAATTGAACTTATGTTTCAGATTAGAGATAAAGTAAAAAAACTGAAACATTCGCCTTCCAATATTAAACTCGGGTTAATATTCTTACAGAATAATTTAATCAAAGATGCCATTGAACAATTTGAATTAGCCTTATCGATTGATCCGGACTCGGGCGATGCGCTGAACAAGCTGGGATTAGCTCATATCAAACTGGGCCAAAATATTACTGCAATGAATTATTTTAAAACCGCAATTGAAAAAGGTTATAATTACGCTGATGTTTATCATAATCTTGGACTGGCATTATTAAATGAAAAACAACATTATAAAGCGTTAAATAATTTTCAGGAAGCCATCCGGATTAATCCAAAATACGCCCTGGCTCAGTATAATTTAGCCATTGTGTATTTAGAAAGTATTTCGCTTGATAAAAGTGAAAATGTATTACCCCCGCCATCCATCAGGATGGAACGGGCCAATCAGCTTTTAGCAAAATTAGAAACCGATTATTCGAACGGGTTTGAAAAGATCAGCTCTAAAGTATCAGATGCTTTATCGCAAAAAGATTTGACCTCGGCAATCAACATTCTGATCAACAATCGCGATAAAGTATTTCCACCTGAAATAGATAGTTTAATTGGCATGGATTTTTATTTAAAATTCATGTACGGTGGTAGGAAGTTGAACGCAGAATTGATCCAGAGATTTGAAGACCGGCTCAGTTTAGCAATTGAAAAAAATAACAATTATGCTGATTTATGGAATAGTCTGGGAATTGTACATTTAATACAATGCCGAAATTTATTTTTACAGGCGCTCTCAGAATTTGACAAATCGCTTGAATTGAATCCATCCTTTGATAAAGCCCTAAAAAATAAAAAATTAGTAGAAAATGATGGAAAGGAATTTTTAATACTATTACGGGCCATTTTAAAGTAGTTTTTTGCTATGAATTTTATTAAATCTTTACTTAAATCAGAACCATCAAAACTTTTCTTATATACAAAGATAACCGGACTTTTATTAACCGCTGTTTTCTGGATAGTTGCGGGTATAAAACCTGTATTTGTTAATGGAAATATTATTGCTTTCTCGTTTAGCGCATTGCTTTTAACAACCATATTTTGGGTTGTTGTTTATTATGGGAGACCTATTAACGAAGACATAATCAGAAACATTTTTTTGCTCGATAGTATAGTCTTATTTTTACTAATTTATCCGGTTTTTTATCAAAGCAGTTTTTTCTTCATTATTCCTGCAATTTATTTGATATCAGCGCCGGCTTTTTTTTCAGATAAAACATATTCTATATCCATTGGTTTTTTACTTACACTTTTTATCCTTTCGAATATCGTATATGGCTTAAGACAAATTATTGAGACGCCTGTTGAAAGTTTTCTTTCAAATATAGTATTGTTAAGTATCATAAGCTATATTGCCAAGATAGCGACGGATGCTATTAAAAGCGCAATTAATAAAGATGATGCTTATGAAAAAGAACGGCAAAATTTTTTAAGCCGTCAGGAGAAATTATCACAGGAGTTATCATTAAGCCGGCAAAACTCTGAGATTCTGAATAAAAATATCCGCAAGCGCGATATTGAAATAAAAAATTTGATGGTGCTTAGCGGTCAGCTCAATATCCGCGAAGATTCAAAAGTTATACTTAATTCATTTTTATTGACCGCAATAGGACAAATAGGTTCATCACATGCGGCTATTTTAACGCGCATAAAAAAACAACATAATTATATCAGCCTTGCCGTGCAAAAAGGATTACGCGGAATTGATCAGTCACATCTGCGTATTTATCTTGACAGCAGTCTGGTTCAGGTTCTCAATTCAGTTCGTGAACCTATATTGATATCGCAGATTCCTATGGAAAATTTATACGAGGATGAAATTAGTATTCTTAAATATTTTAAAGATGATCTGATTTGCCCGATTCGAATCCGGAATATTTTTATCGGAGCTATTCTGGTTGGTAAAAAAATCAGCGGTAACCTGTTTGATAAAGAAGATTTCAACCTAATCTCTATTGTTGCCAATCAAGCTGCTTTTGTGTTAGAACAGTCAAAATTAACTCAAAATTATAAAGAGTTTTATGCCAAGACCATTAAAGCCATGCTGGAATCGTTGGAAGCTAAGTATAGTTATGCCCGCGGCCATAATGTTCGAACTGCCAATTACGCCGCAATTGTTGGCCGGCGTCTCAATCTGCCAATTAACCAAATAAAAGATTTAACATACGGTAGTCTTTTGCACGATATTGGAAAAATCGTTATCAGAGATGAATACCTGTTGAATTCTGCTAAATTTGCCCAGGATGATATGCAGATCAAAGAGAAAATTCTTGAACATACCCTGGAAGGTTCAAAAATATTAAAATCTGCCGGATTCAACAATCAGATTATAGACATGGCATTGCATCATCATGAATTTTATAATGGAAAGGGCTATCCCCATAAGATAGGTGAAACAGACTTATCTCTCAATTCCCGAATTCTTGCGGTATGTAACGCATACGACGCCATGACATCCGACCGTCCACATCGTAAAGCGTTGTCTCACAAGATCGCACAAGAGTACCTTTTACATTCCCAGAACACGCAGTTTGATCCTGAAATAGTTAAAATTTTCCTGGAGGAAATCAGGACAAATAGTATATCACAAAAATATAATTGATTGTGAAAGAAAGCGTATGATGCATCCTGTGCGATGTATCACGATATAACCTATAAAAAATATTAATATTTAACTTGTTTTTTGATTAAATTAGCCTTAATTAGCATGTATGATTTTATTTTATTAGGATTTTATTGTGAAATTAGGGAAAAACATATTTCCTGTAGGTAATTTTTTTAATACAATTCTATTAGAAAAAGACCCATATTTGATAAGATATTCGGATTTTAATATCGCACTTTCACGATTTTTCACTTTTTGCCGAATATTTACAGATTCCCTAAAGTTTGATATGTTTTTATTAAATTATTTTAAAAATAACTCATGTACACCTGCGAGGAATGTGTTATGAAATTATTTCTTAGTATACTGATTGTTTCCATCTTAACTTTCAGCGCCGCCATAGCGCAGGATGGAAACCTGAACGTTGATTTACAGAAAATTCAAAATACAGAAAATTGGGAATTCAATATGGATTACAAATTTGCCGGTTTAAATTCAACGGGTATTTTTATTGAATTACCCCAAAAATTTTCCGTTACCCCAATTTCCGTAATGATTAATAACCAGAATATGTGGCTTAAAAATTCTGATAATGCTGTTGACAATGATGCAGCAATCCACTGGGAAAATACTGAAGGCGGATTAATCTTAAGATTTTCAAGTAATATTATTCAATCTGCCACACAATTAACCGCTCAATGTATGGTTCAAACCAGCGACAACATAAACCAGGATGAAATTATCTCTATAAAACCGATGATCGACAATGATCAAATTAGCGATGAGATTATCGCATCCAATAATTTAAATATTACCCGATAGAAAAATAAAAGGTACACATTATGATAAAACGATCCAGCCTGATTTTTTATCTGTTGTTTCTAACAACTTCCTGGATTTATGCCGACCAGGGCGGTGATGACACTTTTGGCTATATGTGGACAAATTCAAATGGCGCCACAAGCATTGATTATGAATGGATAAATGCCAAAGATGGGACAAGGTTGTTTACCTTATTAAGTTCGAATCAATATTCAACAACTGGAATTAGTCTGCCATTTGAATTTACTTTTTATGGAATCGCGCAAAATACGATCTATATTTCAACAAATGGCTGGGTAAGTTTTGCCGATCCACTTGCTGCTTATTCAGTAAATAGTACTATTCCAACTACAGGCGCACCAGATTCAATGATTGCGGTATTTTGGGATAATATGACTTCTTTGACAGGTGGAGGGGGCGCCCCGGGAGTATATTATAAAACAATCGGTTCTTCTCCTAATAGAAAGTTTATTATTGCTTGGGATGGTTATTATTTCCAGGCGCCGAATCAAGAAGTGAATTTTGAACTTATTCTATATGAAACAAGCAATTTAATAAAATTGCAATATAATTATATCAATAATGGGACAACCATCTGGCCCAATCCGGTGATAGGAATTGAAGCCGATGGTACCGATGGGATACAATATCCTGCAGCAGCAGTAAGCAATAATTCTGCAGTACTTTTCCATAATAAATATCTCGGAAATGTCACTGAAGTTACCATGTCGCCTGATACCGCACAGGCTGGTTCGTTTGAAACATTTACATATAGTTTTTTAAATATTGATTTAACTGGTCCGGCAGGATTAGGAAAAGCGGATCGGTTTGCAATTGGAAATCCTTTAACCAATCCGTTATCAGTCACAGGAGTGAAAATTAATAGTGAAAATGCGTTTATTCAGTATAATGCATCTCCACCAAATCAGACAGGCTTTGCTACCTGGTATTATGATACCGATTCTCTAATCATTCAGACATCGCCTTTTGAAGTTATTGATAGTTTAATTGTCACATTTAATCAAACAATTGATAATTCAACATCAAGCGGAAATACATACGGCAGTAGTTATGATGCTCTGTTAGATTCAACATCCAGACAAGTTTCCACACCTATTGCAGCCGGCGCTGTTGATATTGAAGTAATTGGTGCTAATGTTACTTATTATGAATTTACTCCCGCAACCGATCAAATTACTACAGCCGGAACCGGTATAGATTATTTAGTAACTGCAAGAGATGCTTTTGATAATGCAGTAATTAATAGTGATGATGTTACCTTAAGTTCTCCTTTAAGTGCAACCGCTGTTTTCAGCGGAGGCGCTTCATTAAATTTTTCCGGTTCAAGTACTATTAGTTTTACTGTCACTGATAATACCGCTGGTCAATATGCAGTCAGAATCGTTAACGATGATGATCCATCCATAAGCGGTGTAAGCGGCTTAATTACAGTAAATCCGGATATTGAAGACACGCTTGTGGTTTTATCCGGCACCTCACCCATTACGGTTGGTACAAAACGTCTATTACAGGTTCGTCTTCAAGATACCTTTGGTAATGTAATATCTGGAGAAGATGTACTATTTGATGCTACACAAGGAAGCGGTTATTTTGGTACCCCTCTCAATGGTGATAGTATCGTTACAACTGATAATAATGGTATCGCTGAAGTTTTATATACGGCAAGTTCTTCAACGATAACGGGCTCCGATGAAATTAGTGTTTCACTTAATGCCATATCGAACACCATTGTTTTACCACTTCAGGCCGGTGCGGTAGCTTATTATGAATTCACCCCGTCCGGCGATTCCACGATGACCGCCGGAATTGGCATTGACTATGTTTTAACCGCCC
>JAFGKZ010000003.1 GCA_016928315.1 Calditrichaceae bacterium
ACGAGACCATTTCTTTATGTGCACAATACCTGATCCAAACAAAAAAATTATATCAAAATTTTTACATTTCGGACGATACATAAAACTATAGAATTTTGCGGTATTTTACAATTAGGAAATGTGGATGAGTGCACCCCTTATAAATGAACTTTCTGAGTCCGGATTACATTGTATAAATATTATTTTCAATTCAAGCTCCGTTTATACTGAAGACGGTTGGATTACTATGGAAAATGATGAAGGGCAAAAATTGTATACTGAAATGGTTGATCATTTAAATTATAAAGTGGATGAGGTGCATTCAACAGTCTGGCAAAGCGGATCGTCCCTTCGCAAAGATACCTGTTATTCTGCTAATCTAAAATTTCCTCTTTTAAAAAAGAAGGGCGAACTGGAAATGGTCATCAAGCAAATGCTGCGTTTGACCGGTAAGTTTAGTTGCGCTCAAATTATTATCAATAATAATTATGCGCTTGATAAGTACGAACATCGGATGCTGGAGCATTATCAGCATTAGTGAAGAGGTGTTATTTGTTACTAAGTTATTTGGGTTCTCGTCACCCGTCACTTATTACCCGTTACTTGTTTTCTTACTGCCAACTGTTGTTGTAGCTGTCGCTGCAACTGCTTCTAAAAGGATGTCTTCGGTCTTCGTGCACCAAACAGGACTTCGCACGGCGCATTTTTCGTAACATACTTTTCAAGCTGTTTACACCAGACCGCTAAAAATGTGCGGCATGTCCCGGAACCATCTATACCTTCTTCTATTGGAAAATCCGCAAATTCACAGCGCATATCACAAAATTTAATTTTACTTGATTTAACACCGGCATTTTCAGACATAGGTATTTCCTTAGCAACAAAATACAAACTATTTTTAAATAATAATTTTAACCATTGAATCCATGTCAATAGTATTATCGAATTCAATGATACATTTTTGAGCGAGATGGTTAACTCGAATTAATTCATTCTTATCCGGAATTTTAATATCTATCGGTATTTTGAACAGACGCTTGTCTTTTTTTAAAAATTCCGGTTTTATTTTGGATTGGAATAATAGTCCCCACAACCGCGGCGGACAGCTCATCAGCAAGCGATCCGGTTTAAAATTCTGCATCCAATTATTAATTTGTTGATTAATTTCTTCAAAAAATTGGACAGTCTGGGCCAGACGGATGCGTGAACCAGCCCGTGATTTTCCTTTGGTATTCAGATAGGTTATTTGTGCCTTGCCCTGTTTTTTACGCACCATATATTTTCGGATCAATTTATGTGCAAGAATTTCTCCATTCCTGCAATGACCGACTGCACAGTAGCCGGCTTGAATCAAAATAATGATATATGCTAAAGTTTGCATTTGATTTTCTGAAATATGCCGCTTCAAATCATTTAAATTTGAAAAAGCAGGTGATGCCCAGGGCAATCGGATATGAGCATGTACCTGATCGGATAGATCAAATACACGAATTGTATTCTTGCCAGGATTATAATCTAATCGGTATTCGGCCGAATTGTAAAACCGGGATAAAACTGTTACCAACTTATCTGCTTCAATTATATATCTGTTTAACATTTTTTAAATTGAAATTATATGTAAAATAAAAAAGCCGGATGACCCAGTTAAATCACCCGGCTTAATATATAAAATATTTGAATACTTATTTCATTTTTTCCCACTCGGCGATGGCATCCTGATTAAACTTGACATACTGCTCATTACCTGCTTTCTTTGCGGCTTCTATGCCTGATTTAGCCGTCTCGATGGCCTCTTTGTATTTGCCTAATTTAGCCTGAATCTGCGATTTTAACCGAATCATCCAAAAAGCATCCGGATTTTTTTCGATTGCCTTATTCACCCAGGATAGAGCCTGTTCGTTGTCTTTATCATGATTGTAGTAGTAACTTGCCGCTGCATAGAAATTATTTTCGTGTGTTTTCATGGGATCAGCCATTTCTTTCTCAATTTGACTCATTACTTTAGAATCCACATCAAATTCAATTTTAAATTTGACCAGAGTATTTTCCCAGCTCACTACCACATAAGCCCAGTTATCCCGGATATGATCAAATTCAATGGTTAAGGTTTCAACGGTATTAGTCAATTTTTCAGGTTTCACCTTAAAACGAGCCGCATCTTCTTCTTCCTTATAGCCGCCGGAACCCCAGCCTAATCCTTTATTAAAAATAATGGTCCATTCTTCCTGACCGGGAATCGTGTATAACCCATATTCTCCTGCAACAACCTTATTCCCTTCGATGGCTACATCATCACTGAACTTAAAACTGGTTGAGGCATTGGCGCCAGTTCTCCATAATTCTCCGAAAGGCACCAGACCGCCAAAAATTTCACGATCCTTGATACCCGGACGTGAATACTTTACCGTAACTTCCATTATACCAATTTGCTGGGTTAGTGTTGCTCCCGGACTGGGTTGCGGCGTTTTAATTTGTTCCTGGGCAAATGCCGTCGTCAGCATTCCGGATATCATAAATATAAATATAACTCGCATTATTGCAGTCATAATTCTTCTCCTTAATTGATTGAGATTTGGATTTGTGAAACGATATATGTAGTTAGTTTATTTCGCCTGTAATTGCTTTATCTCACTTATCAAACACTTGAAAAATTCTTTTTATCGATTCAGTAACAGTTGCCCGCGGACAAGCAACATTCATTCTAAAAAATCCTTCTCCGCCAATTCCAAACGTAACGCCATCATTTAAACCGACTTTCGCTTTATAAATCAATTTATCTTTGATTTGTGTATGACTTAAGCCCGTATCCCTGAAATCAATCCATATTAGGTAAGTACCTTCCGGCTGAATAACTTTAATATCCGGCAATTTATTTTTAAAGAAATCAACGACATATTCAATATTTGCTTTTACATATTCCAGCATCTGATCCAGCCATTCACTGCCATGCGAATAAGCCGCAGTCAAAGCTATATTACCGAACACATTTCCGATATGCAAATGATGATATTCTACAATATGATCATACTGCTTCTTTAGTTGAGTATTAGATATGATGGCATAAGCCGTTGATAAAGCAGCCATATTAAAAGTCTTGCTGGGCGACATGAATGTAATCACCTGCTGAGCGATATCTTCAGAAATGCAGGCTAGTGGAATATGTTTATTCGGTCGTAAAATTAAATCAGAATGAATCTCATCAGATAAAATAAGAATTTTCTTTTCAAGGCATATCTTTGTCAGTTGTTTCAGTTCATCCTCTTTCCAAACCATCCCGCCTGGATTATGTGGACTACAGAGAATTAACATTTTTACATTTTTATTGATTTTTGTCTTTAAGTCTTCAAAATCAAAATAATATCGACCATTTTTCAGCTTTAAGGGATTATAGATAATCTCTCTTCCAGTACCTTCAATGGATGTGTAGAATGGAAAATATACCGGCGGCTGAACAATAATTTTATCACCGGGATTAGTAAAAGCTGTCACGGCTAACGTTAATCCGGGAACCACACCCGGACTGAAGGATATCCATTTATTTTTAATTGTCCATTGATGGCGTAATTGCAGCCAGTTGATGATGGCGTTGTGATACGTATCTGATCTGAAGGAATAACCTAATACGGGGTGATTGGTTCTGTTTCTAACAGCATCTAAAACAAAATCCGGCGTCCGAAAATCCATATCGGCCACCCACATGGGAATTACATCATTTCTGCCAAAGTATAATTGCCGAAAATCGTATTTGATGCAATCGGTACCTTCCCGATTAATATATTCATCAAAATCAAATTTCATTATTTGCACTATGTATAAAATTAAATATCTTTATCAATACAAACGATTACCAATTATAAACAGGCCAGTCTTTTTTTTGTGCAAGTTTTTTCAATTTTCTATCCGGCGTCACACAGATGGGATTTCCGATAGCTTCCAGCACTACAATATCCGAATGAGAATCTGCATAATAAAAGGTTTCCTTAAGATTGAAATTATGCTTTTCGCAATAATCAATCACTTGGTTCAATTTTTCATCTCCATAACAATAAGGACCATCCGGAAAGCCAGAAAAGAATCCATCGATAACCTCCATTTTTGAGCAGAGTAAATCATCGAATCCAAGCATTTTTTTTACAGATTCACATACATAGGATGTCGCAGCGGATAAAATTACCAACTTGGCATCATGCTTCTTATGCCGTTGTATCTCTTTTATAGCCTGCTGTCGGACAGTATTTTTTAAGTATTTTTCAAACATTTCACTAGTAAAAGCGGCAAACTCTTTTTCGGCGATTCCTTTTAGCCAGTCAGCAAGTTTTAGCATAATATATTCAGCCCGGAGTAAACCAATTCCATAAAGAGCTGAAAACATATAAGCCAAAAAGATTTTTTTTGTATCAACCAATCCCTTTTTATGGGCTTGTTCAATGAGTATCCGGCCGCTGTTGACGTCAAGTATCGTATGATCCAGATCGAAAAAGGCTACATACTTTTTCAAAATTAATTTCCTATAGTCCTATATTATATTACAATTTAGTTTTCTTATTATGCTTAGTTATTTTTACTAAACAATGTAACAAACAAGTTTAATTCCCTCTATCCGGAGCCACGTAAAGCGTTTGCGCGCTGAAGCCATTCCACTTGTGGTTCATTTAACTTATTCTCAGATCGTTTTTTTAACCAGTACTTGTAAAAAACTTCTGTCAGGTAGTAGGCAATCACAGCCAACACGATACCAAAAATAACATCTACTACCCAGTGATAACGTAAATACACCGTACTGAAAATTAAAGATATATTACCACCTAACCAAAACCACATTGCGGTTTTTCGATATTTAAAAAATCGACGATATCTTACAGCATAAAATAATACAATCAAACACAAACAGGTATGCATACTGGGCATGCAATCGGTTTTAATGCGTTCAATCTGATTCCACATATCATACTGTAATTGGAACAAAGATGGTTTACCTGTCCATTCTTCCAGGAAATCAAATTCTATACCTTTAAGCGATTGACTGTAAACCGGCACTTCAGAATTGCTTTGCTGTCCTTGCTTATTTATTTCAAAAGTTGCACGCGGGCCCATAGCCGGCAAGATAATAAAACAGCTTAAGGCAACAAAAAGTGAAATAATTTGCGCCAGCATGGCTTTATGAAAAACCGGTAATTTATTTTTTTGATATAAATACACCAGATAAAAGTAAGGATAAACAATGAATAGCACATAGGCAAACATAAAAAATTCAACAGCTGCCGGATGAAGGAATTTTTCAAGCCAGATGGTTGGCTGTACGCCGAACAGCGCAGCATCCCATTGCATAAAAGTTAAATCCATCAGTTTAAATTCCTGGCTAAATGCATCCCGATACAGGAAAATATGTTCATAGACTATGGTGATTAACAGATACGGTGCATACTGATAACTGGCATGCAGGTAACTTTTGATTATATCATGTTTATTATGTTTCCATAGTATTAAGTATCGTTTACTATTTAGCAGAGTGTGTGCAACAAGTAAGACCAGATAGGTCCAAATAAATGTAAATAAACTTGATCCTTCAAAATTAAAACGATTCCAAAAAACAAAAATAATTAAACTCATTACAGCTGCATATGTCAGCACAAACCATAAGGACGGATTGGCATTTAAAAACCATTCCCTGTTAAATACATTCCATTTTTTATTCATAAATCAGTTTAATCCCAAATTTCTAGTTTTAATTTCAAATCGTAAATTAAGCATTATAGCAGCAGTAGTGAGTCCCGCTAATAGACCAATCCATATACCGACCACTTCCATCTTAAATGTAAATCCCAGGAGATAACCGATTGGTAATGCAATGATCCAATAGGCAATGAATGTAATAATCATCGGAATTCTTACATCTGTAATACCGCGTAATATTCCCAGACCCGCTGCCTGCGCACCATCGGATATCTGGAAAAGAGCTGCCACTATAATAAGTGTGGCTGCAGTTTTTATTACATCTGGATCCGTTGTAAAAATCAACGGCAATTTATCACGAAAAAGTATAAATATAATTCCAGAGAACGCCATCACAGATGCGGCAAAAAGAGTTGTTAAAAACCCGGCTTTACGCACATCCTGAATATTTTTCCTGCCATAAGTATGCCCGACACGAATGGTTCCCGCAGCGGAAATGCCTAGTATAACCATGAAAGAAGCCGAAGCCAGACTCAGGGCAATCTGATGCGCCGCCAGTTGTGTGCTCCCCAGCCAGCCGATCATAATGGCTGAAAATGAAAAGGCGCCAACCTCAAAGAAATGTTGAAATCCGGTAGGAACGCCAATGCGAAGCAGCTCTCTGAGAACCGGCCAATTAATATTTCGAAATTTAAATGATGGTTCATATTGTTTATATTGTTGTGCTTTTAAAACATATGTTAGAATTGTAGCCGCCATAAAACTGCGCGTAATAAGTGTAGAATACCCCGCGCCATCCAAACCATAAGCAGGCAGACCCAAATTTCCGTAAATAAATACCCAGTTACCAAATACATTAACCAGAACCGCAGCTAGGGTGATATACATCGCCGGTTTAGTAAATGCCAGTCCTTCAATAAATTGACGATAGACCTGGAAAATCATAAACGGAATTATCGAGAAAGCAATAATTTTTGCATACGATATGGCCTGCAGGGCAACCGCTTCTTCCTGATTCATATATAAAATCATATCAGCAACGATCAATAAAATACCAAGTAGCAGGATAGTAATTACACTATTTAAAAGTAATGACTGTCGTAAGATAACACCACATTGATCTTTATCTTCCCTGCCGCGTGCAATGGATACCAGAGGTGTAATTGCCAGCGTCATTCCTAAACCAAATACGATAATTAAAAATACAATACCGTTGACCAATGAAGAAGCCGCCAGGGGAACGGCGCCCACATGACCAACCATTATACTGTCCGTAGCGCCCAGCATCACATGTCCCAATTGACCTACTGAAACCGGAACAGCAAGTTTTATTGTTTCTTTTAAATGTGTTTTATACGATGTCATTTTATAAATTATTATTTTTAAAAATTTTTGTAAAGTTCATTTTGATTAAATTTTACATTTTATTGCTAAGCCATTAAATCTGAGTGTTTCATAATTATTCAATCTGTGACATTTTTTTACAATTCCTTACAAGGGGATGACATCTATGACTGCAATGCTGCGTAAGATTATCCAAGAAGTTTAATTAAAGGAGGTTGTCATGAACAAAATTTTAACTTACTTAATAACCGCATCCATCTATCTTATTACCGCCGATGCCTTTGCGGGAAATGATACATTAAATCCTAAAACAATCCTGAGCGTTTATGAGAATTCATTAAATCATGAAAACGAAGGCGTTGTTAAATCGGCAATTCAAAATATCATGAAACTGCAAACTGTTTATCCTGAGCTCAATTATTCCAAAGTGATAAAGAGATTGGAATATTTAGCTACCAAATCGGATTCGAAAAAAATACGTTTTAACGCTTATATCGCAGTCAATATTTTTAAATATCCAACTCAATTGGACTGGAATTTGCCGAACAGCTATGAAGGTATGGATGAATTCTTTAGCAATTACGAAATTAATTTTGACAAACCGATTGCTCAAACCAAGTAAACTATGGTTGCCTCCATGGTTAGTGAGAGAGAAGGCCCCCTGCCTCGGGGGTTTTCTTTTTTATAATATGTTAAAAATTCCAAAACTGAAATAATTTAAATCCATTACTTATCAGTTGAATATCTAA
The DNA here is from genome assembly GCA_016928315.1 of Calditrichaceae bacterium. GTDB lineage: Bacteria > Calditrichota > Calditrichia > Calditrichales > Calditrichaceae > JAFGKZ01. The sequence continues at coordinate 7,746 of JAFGKZ010000003.1, forward strand.
TTCTACAAAATCCGTAATCCTTTTTACAGAATACCAAAACACATCTCTAAATGGCGTGTCATTAAACAACAGAAAGAAAATAGCCAGAATAAACAGACCACCGATTTTTCTTAATTTAATCATCCATTCATCCGGGAGAAAGGGTTCAATAATACCAAATCCATCCAGACCGGGCACGGGCAGTAAATTAAAAATAAGTGCGGTGATCTGTAAAAATGCCAGAAGAGCCAATCCGGACCAGAATACATTATGCACTACATCCGAGGATTTATCCATTCCCAGAAAAAATGGAATCAATAAAATTAGAGCAAAGCCAGCGGTAGCAATAGGACCAGCGGCGGAAACCAAACTGCGTTGAGTTTTATCTTTTATGGCTCCCATATTGATATAAACTGCTCCTCCTGGAAAACCGATACCACCCATCATCAGGAATACTACCGGCAAAACAATACTCATAAACAGATTGGTATATTTTAACGGATTTAAATTCAAATAACCTTTTTCAGCTACGCTTGTATCACCGCCCCTAAACGCAATTATGGCATGTCCAAATTCATGCAGGGATAACGAAACAATCCAACCGCTGGTAACAAATAAAAATACCCAGAAACGAACGCCGGTTTGATTAAAATATGCCAGCAGTCCTGTTACAATCATAATAAAAACTATCAATAAAAAAATCGGACTAATCCGGAAGGCAGGTTTAATGTCATAAATATAATTTGCATTTATTTGATTGTGATCATCATTCATTGGTCATTCCGTTTTGGTCTGCAAAAGAAATCAGAATAAAAATGTTAAATGGTTTAAAATATCTATTTATTAAAGTCTGCTTAAATAATGAAAACCTTTTGGGAAAAATTGCCGGTAAAATAAATAGGATTATTATAAAACTTGTTCTACTAAATTAAAAATCTAATACCTGCTGTATTCTTTTTCCAGTTCTTCCAATTTTTCAAGACTGTCAAAAGAATTGAATTCAGGGTCATCATCGAAATCAATAAATTCCACAACGGAATTAATTTTACCGTTTTCCAGCGCCTTCGTCCAGACCACATTGCCAATCAATGGAATTCTTTCATCATTGTTAAGGATGATTTCAATATTTAAACGAGATCCCGCTTTTATATCCTCATCCGTTTCAAAACGGACGCCTTTAACAGTTAAATCTATCAGATCACCTTTGCCTTCAACAGGCAGCTGATCGCTGAAAAGAGCTTCAAGTTTATATTTTACTTTAGCATTTGGAACATGAAAACGCTCCAGAATTCTGCGTTCTACAAATGAACTCATGATTTCCTCAAATAGTATGTATTCTTTTATTAATTTCGAATGAAATTTACAAAACTTAAATCGTTTAAAAATATTAAGTAAAATATTTTATATCAAACAAAACTAAATTACCTGATATTTTTTATGGTTGAACAAATTAATTGCCATGCTTTTTCCACATGCTCCCGCGTGACATAGGTTTGTCCGATGATCAGTCTGATTACATAATGATTCTTTATTCTCGTATGTGTCAGATAAATTTTCCCGGTCGCATTCAGTTTATGCAGGATCGATTCATTGAGCTGATCCAGCTCATACTCAGCACCAATGTTTTTCGGATGATATCGGAAACAGACCAGGTTGATATTTCTTCTAGTCATCAACTCAAATTCCGGATGTTCCTTCATTTTTCTTTCCAGTTCTTCGGCTAACTGAATATGATAACGCAGCCGCTCCTGAAGACCCTGTACGCCGAAATCACGGATAACAAACCATAACTTTAAAGCGCGGAAACGCCGGCCGAGAGCAATGCCCCAGTCGCGATAGTCATTCACTTTCCCGGTTGTTTTGGTCTTTAAATACTCCGGTAAAATGGTGAAAGTATTGATGAGGGCATCTTTGTCTTTTACAAAATAGGCTGAGCAGTCAAAATTGGTAAACAGCCATTTATGAGGATTGAAGACAAAACTGTCCGCCATATCCAGACCTTCGGCCATCCAGCGGTATTCGGGCAGGATAAGGGCGCTGCCGGCCAGGGCGGCGTCCACATGCAGCCAAATTTTATACTTCTGACATATCTCGGCAATCACCTTTAGCGGATCAATACCTGTAGTACCTGTGGTTCCAAGGGTAGCAACCACACATAACGGCTTAAAACCTTTGCTGATATCCGATTCGATTGCTGCCCTGAGAGCATCCGGCCGCATAGCCTGGTTTTCATCCACCTGAATTTTAACCAGATTGTCCAGTCCGAAGCCGGCAATTTTAACGCCTTTATCAATAGATGAATGTGTTTCGCTTGATCCGTAGATGCGGAATTTTTCATTACCGGTAAATCCGGATTTGTTGACGGCGAAATTGGTATATATCTCACGGGCAGTGATTAAAGCGCATAGGGTTGATGATGAGGCCGTATCCTGAATAACGCCATACCAGCTTATGGGCAGACTGAGCATCTGCTTCAGCCAGTTCATTACCTTTTCTTCCAGTTCGGCTGCTGCCGGCGAGGTTTCCCAGATCATGCACTGGGCGCCCAGCGCGGCGGTGAGCATTTCCGCCAGCACGGAGGGATAACTGGAATTGGCTGGAAAATAGGCGAAGAAATTGGGACTTTGCCAATGAGTGATTCCGGGAAGAATAATATTCTGAAAATCCTGCATTATTTTATCCATGGATTCACCCTGCTCGGGCGCGGAATCGGGAAGCCGGTTATATACTTCTTTAGGCTGTACCTGGGATTTAACCGGAAATTTTTCAATATTTTCAAAGTAATCGGCAATCCAGTCCACAACCTGGTGAGCGTGTTTTCGGAAATCATATGGATTCATCATAACTTTCTTTCTTAGGTTTAAACTTAGAAACAATTATAAAAATACTGCTATAAATTTTGCACTACAAAAATATTTTAACAAATTGGTTGCATTATTTGAATTTTCTTATATTTACCAGCACATTAAGTAAAATTTAAACCGTTTACAAATTACACAAAGTAAAAACCTACGATTTATGCAATCTAAAAAAAACTGGACTCTTTTAGAACTTCTCAACACAACCACCCAATATTTTACTGATAAAAATATAGATAATCCCCGCTTGAATGCGGAAGAATTACTGGGTAAAATTTTAAATCTTAACCGCGTTCAGCTCTATGTTGCATTTGAGCGGCCATTAACCGATAAAGAAGTTTCCAATTTCAGAGAACTGGTCAAAAGACGAATCCAGCGTGAGCCACTGCAGCATATTCTTGGGCAAACGGAATTCATGGGTTATCCATTTATTGTAAATCCGCATGTGCTTATTCCACGACCTGAAACGGAAATACTGGTTGAAGAAGTTCTGAAATTACAGGATGTAAGTGAATTCAAAAATCCAACCATACTCGATATCGGGACAGGCAGCGGATGTATTGCTATTAGTCTTGCCCTGGAATGGAAAGGCAGCCGGCTGATGGCAGTTGATCTCTCTAAAGCTGCTCTCGAAACAGCATATCAGAATTGTCAGATAAACAATATTTCTGCGCAGATGGAATACAATCAAAACCAAGATAATGATACTTTGGACCGTTTGACTTTACTGGAACATGATATTCTAAAACCATGGCCGCAATCCATAACAAAACAATTTGATATCATCGTTTCCAACCCGCCCTATGTGACGAATGATGAAATGAAAAATTTACAGCCGGAAGTCAGAGATTATGAACCGCAGAACGCCCTGACCGATTCTGTAGACGGACTGACATTTTACCGACATATATTTGACATGATCGCCGAAAAGCATGAACTTGAATGCCGTTACCTGTTCCTGGAAATGAGCGGATCACAGCCCGATAAGATTATCGAGTTGGCCCGAAAACATAAATTTGAAAAAATTGAAGTTATACCCGACTTAAATAAAATTGACCGGGTATTGAAAATAGAGGTTTAATATGAGCAAAAAAAAATCAACACATATCCAACAAGAAATTCTGCGTTTACTTAAGGAATCTCCCGGCGTTCCGCTGAGTCGAAAAATGATAAGCCTGGCGTTAGGCATCCGGAAAAATGATTATCATGTTTTTAATAATTCGCTTCAGACGCTGGTCCGGGAAAAGAAAATTACCCAGCATAAAAGTCTTCAATACAGTTTACCGCAAAAAACCAAAAGTCTGCGCGGTGAACTTCGCCTGACCAAATCCGGATATGGCTTTGTGGATGTACCGGATCAGGATGTTGATATTTTTATTGCTCAACCCAATCTTAATACGGCTTTGGATCGCGATATCGTTGAAGTTCAATTATATGCCGCCTCACGCGGAAAACGGTTGGAAGGATTCATTAAAAAAATTATCACCCGTTTCCGTACGCATATTGTGGGGACCTATCATAAAACCGAGTTTTACAGTTTTGTGGTGCCGGATGATCCAAAAATATACCGGGATATTATTGTTCGGGAAGATAAAAACCTGAATGCCCAGGCCGGGCAGAAAGTTCTGGTCAAATTCGAAAAATGGGATCGCGATCAGCATAATCCCGAAGGCGCGATAACGGAAATTATCGGAAATCCGGGCGATCCCGGGGTAGATGTGGTTTCGGTTGCCTATTCATTTAATCTGCCGGTAACCTTTACGGACCAATTAGAAAAAGAATCGAAAGGCATATCGGGTGATTTAAACACGGTTGAAATGGACGGCAGACTTGACCTGCGAAAATTAACCTGCTTTACTATCGATCCCATTGATGCCAAGGATTTTGATGACGCGGTATCACTGGAGAAACTGGATAACGGCAACTGGGAGCTGGGTGTACATATCGCCGATGTTAGTTATTATGTTGAGCCGAATTCCGGAATCGATAAGGAAGCCTACCGGCGAAGCACCAGCGTTTATTTAGTTGATCGCGTTATACCCATGCTGCCGGAGCATCTGTCCAATGAATTATGCAGTTTAAAGCCCGAAGAGGATCGTTTAACTTTTTCATGTTTTATGGAATACGATCAAAATCTTGAGGTGAGCAATTATCGGATTTCGCCTTCCATTATTAACAGCAACCGGCGTTTCAATTATCAGGAGGTACAAGATATTATTGATGGCAACCTGGATGATCCCCTGCAAGATAACCTCAAACAGATGCATCAATTAAGCAAGGCATTAACCGAGAAACGTTTCCGCGACGGCGGCATTGATTTTGAGACCCCGGAAGTACGTTTTGTTTTAGATGAAAAAGGTCAGCCGGTTGAAGTAATTCCGGTTAAACGCTTAGACAGCCATCGTCTGGTAGAAGAGTTTATGCTGGCCGCCAATCAAACCGTAGCCAGACATATTTTTAAAATCAGCCCGCAAAAAAATAAACTTTTGCCCTTCCTGTACCGGATTCATGAACAGCCCAATGAAGAGAAGCTGAATAAGTTTTTTAATTTTCTTACCGCTCTTCAGGTAACTTATAAACCCGCCAAGAAAGTTACTTCAAAATACATTCAGGAACTCCTGCAATCCATAAAAGGAACCAAAGAGGAATTATTAATTGAAGAGGTTGCCCTGCGCTCGATGATGCGGGCGGTTTATTCGGAAAAAAATGTCGGCCATTTTGGTTTGGGATTTCGGGATTATACGCATTTTACTTCGCCAATCCGCCGTTACCCGGATTTAACGGTTCATCGATTATTAAAACAATACGAAAAATCAATCCATCAAATACCCAACAATCAGCTCAATCACTTGAAAAAGATTGCTGAACAGTCCACAAAAATGGAACGATTGGCTGTTGAAGCAGAACGCGAATCTATAAAATTGAAACAGATTGAATATATTAACAAACATGTCGGTGAAGAATTCAGGGGCTTGGTTTCCGGTGTAACGTCTTTTTCGATCTTCGTTGAACTTGAAACGACTTTTATTGAAGGCGCCATTCATATATCGGATTTGACCGATGATTTTTATATCTATGATGAAAAAACGTATTCGATGATCGGCAGAGATACGGAAAAAGTAATCCGTATGGGAGACGAGGTTTTAATCCGGGTGGAAAGCGTTGATCTGGAAAAACGGATAGCTCATTTCAGCCTTCTGGAAAATTACAGTGATACGGGGGATCGCAGCGCTATGTATGTGAAAGAGCAAAAGACACCCAGAAGAAGATCAAAGCGGAAGAGAAGAAAGTAGCACTGAGAAAATGCTCTAAAGTTTGTAAGTGACTAAAGTGAGCTAAAGTTGTTTATGAAATTATTGATTGCTGCCAACTGCAAACTGCACACTGTCTTTAATTTTAGTGCACTTTAGGCATTTAAAACTTATAAACTACTTTTTCAATAATCCAATAACTTTAGCGCACTTTAGGCGCTTTATATTTAGTAACTTATTATTTCCATAAGCTTTCAACTTAATGAATATTTTTATAATTTAATCCGTATAATTTTACTGATATTAATTCAATAAAACGGTTTTATCGATTGAAACAAGCTTTTGTAATAATTTTACTTTTTGCATCAGTCATATCAGCTCAATCAGTTCTGGATGATTCTCTTGCTGTTCAAAGTGATTCTACAACTGGCTTAACTTCACTCGATAGTCTGCATGCATCTGGACCGGACAGCCTGCCTCCCGCTAAAAAGAAAGCCGATCTGGAAGGACCTATCAAATACTGGGCGGAACTGATATCCCTGCAGGATAATGGAAATATCATCCAGCTTTCCGGTAATGCCAAAATGGAATACCAGGATATGACACTGACAGCTGCCCACATTAAAATCGATCGACAGACTAACACGCTTTATGCGCAGGGCAGTCCGGATTCTGTTGACGCTGACAGCAACCTTGTTTACACCAGTACACCTGTGTTTACAGAAAAAGGCGATGAGCCGATGCATGGCGATTTTATCGAGTACAACTTTAAAATCAAACGCGGTAAAATTACTATGGGCACCACAAAAATGGATCCGGGCTATTACAAAGGAGAACAGATCAATAAAATCGGTGAAAAAACACTTCTTGTAAAAACGGGTTATTTCACCTCCTGTGAATATATCGACAATCCGCATTTTTATTTTAAAAGTGATCAAATGCGTATGAAGGTAAAAGACAAAGTCGTTGCTAAACCGATCGTTTTCTACATTGCTGATGTACCTCTTGGCTGGTTTCCATTCGGCATATTCCCCAACAAACGCGGGCGCCATTCCGGTATTGTTATTCCAAAGTATGGTGAAAATCGTGTCGGCGGAAGATTTTTACGTGATATGGGTTATTACTGGGTTCCCAATGATTATTTTGACGCCAAGTTTCTGGTTGATTTTTATGATAAGATTGGTTTTTCCTATAGTACGGATTTTCGTTATAAAATACGGTACCTACTAAACGGCTCTTTATCCGGAGAATATTTTCCCCGCGATCCAAGCAGCGGATTGCGGAAAGAACGCTGGCGAATCCGATATAATCACAGTCAGACCATTGATCCGACACTACGTATTAGTGGCAACGGCAGTTTTGTAAGTGATAAAAATTTCAGCAGACAGTTATCTTCCAATGTCGATGACAGATTGAATCAAAATCTTACGTCTACGCTTTCCTTAAACAAGAGCTGGAAGGGTACCAAAAACAGCATGAGCCTGAGTTTTTATCGCAACGAGAACCTGAGCACGGAATCAACAACCATGACACTGCCAAAACTGAGTTTTAATCGTTCACAAAGCAGTATTTATGAAACTATTACCGGTAAAAAATTAGGGGCAGCCCGAAGCTGGTATCAAAATATTTATTTTTCCTATAATGCCAATGGCGAACGTACTGAAGCAAAAAAGAATGTTACACCAAAAGATAGTATTGAAAAAGTATTTGAAGAATCAACCAAACAGGGTATCCGCCATAATTTAAGTTTTTCGTCTCCGCAGAAAGTATTAAAATATTTTAATATTACACCCTCTGTAAGCTATACAGAAGACTGGGTCGATAAAATCAATGCAGGCCGATATGATGATTCAACCGGCAAGGTTATTGAATCAGCAAAAAATCAATTTGCGGCGCGCCGGACATTTAGCGGAAGCATTGGCACAAAAACTACATTATATGGTTTATTTGAACCGAATATCGGTAATCTAAAATTTATACGCCATAAAATGGATCCGAGCGTTTCCTTCAGTTTTGCTCCAAATTTTTCTGATCCCTCTTATGGTTATGTCAAAACGTTCTATGACAGCAGCGGTAAAAAAATATTAGTGGATAAATTTTCCAAAAGCATGTACGGCGGCACATCCAGAGGTGAAACCCGCCGTATGAGTATGAGTCTGGCAAATAATCTTCAGGGCAAATTGATTGACGATGAGGGTAAAGAGAAGAAAATTGATTTACTGACAGCAAATTTTTCAACCGGTTATAATTTTCTGAGAGATTCCTTGCGTTTTGATAATTTATCTTCCAGTATCCGAACAAAAATTATGGGTAAAGATCTCTCTTTCACCATGGTCCATACCTTTTACAAACCCAACTCCAAAGGTGAATCGCAGATCAATAAATTTGAAAAATTTCCCCGTCTTCTATCTTTCCGCACCTCGTATGGTTTTACAATTGATAATAAAACCTTCCGGAAAAAAGAAGGCGACGAAGGATTACAAGGAAGGCAAAACAAAAAAACAACTACTGAAAACGAGAATGGTAATCAAGATCAAATCGATCAAGATGAAGGTGTTTTGGAATCCGGGGGTATTCAGGTTGAAGAAAGGGATTATATCAAAGAAACCAAAAATATATCTTTGCCCTGGTCTGCATCCTTCAATCTTAACTATTCTTTAAATAAATCAAATATAAACGATCCTGATGAACGTATTGATCTTACAGCAAGAGCAAAATTTGAATTAACCAAAAACTGGAAAGTGAGCTGGAATGCTCGTTTTGATTTGGTTGAAAAAGAAATTACAACCAATTCATTCAGCATCTATCGTGATCTGCACTGCTGGGAAATGTCCTTTGACTGGCAGCCATTACGGGAATACTATAGTTTCCAGATTAATGTAAAAGCCAGCGCTTTGCAGGATATAAAAGTAACCAAACATCCATCCAGAAGTGTATATACTTATTAATGAAATTGATTTATATTGTAAAATTATGCATTTTTCACGATAATTTTGTTCAATTTTTCACAGAAAATTTGTATATTGGCGCATTCGTAATTTTCAAATTTAACTAATGGAGATTGAACCATGAGTGAACGTATTTTTAATTTTAATGCCGGACCCGCCGCTATTCCTCAAAGCGTATTGGAAGAGGTTCGGGATGATCTGCTTAATTATAAAGGCGAAGGTCTTTCCGTAATGGAAATGAGCCATCGGTCTAAATCATTTGATGCGATTATTAAATCTGCCGAAGCGTTAATGAAAGAGGTAATGGAAATTCCCGATGGCTACAAAGTTGTTTTCTTTCAGGGAGGCGCCACGCTTCAATTTGCCGCTGTTCCGATGAACCTGTTGACGGATGGTAAATTTGCCGATTATGTCAATTCCGGTTCCTGGTCTAAAAAAGCCATTTCAGAAGCAAAAAAACTGGGTAAAACCGTTAATGTGATTGCATCATCAGAGGATGATAATTTTACACATATTCCCAAGGGCTACAAAGTTACGCCCGGCGCGGAATATCTGCATATTACATCCAATAATACAATTTTTGGAACCCAGTATCAGGAATTTCCCGCAACCGGCAATGTGCCTTTAATAGCGGATATGTCTTCTGATATTAATTGCCGTAAAATAGACGTTAGCAAATTCGGATTAATTTACGCCGGCGCTCAAAAAAATCTTGGCCCCTCCGGCACAACCATAGTTATTATCCGTGAAGATTTAATGAAACGAAGTCCGGAAAATATTCCTTCCATGTGCAGCTACAATATTATTGGCGGCAAAGATTCATTGTATAACACACCGCCAACTTTCGGCATTTATATTATCAAACTTATACTGGAATGGATTAAAGGGCAGGGCGGTCTTGGCAAGCTGGAAGAAATTAATCGAAAAAAAGCGAAAATGCTTTACGATTCTATCGATAATTCTGATTTTTATCGCGGCACAGCTAAAGAAGACAGCCGTTCTATTATGAATGTGACTTTCCGATTGCCGTCTGAAGAACTGGAACAAAAATTTGTTGCCGAAGCTCTGCAGAAGGGTATGCTGGGTCTTAAAGGCCACCGAAGCGTTGGCGGTATTCGTGCATCCATCTATAATGCTGTTCCAATGAAGGCCATTGAAACACTGGTTGGATTTATGGCGGATTTTAAAAAACAAAACGGATAATAATATACATGGGTGAAGCATTTTACAAATAGTACCTACCGTTAGTTAAATACTTTGCCCATACATTAAAGAATTATTTGTATTTATTTATATCTGTGGCCATATTTGAGTTGTTGGTAATTGTATTATTAAAATTTCCTCATCAATTATAAATATTTCAAAGGACTATATTTGAAATTATTTATATTGATATCAATCATTGAAGGCGGTTTAAATTGATTGTATGTTGCCGCAAAAAATCTAAATCTAATCTATCGCGATGAAGGAAACCTGTTATGAAAATAGTAACCAGTCTCTTTGGTAGTATTTTAATTATTGGGCTCATTTTATCCTGTTCATCCAGCAAAAAAGAATTCGTTCAGGAAAAATCTAATCCCGATCAGCAGCATATTAAAGAACTTTACCCCAAAGATCCGCAAAAATACACTAAGCGGATTATAGCCGATAAATGCCGAATAGTGGCTACTGTAATAAATATTGATTCAACAAAATACCTTGACGATAAAGAAGCGCCCTGCGGAAAAGCGCCTTGTTATGCAACAATAGCCATAAAGCAAGTGTTGGGTTATGGATCAGGATTTTCTCAAAAATTGTACAAAGGCCAGGAACTGGAAGTCAATTTTAAATTTACGCTTTCACCCACCGATGAAATTGTCCCGGATATGCAATTAGGATTACCCGGATTAAAAATTGGGAATAATTTTATTGCCGATCTGGAAGCTTTACCTGCTCTGGGAAAAAGTAAAGTTGAATATATAATTTACCGATATGAATTAAAACTAGATTAAAACTGGAGATTATATCATGAAGAAATACATCATTTCTTTAATAATTGTCATTGCTTTTGCAGTCAGCTACCTAATTACTAATCAATATGGATTTAACAAACCTGAGGCAGAGCTGACCTTAAAACGTGCAGCCAAAGCCGCTATCGGCACTCAGGATGATCCTAATGCGCGCTTTCGATATGAAGACATGCGGCTTCGTAATCCGGAAACAGGAAAAATTCCTGAGATTATCCGCGAAAAGGAACTGGCATATGCTTCCACTCTTCCGGTACGCGGTTCAGAATACGCTCTGACTAAACCAGGCGGTACAACTAAAACCGCTGTTGTATCCACAAACTGGCAGCTAAGAGGTCCTTATAATGTCGGAGGAAGAACGAGGGCATTAGCCATTGATGCAACCAATGAGAACATATTAATTGCCGGCGGTGTTTCCGGCGGAATGTGGCGGTCAATAAACGGCGGTGCCACCTGGAATAAAACAACCGGTCCCGATCAGTTACACAGTGTAACCTGTTTAGCGCAGGATACCAGGACAGGCCATACCAATACATGGTATTACGGCACCGGAGAATACAGAGGAAACTCAGCCAGTGGAGACGGCAGTAATGCTTTTTATCTTGGAGATGGTATTTTTAAATCAACAGACGGGGGAGTATCCTGGTCTCAATTACCAAGTATAGCTAACTTTACACCCCAGAGTTTTTCCCATGCTTACGAAGTAATTTGGAATGTAGTTATTGATCCCTCTAATATCGAGGAAAGTGAAGTTTATGCTGCAGCCTATAGCGTCATTTACCGAAGTATCGACGGCGGAGAAAAATGGGATGCCGTGCTTCATCCCTCCGATCAATTGAATGCTCGTTATACTGACGTAGCTATTACATCCACGGGCGTGATTTATGCGACTTTCAGTTCTGAAAACAATCAAACAAAAGGCATATGGCGATCGACAAATGGTATCGATTGGACCAATATTACACCAGCCGGATGGCCTGCAGAATATAGAAGGATTGTTCTGAGTATTGCACCATCCAATGAAAATATTGTTTATTTTTTAGCTGATACACCAGAATCTGGAACAAGCAATCATAGTTTATGGAAATATGAATATATTAGCGGTGATGGCACTGGCGCAGGAGGCAGTTGGAGTAATCGTTCAACAAATATCCCCGCTGAAGGAGGCAGCACAGGTGATTTTGATTCACAATCATCCTATGACTTGCTGATTAAAGTTAAACCTGATGATGAAAATTTTGTGGTTATAGGAGGCATTAATCTTTATTGTTCAACCGACGGCTTTGCCACAACGGCCAATACCAACTGGATTGGAGGTTATGATCCCGCTAATAATTCTTATGGTAATTATCCAAATCAACATGCCGATCAACACGCTTTGGTTTTTTATCCATCAAATAACAACAAAGCTATATCTGGCCATGATGGCGGATTAAGTTTGACAAACGACATTACCGCTTCTTCTGTAACCTGGTCAATAAAAAATAATGGCTATTATACTACCCAGTTTTATACATGCGCTATAGATTATGCATCCATTAATAGTAATTTAATATTGGGGGGTATGCAGGATAACGGATCCTACATGATTAATAGTTCAAATCCAACACTCCCCTGGTTTAGTTTACTTGGTGGGGATGGCGCCTACTGTGCTGTTGGAGAAGGACCTGAGATTAAGTATTATTATATCTCTGCACAAAATGGAGTTGTTTATCGTCTTGCTTCAAATAATCCTTCTGGTGTTTGGGCCAGGGTGGATCCTGAAAACGCTGAAGACTATATATTTATAAATCCATTTATTTTAGATAGAAACAATAGTAAAATGATGTACTTGTCTGGAGGGTCTGTATTATGGCGCAATTCTGATCTTACGGCCATTGAAGAATATAATTCAGTACCTACATCGACTAACTGGACAAAGCTGACAAATTCTACTGTTACAACTGGCGTTATTTCTGCATTAGAAGTATCAACGACGCCGGCAAACAGACTTTATTATGGAACATCCGAGGGAGAAGTATTCAGGATGGATGGCGCAAACAGCGGTGATCCGACGCCTACTAGTATTACATCCGCTAGTTTCCCTGGCGGTTATATCAGTTGTATAGCTGTAAATCCTGAGAACGCAGATGAAGTTGTCATTGTTTTTTCTAATTATGAGGTCATTAGCCTATGGCATACCAGCAATGCCGGATCCAATTGGCAGAATATCAGCGGAAATCTGGAACAAAATCCGGATGGCAGCGGCAACGGTCCATCCACACGCTGGGCAGAAATACTGCCCACGGATTTAGGCGCCATATACTTAGTCGGTACGAGCACAGGTTTATATTCATCGGTTGAATTAAACGGCGCTTCTACTGTTTGGGCTATGGAAGGGGCCACTTCGATTGGAAATGTGGTCGTCGATATGCTTGATTCAAGAACTACAGATGATCTCGTAGTGGTTGCCACTCATGGTAATGGTATATATAGTTCCAACGTTGTTGTTTCTGGAATAGAAAGCCCGGAAATCATTATAAGTAATTTTGAATTAAACCAAAATTATCCCAATCCGTTTAATCCAACGACCACAATTGAATATGAAATTCCTGAATCTACACCTGTTACTTTGAAAATTTATAATATTCAAGGCCAGGAAATTGCAACGCTGGTTAATTCCGATCATATACCAGGAAGTTATTCTGTTAACTGGAATGGTCAGGATCGGTTTGGCAGACCCGTTGCCAGCGGTACTTATATTTATCAAATAGAAGCCGGTAAACACCAGGCATCAAAACAGATGGTTCTGATGCGCTAATATATTTTCAAAGCCCCGGGATGATAAAATTTCGGGGCTTTTTTTTATTGATTGCGGTTCATTCTATTATACCATACTGTTCGCATCTAAAATAAGACATTTTATACATTTATTGTCGAATTCTTTAAAATAATTTCGTAAATTACATGCCTGTTTTAAATACAACCAAAATGTTCAATTATTTATAAGGAGTTTTATATGAACCATTTTATTGGAGTTTGTCTTATGTTCATTTTATTTTTTACCGTAATAACTGCCACAGCCGGCGATACGAATAAATCCCGTGATCAGATTGACGATAAATATAAATGGGATCTCACACATCTTTTTAAATCCAATGATGACTGGAAAGCAGGTAAAGCCGAAGTGGAAAGCATGATTGGCGAAATCGGCAAATATAAAGGCAGCCTTGGAAAATCAGCTGATCAGTTATATGAGTGCCTTGAACTTACATCAAACATTTGGAAAAAATATGCTCTTTTATCGGGCTATGCTTCCAAATTATCCGATCAGGACACCAGAGAATCAGGTCCGATGGGTATGACTCAGGAGATAGGTCAAATTGGTACAAAATTAAGCGCTGCCGCTTCCTATATTGATCCGGAGATATTAGCCATTGATACAAAAACAATCGAAAAGTTTATGAAAAAGAAACCGGAACTTAAAGAATATGCCCATTATATTGATGATATTCAGCGTCTAAAACCCCATACCCGTTCCGCTGAAGTGGAAGAGGTTATATCCCAGGCCGGGCTAATGAGTGATACGCCTTACGATGTGTATGGTATTTTTAAAAATGCCGATATGCCCAGGCCAGAGATTGAGCTGGCTGAAGGTGAAAAAGTACGCCTTGATGATGCCGCTTACACCTTGTATCGCGCCGGTGATAATAGAGATCTGCGCGTCAAGGTTTTTGAAGAATTTTTTAGCGCATACAAACAATATGAAAGATCATTTGGAACGCAGCTTTATAGCCAGATTAAACGGGATATGTTCTATAAGAATGTGCGTAATTATGAATCATCTTTACAAAGCGCTTTAAATGCCGATAATATCCCGGTTGAAGTATATGAGAATCTGATTAACAGCGTTCATGAAAATCTGCCCACCCTGCACCGGTATTTGGAGCTGCGTAAAAAAATGCTTGGTATTGATGAACTTCATTATTATGACATGTATCCGTCTTTGGTAAAAGAAGTTGATTTAAGCTATACAGTAGATGAAGCTCAGGATGTTATTAAGATAGCGCTGCAACCTCTGGGCAGCGATTATGTTGCAACGCTTGATGAAGCCTTTAATAACCGTTGGATTGATATGTACCCAAATACAGGAAAACGTTCCGGCGCATACTCATCAGGTTCAGCCTATGATGTGCACCCTTATATTTTGATGAACTATAACGGAAAGTATGATGATGTCAGCACTTTGGCGCATGAGCTTGGTCATACCATGCATAGTTATTATTCCAATAAAAATCAGTCCTTCATTAACTCACATTATCCAATTTTTTTGGCAGAGGTTGCCTCTATAACCAATGAGGCTTTGCTGATAAATCATGTACTCGGAGAAATTGATGATCCACAAAAACGTTTGTCCATTTTAGGTAATCAATTGGAGGGCTTCAGAACAACGTTATTCCGTCAGACCCAGTTTGCAGAATTTGAAATGAAAATTCATGAATTGGCAGAAGCAGGCGAAGCTTTGACTGGAGAAAAGTTAACCGAGACATATCTGGATATTCTTAAAACCTATTATGGTCATGAAAAAGGCGTTACGGTCATTGATGATCTTTATGGCATCGAATGGGCCTACATTCCGCACTTTTATTATAATTTTTATGTTTTCCAGTACTCAACGTCACTTTGTGCCGCAGCCGCCGTATCCGAATTATTACTTGATGAGACAACGGGTATGCGTGATAAATACGTTAAGGAATTTTTAAGCGCGGGCGGTTCCGATTATGCCATCCCGATATTGAAAAATATTGGCGTTGATATGACCACTACCGAACCTTATAAATTGGCCTTTGCAAAAATGAATAAAATCATGGATGAGATTGAAACAATTTTAGCAAAACAATAGACTATTCTTTGTTATTCTGATACCTCGGTTGGCTGAGAAGAATCTTGTAGATCTTTTTTTTAGATTCTTAGCTCTGCTCAGAAAGACAAAGGCACTGTATTTGTTATTGACAATAAAAAACCCCCTAATATCCATTTTTAAATAGGATAAAAGGGGGTATTTCTTTATCACTATTCGTTTAATGCCTGGGCTTTTTGAATCAGCTCAATTAGTGAAGTCATTTTTGGAACAGGTGGTGCAAATATCTTTTCTAAATCCTTATCCGAAAAATGTGAACTAAGAAAATTATGAATTGGTATTCTTTCTGCCCAGCATTTTATAATTCTGGAACAGGGTAATTCATTGAACTCTCTTCTACAGTAATCAAATTTCAGATGATGTCCCAATTTCCGACAGTAAATGGTTTCTGCATCATATTCATGAATGTTCATTCTACCATTTTCCTGTTTTATTTACCGGCGGTTTCGGCAATCCTTCCAATGATTTCAGTGATTCGGCCAGTACATCATCAGGCAGTGCATAATCGATGAGTTCACCTGCAAAATATTTATCATAACCGCTTAAATCCATTAAACCATGACCACTCAGGTTAAACAGAATCACTTTTTCTTTACCTTCCTCTTTAGCCTTTTTCGCTTCACGAATGGCAGTGGCAACTGCATGACTTGTCTCCGGGGCAACAATAATACCTTCGGTACGGGCAAACATGACGGCTGACTCATAGCATTCCAGCTGATGAATGGACTGTGGCGTTAAAAGACCTTCGACAATGGCCTGACTCACCAATGGCGCCATACCATGGTAACGTAATCCTCCTGCATGGATAGGCGGCGGGATGAATTCATGCCCTAATGTATGCATAGGAAGCAGCGGAGTCATTTTTGCCACATCACCATGGTCGTAGGCATACGGAGCACGCGTCATGGTTGGGCATGATGAAGGTTCAACCGGAATAATGTCAATTTCAGCGCCGTTAATTTTATCCAGCGCAAATGGAAATGCCAATCCGGCAAAGTTACTGCCGCCGCCGGCACAACCAACCACTACATCAACTTTTTTCTCATTAATTTTTTCTAATTGCTTTTTAGTTTCCAAACCTATAATTGTCTGATGCAGCATAACATGATTCAGTACACTGCCAAGCGAATAACGCGTTTCACCTGTGGTATCTGTTACGGCAGCCTCAATAGCCTCGCTTATAGCAATGCCCAGACTGCCCGGAGTATCGGGAATTTTTGCTAATATATCGCGTCCGGCCTGGGTCTCATTACTGGGACTGGGAATACATCTGCCGCCCCAGGTCTGCATCATAATTTTGCGGAATGGTTTCTGATCAAAACTAATGCGCACCATAAATATTTTACATTCCAATCCAATTAAAGAACAGGCAAATGCTAAAGCACTCCCCCATTGGCCGGCGCCGGTCTCCGTAGTAAGTTTTTTAATACCAAATTGTTTGTTATACCAGGCCTGAGCAACCGCCGTGTTGGGTTTATGACTTCCCGGCGGAGAGACGCTTTCATTTTTGTAATAAATACGAGCCGGCGTGCCCAATGCTTTTTCCAGGGCATATGCCCGATGTAATGGAGTTGGTCTCCATCGATACAGAATTGACAGTATTTCTTCCGGGATATCAATCCAGCGTTCCTGGCTGACTTCCTGTTCAATTAAGTTCATGGGGAATACAGGCGCCAGCATTTCCGGTGAAATAGGGTTTCCATCCGGTCCTAATGGCGGCT
Organism: Calditrichaceae bacterium; assembly: GCA_016928315.1. GTDB lineage: Bacteria > Calditrichota > Calditrichia > Calditrichales > Calditrichaceae > JAFGKZ01. The sequence goes on from JAFGKZ010000003.1 coordinate 25,409, forward strand.
GCATGGGAGAAGGTAAATCCGCGGCAAGATTATACCACTGCCTTGGCATTTCATCTTCAGTGAGAAAAACTTTCGTTTGCATCCATTCCTCCTTGGATCATTTGTCTGTTTTATCTATGTCGATCTTACTGATCATTTTCTTCATCGGTGAATTAACTTTTTTTAATTCCTTCGAGCCGCGTGTAATTTTACATAAACTCAAATGCAGCTCTTTGGCGATTTTGCGTTGACTAATTCCTTTATCGAGCCGCTTAACAATTTCCCAGCGCGAAGATATCGCTTCCAGTTCAGCCGGGGTAAAAAGGCTTTCTAAGAATTCCTGAATGAGCTTCTTTTGATGTGTTTCTGCCAGCAATCCGGCAATTTCTTTAATGTTGTTCATGATTGTTTCTATATATAGTAACGGCAAATATAGAAAAATCCAACAATAAAACAAAATTTATTTGGATATTTTTTTGATAATGCACAGGGACGAAGCATTTTATAAATAACCTTAAGCAACGAGTAAATTATTGTTATAAATGCTTCAGCTTTATATTATTCAGAGAGAATTTAACAGATATAAAGCGTGTATATAATGATTAAAAAGTTTTATAAATTACATATTAATCCGTTCACTGCGGATCAAATGTAAAAATTCGGAGCGGGTTTTTTCATCATTTTTAAATGAACCTATCATGGCTGAAGTTATCATCTTTGCCTGATGTTTCTGTACGCCGCGCAGAATCATACACATATGCTGACCTTCGACTACCACGCCAACACCGTCCGGCTGTAAATTTTCATTTAAGATATCAGCAATCTGCTGCGTCATGTTTTCCTGTATTTGCAAACGGCGGGCAAACATATCAACAATACGTGGAATTTTGCTAAGCCCAACCACTTTACCCTTGGGAATATAACCAACATGTACATGACCAAAAAAGGGCAGCATATGATGCTCACACATACTGTAGTATTCAATATTCGCCACCACCACCATTTCATCATATTTTACATCAAATATCGCTCCGTTAATCTCTTTTTGCGGATCTTTGTGATAACCCTGGGTAATTTCCCGATACATTTTTGCTACGCGAAAAGGTGTTTTATGTAAACCCTGACGATCCGGGTCTTCTCCAATCTCTTCCAAAATTGTTCTGATGGCGCCTTCTATTCCATGCTGCATTTTATATTTACCTCCCTAATTCAAACGAATTATTATTTGTCTCCCATAATTTTAAATGATATAGCATTTTCCCACCGATATGTGTATCCAGTTGATCCCATAAATATTGCACAATATTTTCACCAGAAGATATCTTATCTTTAAAATACGATACTTCATTGTCCAAATGTTTATAATTTAATTTGTGCAATAAGCTTTTTACTTTTTTATCCAATAATGTTCTGGAAATGATCATGCCGGTATCCGGATCAGGCCGGCCGGTTACAGTTAATTCTATTTTATAATTATGTCCATGCCCCTGTGGATTATTGCACTTGTCATAAACTTCAATATTTTTTCGCTCATCCAAAGTTTCTGAATTTAACCGGTGCGCTGCGCTAAAGGAATATATCCGGGTTAAGCTTACAGTAATTGCCATTATGTATCCTGCCAGACATCCGCATAGGCATCCTGCGTTACATAAAGCCTGATGCGTTTTAAAATTAATGATTTATATCCTGCCAGTTTTTTACCTATTAAATCAAAAAGAACCAGCGCTAAATTTTCCGTTGTGGGAATCTTATCTTTAAAATAGGGCGTATCCAGATTCAGATATTTATGATCAAATTCTAATAGGATTTCATTTACAATTTTCTTTAATTCGCTCAAATTGATAATCATGCCTGTCTCTTCGGAAATAGGACCGCTTACGGTAACATATAAATCATAATTATGTCCATGTCCGTATGGACTGGTATTATGTCCAAAGATTTTCTCGTTTTCATCCTTAGACCATTTTTCATTCCAGTAGCGGTGGCTGGCTGAAAATTCAAACTTTCGGGTTAACGTTACATTATTTTGCATAAATGATTCTTCTAAAAATTTTTTTTAAGTCTAAAGGTGTTGTTGGGGAAAAATATTCCCGAATTATCGTTCAATTTTGTAAACAAATATAATTGCAGGCAACAAGATAAACAAGAATTATAGAGGTTATCTAAATAAAAATTAATTTCAATTTTTTCTGAACCCGGAAGTGGTTTTAAACGTAGATAACTTTAATTAATATTGATTTTTCAAATATTTTTTTACATTTTTAGGGTATTGAATTTTAAACATAACAAATCGGAGAATAAAATGACAGATTTTTTTGATAAAGTTAAAAAGACCATTGAACAAAGTCTCGATCGCGCTAAAGTTAATGCGCAGGGTTTAAAAGATACAGCCGAAGAAATGGGCAAAGTAGCCCGTTTAAAATTTGATTTGCATCAGTTGAATAGTTCCAAACGTAAAAAATTGCAGCTGCTCGGCGAAACGGTTTATCCTTTCTTTACTGAAAATAAAGTGGATAAACTAAAAACTCATGAATCCCTGCCCGTGTTGATTGATGAACTCAAGGATCTGAATAATCAGATTGAACTGACTCAAAAAAATATCGATGAGGTACAGCAGCAAAGTAAAGATGAAGCCAAGCCGGTCAATCAGGAAGACTTGCGTAATCAGATTAATGAGCTGGAATCTGAAATTGAATCACGCATTGAAGAATTGAAAATCGTAAAAGAATCACTAAATAAGAAAAAATAAAAATTGCCTAATGGTCTGATTTTTTAATAAATTATACCCGCCTTTAATAAGGGGTGTTTTCGCTTAAGCGGATTCTGAGATTATACCCATTGAACCTGATCCGGATAATACCGGCGTAGGAAACGGCAAAAATAATATTCGAATATCATTGTTTATTAAGCCATTTCCGGTTCTTGGAAATGGCTTTTTTTAGTTTGGAGGTGTTATCGTGTTTAATCGGGGCATTTTATTTTTATTTTCTATAGCATTTGTTTTTTCTGCGCATGCCAGAGAAACTTTTAGTATATCAGGCAGGGTGATCGATCAGGTTACAAAGCAAGGTCTGGCCGGATCAAACATTACTATCATTCACACATCTATCGGAACAACCAGCGATAACGATGGCTTTTTTATGATTAAGAATCTGCCGGCAGCTAATTATATTTTAGAAGCCGGTTTTATAGGTTACAGTATTAAGAAAATTGAAATTCCATTTTTATCAGCGGATACAGCGCTAAAGATTGAATTGAATCAATCGGCCATTGACGGCCCTCTGGTGATTGTAGAATCCAATCGGGCACAGGAGCGCGTGAACCCGGTGACATTCAACAATATTGACCGTAAAACATTGCAGCCGCGCTATACGGTTCAGGATATTCCGGAAATTTTATCTGAATTACCATCAACAACTTTCTATTCGGAAAACGGAAACGGAATAGGATATAATTATTTAAGTATCCGGGGATTCGATCAACGGCGCATCTCAGTTATGGTTAACGGCATTCCGCAGAACGATCCCGAAGATCATAATATTTACTGGCTGGATTTTCCTGATTTTGCATCGAACATTCAATCGATTCAGGTACAACGCGGCGCTGGCAGTTCTTTTTATGGCCCTGCTGCCATCGGCGGATCGATTAATATTCAGACCAATTATTTTAATCCTGAACCGCAACTGGAAGTACAAACGGGATACGGTTCTTACGGTACCAGTAAAATTTCAGCCTCATTTAATTCCGGAATAATTGCCGATAAATATATTATAAACGGGCGTATTTCACAGATCAAAAGCGATGGTTACCGCGATCGGGCCTGGGTAGACTTCAAGAGCTATTTCCTCGGTGCTGCCATGTACGATCAGAATCATAATTTACGTTTTCATTTTTATGGCGGCCCGATTAAGGATGGTCTGTCTTATGAGGGTTTGCCAAAATTTGTTAATGATAATTCAAAATTACGAAGAAAAAACTACAGTTACTGGGGAGTCGATTCCACTGGAAACAATATTGAATATGCGGCCGAAAGACGCAAAGATGAAATTGAAAATTTCAATCAACCGCATTTTGAATTAATGCATGATTACCGTTTAAGCCCACAGGCAGCGCTAAAGAATAATCTTTTTTATACCTTGGGTTACGGCTTTTTTGATTATGACGGCAGTTGGGGCACTCCCGAATATTTTCGTCTAACACCTGAATTTGGTTATTCAGTTGATTCTATTCCATCGAATGCGCTGATTCGCGCCTATGTAAATAATAAACAGTTAGGCTGGCTGCCGCAACTTTCAATTAATGGAAGCTGGGGC
>JAFGKZ010000071.1 GCA_016928315.1 Calditrichaceae bacterium
AATGAATGAACAAGAGTTTGATGCACAATTAAAAAAACTTAATAAGAAATACAATACATTAATCACAAAAAAAAATAAAAAACGATCATCTAAAAACGGAATTTACAGCCGGTATAAAAATCCCGTATTAACCCACGAGCATGTGCCGCTTTTCTGGCGATATGATCTGAATTATAAAACGAATCCGTTTTTACAGGAACGTCTTGGTATAAATGCGGTTATGAATGCCGGTTCTATTATGTGGAAAGGTAAATATATTTTAGCTCCAAGAATTGAAGGACTGGATCGTAAATCTTTTTTTGGCATCGCCGAGAGTCCCAACGGCATTGATAATTTTAAATTTTGGGATTACCCGATGGTTATCCCGGGTTTGGAAGATACTGAAACCAACATGTATGATTTACGGCTGACAGAACATGAAGACGGCTGGATTTATGGCATGTTTTGCGCGGAAAGTAAAGATCCGGATGCTCCGCGCGGCGATCTCTCATCAGCCATCGCGCAATGCGGCATCATCCGCAGCAAAGATATTAGAACATGGGAGCGTTTACCCAATTTAAAGACAAAATCACCGCAGCAAAGGAACTGTGTTGTCCACCCGGAATTCGTTGACGGTAAATATGCTATTTATACACGCCCTCAGGATAGTTTTATTGATACCGGCAGCGGCGGCGGCATTGGATTTGGACTGACTGATTCTATGGAAAATCCTGTACTTGATGAAGAAGTTATTGTGGATGATCGTCAATATCACACGATTAAAGAAGTGAAAAACGGGCAGGGACCAGCCCCAATTAAAACGAAAGAAGGCTGGCTTCACCTGGCTCATGGTGTGCGCAATACGGCCGCTGGTTTACGTTATGTGTTATACATGTTTATGACAGATTTAAAGGAACCCTGGAAAAAAATATATAATCCCGGGGGATATTTTATTGCGCCAATGGGGGATGAACGCGTAGGTGATGTTTCGAATGTTACTTTTTGTAATGGCTGGATTTGTGATGATAACGGCGCTGTTTTTATTTATTATGCATCCTCGGATACCCGCTTGCATGTAGCAACATCTACAGTTAATCAGTTAGTTAACTATTGTATTAATACACCGGAAGACGGTTTGCGATCGGAAGTCTGTGTAGAACAGCGGATTGAATTGATCAGGAAGAATTTAAAGATGCTGGATTAATAATTTGTTTTTTAGATGCCGAAATGAATTCGGCAGGACGTAAAAATTATACATATATCAGGATCAAAAATAATATTTAGACCTACTTAATACTCCAATGACTGATTTGACTTATGCCAATAAATAGAATCCAAATAAAAACTGACTGGAAATTTAAACAGCAAAACAAAGATGAATGGTTTCCGGCATCTGTACCCGGTTGTGTTCATACTGACCTGTTAGTTAATAAGAAAATTGATGATCCTTTTTTTCGCACGAATGAACGTAAACTGCAATGGATAGATAAAGTCAACTGGGAATATCAGACCAAATTTAAAGTCGATTCTGATATTTTAAAAAACAAACATCAACGTTTGATATTTGAAGGACTGGATACTTATGCAGACGCCTACCTGAACGGTATCAAAATCATTGAAGCTAACAATATGTTCCGCAGATGGACGGCAGATGTGAAGGGCATCCTGCAAAATGAAAATGAATTGAAAGTAATATTCCGATCGCCGATAAATGAAGATATCCCAAAATATAATGTACTTGATTATAACCTGCCGGCCATTAATGATCAGTCCGAAGTTGGGGAGTTAGGTGATAAATGCATAAGCGTTTTTGCCAGGAAGGCGCCGTATCATTACGGCTGGGATTGGGGACCTCGTTTTGTAACTATGGGAATCTGGCGTCCGGTTTACCTGGAAAGCTGGGATGAGGTCATTATTGAATCAATATATTACCAGCAGGATGAAGTAAATGATAAGACTGCCCGAATATCTGCAATCATCGAAATTAATTCTGATCACCGGCAATCAGTTTATATAACTATAAATAATCAAATTGACGGTGTAACATATATCAGTAAAGAGTCCGTTCTGCAACCTGGAATTCAATGGTTAAGAATTTCTTTTGAAATTGATAATCCGAAATTATGGTGGTGCAATGGACTGGGTGAAGCAAATCTTTATACGTTCAATATAGAAATATCGATTGGTAATAATACAATCACAAAAAAAGAAACAAAAATAGGCCTAAGAAGCATTAAAGTTATTCGGAAAAAAGATGAGAAGGGCAGAAGTTTCTATTTTGAGTTAAACGGCAAACCTGTTTTTGCCAGAGGCGCCAATTATATTCCTAATGATAATTTTATAACCCGGGTTACATCCTCAAAATATGAACATATTATCCGCTCTGCAGCCGATGCCAATCTTAACATGCTCCGGGTATGGGGCGGCGGCATTTATGAAAATGATATTTTTTACGAACTTTGCGACCAACACGGTATCCTGATCTGGCAGGATTTTATGTTTGCTTGTTCCATGTATCCGGGTGACGAGGACTTTCTAAGCAATGTTAAGCAGGAAATTATCGATAATATCAAACGCTTACGTAACCACGCCTGTATCGCCATCTGGTGCGGCAATAATGAAAACGACTGGATTTGGCATATGGATGATGAGAATGGATGGAAAAATAAATTTAAACCGGAAATTGCCAAAAAACTCTGGGTCGATTATGGTAAACTGTTTTACGATCTAATTCCACAGTTAGTAAAAGAATTGGATTTTGTTCGATTTTATTGGCCGTCTTCACCGATGGGGGAATACGATGAGCGTTCTTCCTATACAAAAACTTCTGGTGATATGCATTATTGGGGCGTGTGGCATAACAAAGAACCGTTTGAAAATTTTAAAAAATATCCGGCCCGGTTTATGAGTGAATACGGTTTCCAGTCTTTTCCGGAATTGGCAACGGTTAAGAAATTTACTAGTGCCGAAGACCGGGATATCGATTCCGAAGTCATGGCAGCTCATCAGCGCAGCGGTATTGGAAATCAGCTCATTAAAATGTACATGAACTGGGAATATCATGTTCCGGATAATTTTCCGGACTTGTTATATTTAAGCCAGGTACTCCAGGCGGAAGGTATCAAAACCGGCATGGAAGCGCAACGCAGAAGTAAACCATATTGTATGGGTTCATTGTACTGGCAGATTAATGATTGCTGGCCGGCTGCATCCTGGTCGAGCATTGATTATTACGGCCGTTGGAAAGCCCTGCACTTTTTTGCTAAAAAGGCTTTTAACCCGGTTCTGATATCACCGGATTTTGATGGCGAGAACATTTATGTACATGTTATATCCGATCTGCAGGAAGCGCTGAACTGTAGCATTGTGCTTGAATTGCTGGACTTCACCGGTAATAAAATCTGGATTAATGAGCAGACAGCCGGACTGAGAGAAAACGATAATCAGATCGTATTCAAAAGCAGATTGAATGAGATACTAAAGGATAAAAAGAAAAATAATGTGGTGATGCACTGTGCCTGTTATCAAAAGGATCGCCTTCTTTCCGAAAACCGGCTTTACTTTGACAGGACAAAGAATCTTGATTTACCAAAACCGGAAATAAAGATTGATCTATATAATATTAAATCCGGTTATGAGATCAGCCTGATAAGTAATATGTTGGTTAAAAATTTGTTTCTAAGCCACGGTGATGAAGCTGTATTTTTCTCTGATAATTATTTTGATTTAATACCGGGAAAGCCGGTTCAAATTAATTGCACATGCAATTTGGATATTAAAGACTTTAAAAATAAATTTAAAATGATTTCCGTTTACGATACTTATCATCATTAAAATATAAATTAGCTAAAGGATTGCCTGAAATATGAAAAAGCTATTACCTGTCATTGGTTTTGTTACTATTTTTATACAATTATGTTTTACTCAATCATCGCAATTTGTTACGGTAAAGGATAAACAGTTCCATATTAACGGACAGCCGTATTATTTTTTAGGAAGCAATATCTGGTTTGGAGCTAATATGGGCATGGCTGGTGAACAAGGCGACCGCGATCGCTTGACCAAAGAATTGGATTATTTAAAGCTGTTAGGTATCAATAATCTCCGCGTGATGGGAGCCTCGGAAGGGAAGCAGTTTAACACGGTACGCCCGTCTATTCAACCGGAGCTGGGTATATTTGAAGAATCTATTCTGCAAGGATTGGATTTTCTGTTAGCTGAAATGGGTAAGCGAAACATGTATGCTGTTGTATTTCTTAATAATTACTGGGTTTGGTCGGGAGGGATGTCCCAATATGTCGCCTGGGAAAAAAATATTGAGGTTCCAAATCCGTTTTTACCACCTTATGATTGGCATCATTTTATGAATTTTAGTTCGCAGTTCTATTATAGTAAAAAAATGAATGACGCATTTAAAAAATATATTGAAAAAATAGTTAAGCGGACGAATACAATCACCGGAAAGAAGTATAAAGACGATCCGGCCATTATGGCCTGGCAGTTGGCCAATGAACCGCGTCCAGGAAGCGGTGCAGAGGGAAAACAGCATTTTACTGCCTTTAGCAAATGGATCGATGAAACTTCGAACTATATCAAATCAATCGATAACAATCATCTTGTATCCACCGGTAATGAAGGATTAGCCGGCTGTCTGGAATCTGAAGAAGTTTTCAAAGAAATTCATCAGTATGAAGGTATCGATTACATGACCTTCCATTTATGGATATTAAACTGGCGGTGGTTTTTACCGCACAAAGCTGATTCCACTTACCCGATTGCAGAGAAAAAAGCTGCCCAATATATCAAAGACCATATTGATTTTGCCAATGAAGCAGGCAAGCCCATTGTAATAGAGGAATTTGGCATTCCGCGTGATCTGCATTCTTATAATCCTGCCTCTGCAACGGTTTATCGCGATAAATACTACGACATGATTTTTAGAATGATATACGAGAATTCCAAAAATGGCGGTCCGCTGGTTGGCAGTAATTTTTGGGCCTGGGGCGGATTCGGTAAAGTCCGTGAGCCCAAAGAAGCCGTCTGGAAAGAAGGGGACGATTATACAGGCGATCCGCCGCAGGAGCCGCAGGGTAGAAATTCCGTTTTTGTTACCGATTCATCCACGATAGAAATTTTATCCAGGTATTGCGAGTTGATGAATGGATTGAAGTAATGTGTGAAGCGTTATCATTTACTTGTAAAAATTTATGATAGCTAAGATGTACCAACAGATTGTTCTTTTCACCATATTGATTTTTGCGAAGAAATACCGGCTTTATTTAATAATGTGAACGATCATTCCGCTTTGTTAGAACGAATAGTCACAAAATGTGAACGATTGTTCATGTATGCTATTTGATCATTTTTAAGTAAATCGCTAAAAAACAATACATTAATTAGTTCTGATACTGTGACATATTTTTGGCATGTTATTTGGTTCTAC
>JAFGKZ010000072.1 GCA_016928315.1 Calditrichaceae bacterium
TCTTTATCAAAATACCAGTAGGTTCTTCCATTCTTACCCGATTCACCCCGTAAGGCATAATCATTAAAATCCGGAAGATCGTTGACCGACTTGTGCCAGGTCACATTTAATTTTCCACCGGGATTAACTTCGCCAAATAAAATTTTAGCCATCGCGGTTCCCTGCGCCTGACCGTTGTATCCTGTCCAAATGATGCCCGGAATATTTTTATCATTTTTGAATGCTTCAACTTCTACCATTCCCATGGTTTGCATTACAACAATGGTGTTAGGATTAACGGCAGCTACCGCTTGAATCAATTCCTGCTGATTACCCGGTAATACTAAAGAGAATCGGTCAGACTCTTCTCTTCCCGTGCTTTGATCGGTACCCACAAAGATTAAGGCAACATCAGCAGATTTTGCCATTGCAAGGGTTTCTTTATCGGTGGCCGGCGCTTCAGGTTCACGGAAAACCAGGTAGATGCTTTGCGGTCCGGAAATACCCAATGTGTTAATTTTAGCCGGTACAGATACAATATTGCGGAAAGCTCTAAATCCGCCGGTCTGATCGCTGATAACTTTTTGTGTAGTAAGAATATTGCCCGTGGCAGAACCAACTCTGACTTCAACGGCCCCTCCGCTGACAAATACATTCATATTGAATTTTATAGAATCAAGATTCGTTACATCAATATTGTTATAAGCAAGCCAGTCGCCATTTTTAATGCCTCTAACGGAAGCTCTGCCAAATCTTGCCGAAGTAATAAGTCCTTTTGCAGCATCGTCATATTTAGTTGCATCGTATTCTTTAACCGTACCGTCTTTATCTTTAGTTGAAAAATTGATAAGGGTATAGAAATCATTTTTTCTTTCGGTATTTCCGCCTGAACTGTGTACAACCTCTACATTCAGTCCATTTTGTTTAATGTAATTCTTAATACCTGCCAGGGGTGTAATCTTAAGAGAAGGTTCAACTTCACCGGAATAATCACCCAATTCTATAAGATCAGCCTGGGGACCTAATACGGCTATTTTTTTTATTTTACCTGCATCGAGAGGTAATGCTTTTTTTCCTGTTTTAGTATTAATTTCATTTTTTAACAGCACAGGTGTTTTCACAGCGACTTCAATGGCAAGATCGTTATGAGACGGATCGTTGATTATAGCTGGTTTGATGTCTGCATAAGGAACCATTTCCTTTGGATCAAATTCACCAAGCCGCATTCTTATACTAAAAATATTAACCAGCGCTTTATCAATATCGCCCTGTGTAAGTAATCCTTTCTCCAGCGCATTTAACGTATGATGCTGATAAACATCGCCACAATCTGTATCGACACCGGATATAAGTCCCAGCGCCGCGGCCTCCTCATTGGTTTTCACGTAATTGTGTCCCCTGACCATATCACTAATCGCACCGCAATCGCCCGTGACGTAGCCATCCATTCCGTATGTTTTTCTGGCAAGCGTATCCACCAGAAATTTACTAGCTGATACAGGAATACCGTTAACCGCGCTGTACGCCGTCATAATAGCCGGCAGATTATAATCCCTAATAAGTGTTCTGTAAGGTACCAGATAATATTCCCTCATATCCCTGTCATCCATATTTGCGCTGCCGGTATGGCGGTTAAATTCCGTGTTGTTGGCAATATAATGTTTTCCGCAGGGCACCGCTTTAAGATAGGTTGGATTATCGCCCATGAGTCCCTGGATAAATCCTTTTCCAATTTGTGAAACCAGAAAAGGATCTTCACCAAAGGTCTCAGCGGTCCTTCCCCATCTTGGATCCCTGGCCGGTTCAACAACGGGTGACCAGTAAGTAAGTGTAAAGATAAGGTCATGATTAAATCCCCTGGCTTCATCGGAAATGACTGATGTTTCGCGTTTAATCAGTTCGGGATCCCATGTCGAACCTATTGCCACACTGTTGGGAAAAGAAGTGGCTGTCATACCGCTGTTGTTATTCCGGCCTAAAATCCCGTGAAGCGCTTCACCCCAAAAATCATAGTGATTAACGCCCAGACGCGGAATGGGCGGCATGGTATTGCCCAATTGACTTTGTTTTTCTTCAGGCGTCATTCTGGAAACAAGGTCTGCGGCTCTTTCTTTAAATGAATAAGATGGATTTAGATAAATTGGTTTACTTGCCTTCTTGCTGCCTGGCATCAAAGCCATTATGGTAAAAGAGCAAAGAATTAAAATAGCAATTCCAATAATTTTCGTTTTCATCGACAAAGACCTCCAATATTTTCCGGTTATTTTCATTCTTAAAATAGTAAATAATTTTGTATCAAATCTATTGAAAATTCACAATCTCTGAATCAATACTGAATAATCAGCAGCGCCAATCAGTAAAAAACTGTTATCATAGATTATTGCATTTAAATCACACTCAGATATTTTTATTAACTTATTACATTTGGAACAACCGGGCAAAGTAAACAATTCGCCGTTTTCACATCCAAGGATGAATTGTTCCTGATCAGGATCATAAGCGAGGTCATTCGGAGTATTTGTCAGGTAATTAATCCTGTCTTCCTCATCAATATAAACTGATAATCTTTCCGCCCAGACAGTGCCCAATGAGGATGATAAAATGGCTGGCGATCCGTCTTCGTGTGTCCCGATAATAATTATATTGTTATCAACAGCTAATATCTTTTTAAATTTCAAATAAGGATTAAATCCGGCATATTCTTTATTATAATCCTTAATTTCCCATTTATAGCCATCCGTTGATTTAATAATTTCGCCGGCATCCGTTACGCCAATAAAAAAGGAATTATTTGATGATAGTGACAGGATATTACCTTTAGCCTTAGTCTCTACAAGATTCCATACTTTACCATCCTGCGAAGTGAGTATAGTACCGTTCTCAGCGCCTGTTATAATCAGTCCGTTTCTTGAAGTAATTCCTCTAATATTCTTGTCTGTTCCTGATTTAGCCTGATTAAATACTTTTCCATCGACGGAGTATACAATGGAACCATGTTCTCCAACAGCTATAAATATGTTATCATTTGAGAAAGCGCAGTTAAGTCTATATTGACTGGATTTATCAATAGTTACACTTTCGCCATGAATCGAAATATTATCAATCCGACCATCAGCTCCTGTAGCAATATATTGATCCTGGAAAGTCACTATATCGGTATAACCATCTAAATAGCTTGATTCATTAGAGATCAGTTCGCTGGCAAATAATATAATAATTGATCCCCACCATAGACTGGTTATAATTTTTTTACCTCGATTAATATCTTCCAATATCAACTTTTCTAAAACTTATTGACGTCTTTATACTTTATTAAAAATTATGCCGGTTATTTTGCTCCGCTATTCTGAATATGGAAATAGTCCGCCGACATCTCAAATGGAATTTGAGACGCAGTCTGTTGCTGCCCGCCGCGCATTCTCATAAAAAAGAGCATTCTTGGATCCGGTATTCCTTCACAAGCAGTTACGCCTGCCTGAATATCTCTAAGCAGAAGTTTAACGCTGCCTACGGATTCATACTTTTTTCCATCCGGAGAACATGAAGCTGTATATCGATCCCCTTCTTTTTCCAGTTTAAAATAAAGCGTATTATCTTTTTTAATGATATCTTCCATACTCAATGTTGAGATATTTTGCTGATTTCCATTTTCCTCAATAATAAGAAAAACAGAGCCGCTCGTATTATTGTCCCGTCGCCTGAAGCCTCCGCCAGCGCCATAGACGAACTTTACATAATTATCATCATCCTGGTATGCAATCAATCCGCCATGCTGCGAAAAACCGGAAGGTTTTCCCGAAAACACAAGTTTGGATTCTATAATCCAATCTGTGTTTGCGCTTTGCAGCAAAATATTCTCCGCATTATTACTGGCTTCTTTAAGGCCTCCATCCCTTGCCGTAATTGTAAGCGATCCGGATTTTTTAGAGAGACTCCAGTCTTCAGAATTTTCTCGTATCCAGCTCCATGTTTTCCCAAGCGTTGAATTGTTGAATTCATCATCAACGGATTCGATCCCAAAATTCACATAGTAAGAATTCTTTTCTACTGTAATATTATCTGTCAAAGTAACGATAGCCGTTCCGGGAACATGCTTTGCCTGCTCAACCTCAACCAGAATATCCGGACCGGAAGATGCGGCTTTGACCACAGGAGCCTGAGATGCGGAAGCCGGTAAAAGATAGCTGTAACTATGCATATCCGGATCAAATCCAACCACTTCTTTTCCATTAACTGTCAAGCTGACCGGTCTCATATCAGGCGTAACTTTTATTGGGTAACTACCCGATTCGGTATGACCATCAATCGTAACACGTGCTGTAATTGTGGCTACACCGGTTCGCATAGCGGTGACCAGTCCCTTCTCATTAACAACTGCGACATCGGGATTACTGCTGGAATATACAATGTCAGCTTTGCTAATTTCATAAAAGCTATCGTCTGTCATCGCGGCTGTTACGCTTGTTTGAGCGCTGGAACCATTTTTCATTACCGAAACACCACAATCGGCTACTACCGTTTTTAGCGTAGGAATAAACTGACCTTTCATTACAGCTGATACAGATCCTTTGATATCTTTTGAAGAAGCGCCTATTTCAAATACATACTTTCCCTGGTCAAAGGTCATTTTATTTTGATCCATATCCCAGAACCAGAGATCAGCGCAATCAATATCAATCTGAACGGTTTTCTTCTGACCTGCCGGGATGGTTACCCGTTTGAATCCTTTCAGCCTTTTAATAGGTCGCTGCATCGACGCCGGGCTGTCCGGCGTTCTCATATATATTTGAACAACTTCATCGCCATCATATGCCCCGGAATTTTTAACATCAACACGGATGGTCATTTTATCATTTGGAGTTATATTCTTTTTACTGATTTTGAAATTGCTGTACTCAAAGGTCGTATAAGACAATCCATATCCAAATTCGTATGATACGTCTTTATCGAAATACCATAGCGTACGACCGTTTTTATCCTTACCGCCTCTGAGCGTGTAATCCGTAATTGGTGGAAGATCATTAACTGATTTATACCAGGTGGCATTCAGTTTGCCGCCCGGACTCACATCACCAAAAAGGATACTGGCAATGGCGTCACCCTGGGCCTGACCGTTAAATCCTGTCCAGATAATTCCTGGTATATTTTTTAGATTTTTAAATTCTTCAACTTCAACACAACCCAGTGTCTGCATAACCACAATGGTATTGGGATTGGCTGCAGCAACCGCTTTGATGAGATCAACCTGGTTTCCGGGTAATAACAGAGTTAGCCTGTCAGCTTCTTCGGTGGCGGTTTTCTCATCGGTTCCAACGAATACGATGACAACATCAGCCGAGGCAGCAGTCTTTATGGTTTCCTGATCAATTTCATCATTAACCGGCGCTTTATATACTAGATAAAGCGTTTGAGGCTCATTATATCCAAGCTTGTTGACTTTCACTTTCATCAATTCACCAGTGCCGTAAACACCGCCTGCCCTCATTCCGGCTGCTACGGTTGCATTTAAAGTTGCCAGCAGATTCCCTTCTGTCGAACCAACTCGCACTTCAACAATGCCCCCTTCAGTAGGAATATTAAGACTGACGCCGATTGTATCCACATTTGTCAGATCAATATTATTATAGGCAGTCCAGGAACCGTCATCTATCGTTCTGACCTGTTCCTCATCACTCATACCGGATCCGACTGTAATACCTCTTGAAGATGAACTGAATTTTGTCGCATCGAATTTTGAAACTGTTCCATCGGATTTTATTAGTTCAAATCCGGCGATATAGAGCAAATTACTTTTACTTGCCGTACTGCCGCCTGTTGAGACAAGAACTTCTGTAGAAAGACTATTTCTCGAAATATATTTTTTTATTCCATCCACAGGAGAAACCAAATTATCCCGTGACGGCCTTCCGGAATAAGGGCCAAGAAATACGTTATCAGCCTGCGGACCAATCAGGGCAATTTTTTTAATTGCTTTAGGATCCAGAGGCAGAGCCTTCTTACTGGTTTTTATACTGATATCATTCTTTAAAAGAACAGGCGTTTTGGTAGCAACCTCCAGCGCAAGCGCCTTATTAGCCGGTGAACCAACTACATTCTGTTCTGTATTTGAATAGACCACCATTCCAGGCGGATCAAATTCACCCAGTCTCATCCGTATTGTAAACATATTTACCAGGGCTCTGTCAATTTCTGCGATGGATAGAAGACCTTTGTTCAAAGCATCAATAGCGCTTCTTTGATAGACACTGCCGCAGTCACTGTCCACGCCTGCTTTAAGTCCCTCAGCGGTGGCTTCCTCTGCCGTCTGCACATAGAAGTGGCCGGTATAGATATCTTCAATCGCGGCACAGTCACCGGTAATGTAGCCGTCTAATCCGTAGGTTCTTCGGGCAAGCGTATCCAGATAGAATTTACTGGCTGATGTTGGAACACCGTTCACTGCATTGTAAGAGGACATTATGGAAGGCAGGTTATCTTCTTCAATAAGTTCTTTATACGGGAGCAAGTAAAATTCCCTCATATCCCGGCTGTCCATATTTGAGCTGCTGACATGCCGGTCGAATTCGCTGTTATTGGCAAAGTAGTGTTTGCCGCAGGGAACAGATTTCAGATAGACCTCATTTTTCCCCATCATCCCTCTGACAAAACCGCCGGCAATTTGAGAAACCAGGAAAGGATCTTCACCGTATGATTCGCCAGTTCGTCCCCAGCGCGGATCCCTCACGGGCTCAACTACCGGCGACCAGTAAGTCAAACCGGATATTACGGGAGAATTCAAAGCCCGGGCTTCGTCGGAAATGGCAGTCGCTTCTCTTTCCATCAAATCCGGATCCCAGGATGATCCAAGAGCCACACTGTTTGGAAATGATGTGGGCGAGGCAGCGCCCGGGCTCATACTAAATCCACCCATCACGCCGTGCAGAGCTTCATTCCATACTCTGAATGAGTTTATCCCAAGGCGGGGAATGGAAGGCATATTATTACCGAGCAAACTCTGTTTTTCTTCCAAAGTCAGCCTTGAAACCAGATCAACGGCTCGTTCCCGAAAGGAATATGAAGTATCGAGATAGATTGGTTTTTTCACATTGTCACTAGCTGGTAAAAAGGCAACTATGGTAAAACCATAGAGAATCAAAAATAATATTCTGATAAGTTTTACTCTCATCTTACAAAATCCCCATAAATATTCGGATGACTATATCCTCAAATTTGTAAATTAATCCAGATACTAATAATTAATTATTTAAACAACCTGGGGGCAAATTCGTTGAGCGCGCGACGCCAGGTCAGCCACTCGTGGGCGGTACCCTGGGATTCATGGAAAACAATATTCTTGATTCCATGCTTCTTTAGGGTTTCAACCAGATCTTTTGGATTTCGTTCTTCTGTACCCGTACTGATAAAGAGCAGGTTCATCTGTTTATCAAATGCATCTGCATCTTTAAATACACCATTAAAGGAATCTTCCACTTTATCATTAGGACGTACAAAGAAACCGCTGAATGTTCCCATCCAGCCGAATTTATCCATGTTATTAAATACAGTCAGGCAGGTCTGGAAACCGCCTCTTGACAATCCAGCCATTGCTCTGTTTTGTTTATCAGTATATGTACGGAATGTTTTTTCAATGAACGGAATAAGATCTTTGATATAAATATCTGTAATGTTGCCCGATGCTTCACGCACATCGGAATTGGTTTTGATATCGCCGCTGGGCATAACAACAATCATTGGAACCGCTTTCCCGGCTTCAATCAATCCATCCATGATATTAGCCATATGTCCCTGAATTGACCAGCCGTTTTCATCTTCGCCCCAGCCATGCACGAGATACAGAACCGGGTATTTTTTACTTGTCTGATTTTCATATTCTGCCGGAACATACACATTGATATGTCGTTCCAACCCGTTAATTTCGGACCAGTAATCGATGGAACGAATCTGTCCATGGGGAATATTTTTATTAAAGCGGTAATAATCCCCTTCAGGACCTTCGGGAATTTCAATACCTGAAGATTCCCAATTACTTCCAAAGAAGGCTTCTGTTCCGCGATCCATTACCGCAACACTGTCAATCCGGATGGCATAGTAGTGGAAACCGACAACCTGCGGATCGGATGTGCATGTCCAAAATCCCTTTTCATCTTTTGTCATTTCATATTTTTTACCAGCCAGATCCACTTCAACAACCTGGGCATGGGGAGCGAAGACTTTAAATATTGCCTGCCATGTCTCAGCGTTCACCGCCGGGTACTGCGATATAAAGGTATTGGTCGATGCAGGTTTAAATCCTTCGGGAGGCGGATCAATTTGCGGGCCTCGCCTGAACTGAGCTGATACTAAATCACACATTAATAATACAAGGATAAGTACAAAAACTCTCTTCATAATTAATAACCTCACTTATTTTAAATAAATAGTTTATGAACCAGATTAATTGGTTACGGATTATTTCCTGATTCAGATTTTTCTTTATCAACTGACTTTCCATCTCGTAAAACGGTATTTTGTCAGGTTTGTTGGCAATAATATTAAGCGCTATACTGTATCAAAGATTTTAAATTGATCGGTTGATTCAGTAGTCGCCTTAATACTGTTACGAAAGATCGGTCTTATTTTCAATTCCCCTCAGTCAGTTTTTGAAACAGGACAGGATCATATTCTTCTATGCCTGTAATACTGTAAAGATGATTAGCTGAAACCCAGGGCAGCCAGAATTGATGCCCCCCGACGCCACGACCATACCTGCCTGGTCCCATGCACCAGTGTTCCTGCTGAAAGCCAATAGCCCGCAGACCGTATTGTCGTCCGGGAAGAGCAACCATAGATTTGGTGGCATGCAGCAGAATTCTAGCAACATCCAGGTAGTGCGAATCTTTGGTATACTTATATAGTTTTACATAAGAGGGTGCAGACCAATCCATGTATTCATCCACACCGCCCACTCCGCGGGCCGTTATGCCCTGCAGTCCGATTGTTGGTACACCTTTTTTCCAGTGAAGCTTTGCATTATCCGCATCAACCGGCATGGGAAGGTTCCATATCCACATCCAGGTTTCAGTGTAATCGGCTGCTGCTTTTGCCCGTTCCAGCCATTTGGATTCCCCGGTTGCTTCATAAAGACTCAGAAAAGCTTCCAGGCTTAGCATGCCGGCTTCTTTATCGGTAATATTCGGATTGTCGCTTGCACCACCGACATAAAATCCCCGGGTTCCCCAGTTTTCCCAAACATATTCTGCTGCACGTATGGCCGATTTTTTGTACTTAGGATCGTCCGTTTCTTCGGTCATTAATACAAGTAATGGTACCGGACAATAGCTGGCTGTTCCCGCTTCTTCCTCAACCTCACTGCTTCCGGATTTCCATCGACGAGGGAAAGATCCATCCTCCCTTTGCTGAAGAATCAGCCAGTCCACATAGTTTTTTACCCAACTGAACCATTCCGGATGCCGCCGGCCCAATTCACGCTCACGCTGATAGGCGCGGATAAGCACGCGCATGCCTTCTGTAGGATTACGCAGAAAGGGAGCCAGCCATTCCTGCCGGTCGCCTGTCCATGGTTTTCCGGTGGCAAGATCATATCCGCTTCCCTGCAGAGGTAAGGTAGAAAGCGCTTCAATCATGGATGAAATAATAGACAATCCCTTTTTACGCATTTCCCTTTCGCGTTCGGTATTGCCTCTGTCACTTTCACGTAACAACTGGTCGGCACACTCGAGATTCTTGCTCACAAAACCCATCACTACCATCGTATAATTCCATTGAGGAGCGCTCGTATCAAATGTTGCAACCGCAAATGGAATGCCTGTTCGGCCGTCAATCGTTACCGCCTGGGCAGCCATATGGTCTGTGAGCACACGACGCATCTGTTCCACGTTTATCGGTTTTACTTCAGGCTTTAGTTCGTTGAATGCCCATCGCCAGGCATTACGAGTCATATCCCGAAAAGATTCATTGTTTCCAATTCGAAAATTTACCTCATATGTGTGAGAGACTCCCCCTGTAATGGGATGATAGCGTCTGAACCATCTCGGCTCGGGTGATGCATTAGGACCGAAAGGATATACACCCATTGTGCCGGGAAACTGGAATCCAAACCCAATCGTACCTTCTTCCGCCTGCCAGACGCCCATGGTTCCGAACTGGAATCTCGCATCGGTCATAACCTTTTTTGAGAGCTTCGTCTCTTCAACCGTGGATTCGCCATTCGGGGAAGGATCCAACATAGCAACCGAAGAGCCGTTATTAAAGGATAATGCAATCAGGGGAGCCGAAAGAACATCTTCGCGCAGAAGTATTTGCCGCGCTGCATAGTTTCTCGTGCCTCCTGGCGAGAAGTCGCCATTGTATGTCGGATCACCGTACAAAGCTCCCGGAACCATACAATTCATATCAACCCAGCTTACCATCGGATCGACAGATAGCACAATCGAAGAATTGAATCCGCCCTGCGCATTTCCAATTACCTCTATATTTCTTGAGACTGAAACAACATTATCTTTTATACTCCAGCGGTCTAAAATCCGGAATATAACCTTTTCAGCGGATGAAATTTCAGCATGCGCATCAATACCAGAGGCTGATTTTTGTACCGTTTTATAACCTGTGGTAAGTTTTTGTATATCTTCTTCTGATTTAAAAATTTCAAGCTGCGCAGGTTTCAATTGCATTAAACGCGGGGTGGGACCTCCGGATATATCAATGCCCCAATCACCCTCTGCGCTCCGGATGAAGGAGACCGTTGCCCCCGTCTGCATTCTGCCAAGTTCGATCCGGTTATTATTTTGAGCGAACAGGACTGATACGAATAAACATAATCCGAAAATAAAATATTTTCCAAACATTAAATATCCATCCTTAAAATTGATTTAACTAATTTTAAAATTAAACCTTGTTTTTATATAATCATTGTCACCGAGGCTGCTTGTTATTTGATTTCGCTGATCTTCAACAATCGCGAACCGTGCTTTCGTACATACAGGGATATTTCATTGGTAAATTCTCCAATATCTTCTTTTGCCCATAAATCGCGAACTTTACAGCCACCCTTAATTCCAAGATCTTCAAACTTGATTTGGACTTGGATAGAATCCTGTGGCGGAAAACCGGTTGGGTACTGGGTAAAAATATGAAATTTAACCGTCGCACCTTCAGTATGTGCGACACATTCCTGATCCAGGCCTGCTATGGCAGAAAATGTATCATAACCTTCAGGAATATCATATTCGATTATCGAAGTAGCATGTGTGCCGATACCGTTCTTATATAATTTTCCATCAACAATGAGTTTGTTACCGGCAATGCTTTTATTGATTTTAACGGTTTCCCAGCCGGCTGTTGCGTTTAACCACTGCAGATCGGTCAAATTAAGCTGACCCTTTTCCCCGGTCAGCTTAGGTTCAATCCAGTCCGCGTGATCCCAATGAGCTGTATTTCCACCATCGGCAACCACCAGGTATAGTTTTTTAGCGCCGGCAATATTAACTGTCATTTTCGTTGATCGTTCGCCAGGTTTATACGCCACTAAAGGACTGGTATATAAAGCAAGATTTTCCTGTACCGGTTTTTGATCTGATGAATAAAAAAGCGCTGCATACTTATCACCGGTTTCTGGATCGTCCGCTATCCAGACAATTCTTTCTCCGTCATTTAATAGCTGCCGGTTATTTTGACTATTCTTCAAGACAGCAAGCGCCTCTTCATTCGTAATCAATTGAAGAGTAAAGGCGTCATTATCCGGTAAATGGCCGCCGAACATTAATGGCGACCGACAAATTAAAAATAATGACATCAGAGTATACTGCTCATCTTTGGTGAACTGACTCATCCGGTTATCGCCACGCTCTGCGCGAATCCCGATCCGCCCCAAAGGAAGCATATCCCCATCCGGCCAGTGCCCTGGTCCCATATAGGGAATCCATTTTTCAAACAGAGAAAAGTGTTCGTTCAACTGCGACCAATTATCCCAGAAATCATCAATAATCCTCCACATGTTTGCATGCGTTTGGACATGATCGGCGGATTCGATTGGTGTTTCGCCCGGAGATGTACTTAAAACAATTGGCCGTCCGCAATCATCAATGGCATTTCGTATCAATTCAATTTCATCCTGGTGATAGGGACGGGAAAGATCGTCAATCTTGATAAAATCAATGCCCCATGATGCGTATAGTTGCAGGACCGAATTATAATATTCCTGCGCTCCTCTTTTTGTAGCATCAACGGTGTACATATCGCCAAGCCATGTGCAAAGCAGATTCGTATTGTAAATATCTTTGGCCGTTATATTAGTGCCGAGAATCGGCGTATTCTTCTCGACTGCCAGTTTTGGAATACCACGCATCAGATGAATCCCAAATTTTAAACCTTTATTATGAATATAATCTGCCAAAGGTTTAAATCCTTTACCTTTGGAGGCAGAAGGGAATCTGTTCACAGCAGGCATCAATCGTCCATATTCATCCATTACAAATTTGGCGTCTCTTTGATTATATCCGTGCGCTTTATCATTTTCAATATACCAGCGGATATCAGCAACAATATACTCCCATCCATATTTTTTTAAATGCTCAGCCATATAGTCGGCATTTGCTTTAACTTCTTCCTCCGTAACAGTGGGACCAAAACAATCCCAGCTATTCCATCCCATAGGAGGTGTCTGAGCCCATTGATGAAATTGTAAATCCAGCGCCGGTTGGGCATTTAGCATGATCGTTGAAAATAAACAAATTGAAAAAAATAGAAATCTTGTCATACATTTTCTCTTACTTTAAAATTAAACACTCCATAAATAAGTACAACAATTTACAAATTTAAGGTCTAATTAAAAACACCTTATTGGAGTATTTAAAGTTATCCTTTATTTTAGACAACTATTTTTAAAGAATGATTCCTTTTTATGATTTTAAAATCCAACAAGATTTTTTTGAGACCATAAGTAGTTTTTCACTCAAGTTAACCTGGTTAAGAAAACTTGAAAATTATTTATGAATTATGTAGACTCATCAGGTCAATTGAGTTTCATTCTCAGTCTAATCAAATAAAACCTATTTATCAAAAGAAGGCTTATTATGAATTTACGACGTAATTTAATTGTGCTGGTATCTAGCTTCCTGATTGTATTTTTATCATTAAATTTCCTATTTGCGTCTGAAGGCGCCAATGCGGCTGTAACGCCTGATAAAAATACTTCTGATCTTTCGTCATATTTTAAACCGGCCGGTTCGTCCCCGATGGCGCCTGACGCCGATGGTTTTCTCCAACGCTGGCTGCTTCTTGAGCCGATACACAAACAAATCCGCAGCAATACTGTTTTTGTTGACAGCTACATTCGGGAAGCATTTAATACCGAATACTTTCCAAACCAATTTACCGTGATTCCAAAAGACGGCGATGTAGTGAAGGTAGCAGACCAGGAACTTGCCTGGCACGCGCTGGAGTCCAATAATTATAATGTGAAACTATTTCGTTTTGCAACCGGACTAAAAAAACAAATGTATGGCGTTTTATTTTGGGCCGTAACTGTTGTTAATAGTCCACGGGAAATGAAAGACGTTCGTCTGGCAGTTGGTTCCAACTCAGCATCCATGTGGTGGCTTAACGGCAACGAAGCCGTAATCCTTTCCGGTGACCGGCGAATGTCTATGGATGATTGTGTATCCAAACGTCTTACACTTAAAAAGGGTAAGAATATTATTCGCGGCGCTGTGATTAACGGCCCCGGCATGAGCGACTTCTGTGTCCGTTTTATAGATGAAAATGGTGATCCGATTAAAGATATTACCATAGATCTGAAATAGCTGGAAAATAATAAAATATCTTAAAAATGATTTTAATCGTTGTGTTATTGGAGGTTATATGAAATCCCGTATTACAGCAGCAATGTTTAGTACCCTGCTTTTTATCTTCCTGTCTTACCCTGTATTGGCTCAGACAGGTAAACCATTTATACACGATCCATCGACTATCCAGGAGTGCGATGGTAAATATTACACTTTTGGCACTGGCGCCGGGGGACTGATTTCTGAGGACGGTTGGGTCTGGAATGGCGGCGCTGAACGCCCTGGCGGCGGCGTAGCGCCCGATGTCATTCATATTGGAGATCGATACTACATGACTTATGCCAAAGGCGGCGGTGGATTGGCCGGAGGACATGCAAGTAATGTTTATGTCATGTGGACTAAAACACTGGATCCTAATTCTCCTGACTTTGGATTTAAAGACGAAGTTATCGTCGCTTCATCTGATGGTGAGGAAGATTGCGACGCCATCGATTCAGCTTTTCTTCTCGATCCCACAGATGGCAGGCTTTGGCTTACATATGGAACGTATTTCGGCAACATTCGGATTGTTGAGCTCGATCCGAAGACAGGCAAGCGCATGCCTGGTAATGAAGCTAAAGACATAGCCATCGATTGTGAAGCCACAGCGATGATGTATCGTGATGGCTGGTATTATCTTTTAGGCACTCACGGTACTTGCTGCGACGGCGCCAATTCCACTTATAATATCCGGGTCGGACGGTCTAAAAAAGTGACCGGCCCCTACGTGGATAATATGGGTGTTCCTATGCTTAAAGGCGGCGGTAAACTTGTTGTAGCTGCCAGTGGTACATATTTTGGACCTGGACACTTTGGTTTATGGGACCTGGGAGACGGTGTTCAGAAATTTTCATGCCATTATGAAGCTGATTTGCAATTTGGCGGTTATAGTGTCCTGGGTATTCGCCCATTGCTGTGGAAGGACGGATGGCCGGTTGCAGGCGATAATTTTGAGGAAGGAACTTATCAAATACAATCCGAGCGCAGCGGATATGCTCTTGAATTGACGGTGGATTTTGTTAGAATGCCTCGTGAACGAAGATTCTTCAGACCGCCTGCTGACGAACCTATTAAACCGATTCCGGGTCAGATCCTTGCTGATGTTGAAGCAGGTTGGCCTGCCGGTGAAATTGAAGTCCGGATGGCTGACTATATGGTTCGTCCTCATCAAAAATGGACAATTACACCCGTGGATAGCGTCGGCGGTTATCCCGGATCACCGTTTTTTAAAATCACTATTGAGGGGACAAATCGTGCGTTGGCTGCCACTGCAGATAAAGAGGTTATCGCCGTTCCGGCTTTCACCGGCAGTCCCGAACAGCTCTGGCGCATAGACCAGTTGATTGACGGCGCTTACCGCATCATGCCAAAGGTCGTGCCCAATTGCGATGAACCTTTAGCCCTGACAGCAATCGGTAAATGTACGCCAACACTTACTAAATTTGATCCAAATAGCGATAAATCGCGTTGGAATTTTAAAACGTTAAAATAGATATTCATTTATAGAAATAAAAAAAAGAGACGTAGTTTTTCTTCGTCTCTTTTTTTATATAAAATTATTCATTTGCAAACTATTGTCTTCTCAGTCTATCTGTATCAGCCTGAATGATGTCCTTCAAATCGTTAACGGGACGTTCAATATCGTATGGAATGGGCTGGTTGCTAAATTGTTGAAAATAAAGCAGACAGGCATCTTTCCAAATCTGCGCATTCCGGCACTGGTTGCGAAGTTTACTTTGCACTTCAAAAAATCTCTGCGGATCAACATAAAACTCTGCCCTGTCCCATATTGTCTGAAATTGACGAACCTGCTGCACACCTGTGTCATATAGATAGCACATCTCTTCCCATAAGGTTCTTCCATTCTTCATTTCATGGTTCCAGGGAACATGATGAAACCATAACAGGAATATTTCCGGACACGTTTCTATATTATTAAATAAATCATTCAGAGGTTTGTGATATTGGCTTATGGCATCACTGCCTGTTAGTGTGCGATCAAATCCAACGCCATTGGTGTCTGCCTGATGATAATAGGGCGGCGTCCAGTCTTTTCTGATGCCTTTAGGTCCCCACCAGGGCCCTGGCCCATAATGGTCGTCTGCGGCAAAAATATGATGCAATCCCAACGGCATCATATAGTTTACCGCTGCCTCACGGCTATCAAGCATCATCTTTTTTACTGGTATCAGAAAATTCAAATTCCACTCTGCCAGGATAGGATCATTAACACCATCTGTATAATTAGAAGATTGTTTAAAGGTAAGTTTTATCCATTCATCCGCTATCTGTCCGCTGGTCAGTGCACTATTCCATGCCAGGCGTCCAAATGCATACCAATTGGCTTGAGCAAATTGATGTCCGCACCAGTTGGCGTCTAATCCAATATTAGATACCCCGGCAATGGCTGTATGTTTCTGATCGTAAATGCTTCCATCTGTGCAACGGGCAACCGTGCTGCCTGCGCCTTTTTGATAAGTATCGCTGTGCAAAAATTCTTCCCACATGGGGGCCAGAAATACCAGGTGAATAGAGTGTCCGAGATATTCCTGAGTGATCTGTAATTCGGGCATAACCGATGTTTTTTTCATAGCGCCAAAAATCGGACTGAAAGGTTCACGGGGTTGAAAATCAATCGGACCGTTCTTTGATTGAATAATCACATTATCGTGAAATTGGTCATCGAGCGGTATAAATTCAAGATAGGCTTGTTTTGCGCGGTCTTTGCTCGATGGTTTATACACAAATGCCCGCCACATTACAATGCCACCATATGGTTTTAGTGCGCCCGCCAGCATATTAGCGCCATCAGAATGGGTTCGTCCGAAATCCTGTGGACCTGGCTGGCCCTCACTGTTGGCTTTGACCAGGAAACCGCCGAAATCCGGAATCATAGAGTAAATTTCTTTAACTTTGTCTTGCCACCATTTAATCACATCTTTATCTAATGGATCTGATGTTTTTAATCCGCCTATCAGGGATGGTGAAGAAAATTTAATCGAAAGGTAAGTTTTTATGCCATAAGGCCGCAATACCTCGGCAATCGCTTTAACACGGTCAAGATATTCTGTTGTCAGCATCAATGGTGAGGCGTTAACATTATTTAATACTGAACCGTTTATGCCGATTGAGGCATTGGCGCGGGCATATTCCTGCCATAAGATTTTGTCTTTATCAGTGACTATCAGAGAATCATTCCCTTTTCTCCAAAAAATGGAGTATCCGGCATAGCCACGTTCTATAGTTCCATCAACATTATCCCAATGATTTAATAACCGAAGTTCATAAGACGGATTAAAAACTTCTTCTTTTACCGGCTCACCGGTTTGCTGACGACGCAATAGTTCAAACACGCCATATAGAATACCAAGATCCGTATTTGCCTGAATTTCTCCCGGACTCAGTCTGAATCCATCTCCTTTTATTTTTGGATCGGATTGAATCGTCAGTTTTAGGGATGCGCCTGATTTTCCTTGCCATGATTGCGCCAATTCGTGTTTAGCCAAATCGATTGTGGGTGATTGTTTTGTGCAGACTACTTTTACAGAACCTGTGTTTTGAGCGCGTAACCAAAGTTTATGTCCATCATCCGCGAACAAATTGACAGCAAGGCATAAAACAATCAAAAGACCTAAAAAAGTATTATTCTTCAAAACAACTTCCTCCATATTTAAAAGATAGAATTACTGTTTAAATCTGATGTCCATTTTAGATTCCCGCTTTTGCCCGTCCAGTGGCCAGACAGGCGGGAATGTCAGAACACGGACACCCCAATGAAAGCATCGGGGAATTCTATTGATTAAAATACTTAAAGCAAAATTTCCTTTTCTATTTATTATTGAAATATTGGTTTGAGTATTTTTGATTCATAAGTATTATTTAACATGTTCAAAGTATAATAAAAAAGGGATCAAATAAAAATAGTAGATATCGATCCCTTTCTTAAATTACAGAAACTCGCCGCGGGTAATATGACAGGTTTAGGTTAAATTTTACTTATTCAGCTGTACGCTTTAAAATAAGTTCCATAGATTCCCCTCCGGGCCCGGGCATCTTCATAGAAATGGAATCACCCTGTAATGTGCCCTGATTTGTGAAGGTCATTTGATTAAAACTGACATCAAATGAAAACTCTTTACCATCCACTTTACCATTTAACAGGGGTATTTCTCCCATAGGACTTGAGGCAGTACCGGATAGACTATCACCTTCAACGTTAAATGTATAAGTCAATTCCATCGCCCCCATCGGGCTTTCCATTTGTCCTTTCCATTTTCCGGCAATACTTTTCTGATGAGCGCAGCTAAAACTTAATACTAATACAATTACAGCACAAAAAGTCAAGATTCGTGACATGGTTTCTCCTTTACTTGGTTTTAATTATAAATCCGCCATAAGGCTTCATGGTGATAGTTAATGGATCTGAAAATTTTATTTCTTTTTTAATTAGATCTTTATCATCCCCGTCCGTTATCATTACGGCTTGGGAGTTCTGTTCAATAAAAGGCGCTTGCATTGATACTATTCGTTCAGTTGTTTCGCCATTTATGCCGGCTATATACCAGGTATCTCCTTTTTTTCTGGCCAGAATGACAAATTTGCCCGGATAGCCATCAATAAATTGAACGTCATCCCAGGTTGATGGAAGCGAACTCATATATTCTATGACAAAATCTTTTTGTGCTGCCATTCCTGCCGGCGTTTCCGCAATATGCTGAATCCCCGATGTGAAAAGAACCGATGAAGCAATTTCAAAGCCTTTCGTGGTTCTTCGTTTAATATTGGGGATGCCCGAAAAATTAACCGGGGTAAAATCCATTGGATCAAAAAGGTTTCTGGTGAATGGAAGCGCTGTACAATGTGAAGGCTGATTATCGGCAAAAGACTGTCCAAAAGTTATATATTCTTCACCCCGGATGGCCTCCATACTGACTAAATTGGGATACGTTCTGTACCATCCTCTTGGGAAAGTACAGCCATGAAAGTTGACAGCAAGATTGTATTTTGCGGCGTCTCTAAGAATATCGATGTAATATTTCATCATAGATTGGCCGTCCCCGCCGAAAAAATCCACCTTTATGCCGCCGATGCCCATATCCTGTAATATTTTAAACTCAGCGCTTCTTGTTTTCGCGGTCAACATTTTATCGCGCGGCGTTTGCGGTGTTGTGTTCCAGTCCCCCGCTGAATTATACCATAGCAAAATTTTAACGTCTTTAGTTTTAGCGTAATCCGCGAGTTCTTTGATCTTATCATATCCGATTTGCGTATCCCAGAGCGCATCGATAAGACAATATTTCCAGTTCATCTTTGCCGCAAAATCGATAAATTCCTTTTGAGTATCGTATACAGTTTTATCATCTTTTAGAATCACCCAGCTCCAGGATGCGATACCCGGTTCAAGCCATGAAGAAACATCATACCGGGCAGGTCCGGCCAGATCGGTTTCTAAAGTTGATTCAACCAGATCTGCAAGATTATCGGTAATCGCAATAATACGCCACGGAGTGGTCCATGGTAAAACCGACTCTGGCAAATAAGGCTCATATCCACGACGCTCCTGAGGCTGAGGAAATTGTACTGAATATTCACCGTCCGGAGAGAATTGACTCAAACGCGTACCGCAATAGTTGGTATCGACTGCGGTTTCAGTAATACTAATCCAAAACTTATCCTTTTTAAAAAGCGCCGGCATCACCCAGCCCGCCGGATTTTTTGCGATTGTTCCAACGGGTATATCCAGTTGATAATATTCTTCATAGGATGGCGATGCGTAGCACCAGTCCATCCGCGCATCGGCACATGGCTGCAAAAACGCTCTTGTTGAAAGATCAAAGTGATAGGTGGATAATTCCTTATATATTGTTACAGGCTTATCTGTTTTTTCCGGGAAATGATACCGAAAGGCGGCGCCATCGTTTGATACCTGGAAAATGATCTCCATTTTTTGTGAATTTGCATTCTTCAGATAAAAGATTCGTTTAGTACCCTCGTAACTACAATTCAATCGTTTACCATGCAGCAGCCTATAATTGTCAGTAACGATACTTTCATCTGAGACGGATTCGAGAACAAGATTCGTTGAAAAATCTTCATCACTTCGCACAATCCCTAATTTGGATGGTCGGAGGATTACGGAACCGGAATGGGATATGGAATAAACCGGTTCGCCCCCGGAAGTAAGCGAGAAATTGACCTGGATTTTATCATTTGGACTTTTTATGGTATAAGTGTCCATACAAAACACATTCGCAGAATGAAAGATTATTAAAAGAATCATTATAAATTTCAGATTTTTCACCATTTAAATACCTTTCTTTTATTAAACTGCTTTAGATTACCTCAAATTTAATATAAGGTAAGAAATTTATTAATATAAATTCCATTCATTATTGAATGGAAACAGTTTTTTTCAGTCTTATATCTTTACTTGAACCGCCTATCTGAATTTCCCATCTGCCCGGCTGGATCTCAAATTTATTTGTTTTTATATCATAAAAAGACAACTCGGACGCCGGAATTTTAAATGTAAGGGTTTTATTCTCACCCGGCGCAAGCGTAATCCTTTGGAAGCGTTTCAATTGGTTGATTGGTACCTTGATGGATGCATCCATGCTATGGGCATATACCTGAGTGACTTCATCGCCTTTCAATTTACCGGTATTCTTAACCGTAAATTGCAGCTCGACTCCGCCATCCTGATTAATTTTATCAGAGCTCAGTTTTAGATTACTGTATTCAAACTGCGTGTAAGAAAGTCCATAACCGAAGGGGTATAATACCGGCTGCTCAAAATACATATACGTCCGCGGATTATTAATTATATCATAATCCGCAAAAGACGCAAGTTGATTTGTTAAGGCATAAAACGTTTGCGGAAGTTTGCCGCCAGGATTAACATCCCCAAATAAAACATCGGCAATTGCTTTACCGCCAAATTCGCCTCCATACCACGCTTCCACGATTGCCTTTGCTTTATCCTCAATACCTGCGAGAGCGACAGGGCCTCCATTCACAAGAACCAGAATAATATTAGGATTGACGGAAGCGACTTCCCTGATCAACTCTCTTTGAACTTCAGGTAATTCAATCGCTGTACGATCCAATTCTTCACGGGCAATATCAGGAGAGGTTCCAACCATCAAAATGACAACATCATTTTTAGCCGCCAACTTTTTAGCAGAACTAAAATCTTTTTGACCAAATGCCCAGGTTAACCTGGCAACGGCGCCAAGAGCATTATCATACATATCAAATTGAACTGCATATTCTTTTCCGGCTTTTAATTCTACATTTGTTTTATTCGGTTCTTCAGCATGATCTCTCCAGTCATCAATCACTAACTTTCCATCAAGATAAAGACGCACGCCATCATCTGTGCTTGTTCCTATTTGGCTGATTGTAACAGGAGGAATTATTGTACCTTTCCAACGGATAGAAAAATAATCTTCCTGTACACCGGGAGCGGGAGACGCAGTGCCAAAATTGAAATTAATCATAGAGTCAATCCGGGTGACAACAGGTTCACCAGACATTTTCATATTATTAAAATATTCTCCTGTCATCCCTTTTTTATCCGTTCCATCAACATTACCAAAATACCTGGGCTCAATAGGCTTTAACAGATTATTATCAATCATACACCCCATATTATATTGAATTTTAATACCAAACTTTGCAGCTTTATCTTTGATCCCTTTAAGAGGACTGATCTGAATGTTTGGCCAACCACTATAAATACCCAACTGCACAGTTTCGGCATGCGGACCAATCACGGCAATTGATTTTATTTTGTCTTTCTTTAATGGTAATATTCCATCATTTTTAAGCAGGACTATTGATTTCTGGGCAACTTCAAGAGCGAGATCACGATTGGTTTCGCTGTCAAGCTTGTCTGCGCTGATGGAACTATAGGGCACAGCTTCAGGCGGATCAAATTCACCCAACTTAAAACGCGCTGAAAGGATTCTTTCCAGAGCAAGATCAAGATCTTTAACTTCAAGTAAATCCTGATCAAGCGCCTCCTGCAGATACTGACGATAGGTCTCACCGCAGTTTAAATCACAACCGGCTTTAATACTTCTCGCTACAGCCTCCGCGCCGGTCTTAAAAAAATGGTGCCCGAATAACATATCAGAAATGGCGCCGCAATCAGAAACGACATAACCCTGGAATCCCCATTCGTGTCTTAAAAGATCTTCCAGCAAATAGGTATTTGCATTACAAGGTACCTGATTCAGTTCATTATAGGCGCCCATAATGGAATAGGCCTTGCCTTCCGCAATAGCGGCGTGAAATGCCGGTAAATAATATTCAAACAAACTACGCATGTCTACATCGGATGATCCTGTATGACGGCGTTCTTCTTCATTATTAGCTATAAAATGTTTAGGAGTAGCAACTGTCTTTAAATAATAAGGATCATCACCCTGCATACCTTTAATAAAAGCAACGCCCATGCGGGACAGAAGATACGGATCTTCGCTATAAGATTCTTCATTCCGGCCCCAGCGCGGATCGCGGGCGATATTGATCGTAGGACTCCAATACGTTAGTCCTGTGCCTCTTAGGACATTCAATGCACGAGCTTCATCCGATATCACTGTGCCGACACGATGAACCAGTTCAGGTTCCCATGTGGAACCCATCGCAATGGCTTGCGGAAATGAGGTTGCGCCGCTGGCGAGTAATCCATGCAACGCCTCGCTCCAATAATTATACTCAGGAATTCCCAATCGTGGAATGGGATCAGTCTGGTTAGTTAACTGTTTAATCTTTTCGTCAACGGTCATCAAGCTGATAAGATCAGAAAGTCTTTCTTTATAGGAGTTGGGCTTAAAAACATTAACGACAACAGAATCAGCCAACAGCTTATCAATAGAAACTTTACCAGTTAGAATCAGTAAATAATAGCCGGGTCGGGGGAAAGTTACTTCGGTACCAGGATTAGAAGCATTTTTAAAAATGACTTCGGTATTCTGTGGACATGTCCAATTAACCTTTATTTTACCGGAAGAAACACTTCCTTTAAGCTGCAACGATTGAGTTTTTTCCCAATTGATAATTTGATCATCGCCAGCCTTAATTGAAAATGTTTGTGCGAAAATATAAGTTGAATTTAAAGTCAGGATTAATCCAATCCCAATTATTAATCTGGTCATTTTTTGATCCATTTTGTACTCCATATAAATTGTTAGGTGGTTCTATTTGACTTATCGTAAAAATACATTTTTAATCGAAACAAAAAACTAATTACTCAAAACTTACCCAGTCTAATTCAACATTATTATTATTTTTCAGTTGTACAAAGAGGTTGTGTACACCGGATTGAAATTCTGATAAAGGCGCTTTAACAGTCATCCATTCAGAAGATTTTGGAATTTCCACAACCGCAATCATCGGGCCATCGGCATTTTTTAATCGTATTTCCAGAACAGCTCCGGTTTGTGAAAATGCCTTTACGTTAATTGAATTTAATTTATTATTTCCAAAATCGATACTGTTATATTGTATCCATGCATTTGTAGTATCAAGTGTAGTCTTCCATCCTTCAAAAGTGTTGAGAGTATCGAGGAAAGTTACGGAGGCTCCTTTGTCACTTATATGGCTATATCGGTCAATCTGGATTTTTTGGGAGGCATCCGTCAATCCAACTCCCCGTAAAGTAGGATTCACCTTTTGAATCTTGCCGTCTTCATTAAAAAATAAACTGTCAATTCTAACGGATCGGTTTTTATCGAATTTTGGAGACAGATCATTATAATGATAAAATAAATACCATTGACCTTTGTATTCAATAATTGAGTGATGGTTAGTCCAACAATCCAGGCGTTGATCCATTATTACCCCGGCGACTTTAAAAGGTCCTAATAGATTATCACCCATGGCATATTCGAGTCTTTCGGTAGAGTCCTCCACATGGGGATAGGTAAGATAATAAATGCCATTCCGCTCGAACATAAATGGCCCTTCCTTAAGCCCCTGATCCGGTAAATTTTCAATCGCAACGGGTTCAGAATCAAGTTCAAGCATATTTTCATTTAGTTTTGCCACAAATATTTTTCTAAGCGAATAATATAAATAGGCCTGTCCGTCTTTATCAATAAATGCATTTGGATCTATGCCAAGCACACCTTCAATCGGATTAGGTTCCGGTTTAAACGGTCCATATGGATTTTCTGAAATGGCTAGGCCAATTCCCCTTCCCCGTCTGGGCTCCTGACTTATTGCTCTTGCAGGAAAATAGAAATAATATTTACCGTTTCTGTAAATGCAATCCGGCGCCCACATGCTGTAAGAGGTAGAATCAACCCACGGCACGGTATTCTGACTAACAATCACTCCATGATCTGTCCAATCGACCAAATTTTCAGAGGAGAATACATGGTAATCTTCCATGCAGAACCAGCCAATCCGCCCTCTTTCTTCATTAGCAAGAATATCATGTGATGGGTAAACATAAACCTTGTCCTCGAAAACGCGCGCCGAAGGATCGGCGGAAAACTGATCACGGATGATAGGATTTTGAGAGAATAAATTGCCAACCATGACTACAATATAAATAACAGCTATAAATCGGAGATATCCATTATATCGCATAATACTTGTTCCTTAATTTTTTTTATCTGAAAATCTACTATTATTTTCAATCGGATACTAAAATATATTGCTCTCCGGCTGCCGTTTCAAAATCGTATACGAAGGTTTCGTTCAATGACAATTCACTCAGCGTGGCCTTTTCAGAAATTAAAGGCTGTTTTATGTCAGGTGTTTGGAAAAAGAGATTTTTATTTTCACCTTCAGCAATTTCAATCTTTATTTTGTCCTCTGATTTTAGTTTATTATAAGATCGAATCCGGCAATTTCCACCGAGGTTTGATTTTATTACTAATTTAGAAATTTCACCGTTTGTCCATTCCAAGGTTTCGATTTCAAATCCGCCACGGGCGCGTAAACCTTTTATACTTCCATTTTTCCAGCTATCCGGCAAGGCAGGAAGTAGAAAAATTGATCCATCATTGCTTTGAACAAGCATTTCAGCCACGCCGGCAGTAAAACCGAAATTCCCATCTATCTGAAAAGGAGGATGGGCATCGAACATATTCGGATAGGTGCCGCCGCTGGGTCTTCCGCCTTGACGGATAGAAGGTGTTAACTGATCGGTAATTAGCTTTAGTGCATGGTCACCATCAAGCAGATGTGCCCACAAGTTTACTTTCCAACCCATGGACCAGCCGGTGGATTCATCACCTCGTGCAATAAGTGAAGTTTTAGCAGCCGAAAATAATTCCGGTATCCTGTATGGTGATATCTGATTGGAAGGAAACAATCCATACAAATGTGAGACATGCCGATGGTGATCTTCAGGATTATCCCAGTCCTGCATCCACTCCTGTAACTGCCCCCAGCGGCCGATCTGCATCGGCGGCAGGCGTTTTAGCGTCTCTTCAATTTTTTTAACAAAATCCTCGTCCGTTCCCAGGATTTCTGCCGATTTAATCGTTTTGGTGAACAAATCATAAAGCAACTGATTGTCCATAGTCGTTCCGGCTGCAATAGAAACCTGGGGATGGACTGCCGGAGCATTCTCCGGAGAAACCGACGGACAAATTACCAGCCAGTTATGCGTCGGTTCTTCAACCAGAAAGCTTAAGTAAAATTCAACCGCGCTTTTCAGCACCGGGTAAACCGATTTAAGATATTCCTTATCACCATTATATTCATATTTTTCAAATAAATGCTGACAGAGCCAGGCGCCGCCCATAGGCCACATGCCCCAGAATGCACCATCAATTGGGCCGCACATCCGCCAGATATCCGTATTGTGATGCAAAACCCATCCTTCGGCATCATACATATCTTTCGCAGTTTGTCTTCCGGCCTGTGATAGTTCTTTAACCATTTGGATTAACGGTTCATTCATTTCACTGAGATTTGTTGATTCCGATGGCCAGTAATTCATCTCTGTATTTATATTCACCGTGTATTTGCTATCCCAGGGCGGATAAAGCCGATCATTCCAAATACCCTGCAGATTAGCGGGCTGCCCGCCGGGCCGTGATGAAGAAATAAGCAGATAACGGCCAAATTGAAAACATAAAGCCACTAATTGCGGATCATTGCCTTTGGCAAATTGTTCAATACGAAGATCAGTGGGATTCTTAACAGAATCGGTTACGCCCAGATCAATACTAACTCTATTAAAATATTTCTGGTAATCGGTAATATGATCCTGTAAGGCCTGATTATAATTTTTTTCTATAGCCTTCTGTAGAAACGAATTTGCTCTTTCACCGGCGTTGGCGCTGATATCCTGATAATTATTAAAACTCGAAGCCATTGAAATATAAAGCGTTGCAGCATTGGCATTGTTAACTGTTAAACTGGTATCCGTTGCTGATGCCGACCCGACGTCAGTAATAATTTTA
This sequence comes from Calditrichaceae bacterium, assembly GCA_016928315.1. Lineage (GTDB taxonomy): Bacteria > Calditrichota > Calditrichia > Calditrichales > Calditrichaceae > JAFGKZ01. The sequence continues at coordinate 26,228 of JAFGKZ010000072.1, forward strand.
ACATGCGCCTGGAACTTAACAGCGCCTGTAATTGAATCACAGTCCCCGGTTACCCCTGACATAATTAATTTATCATAACCTTCCGTTGAAATATCAACCTGAGCAGGATGATCCATAGTAGCTGTGAAATTGATTTTACCGGGTTGGTTAGCCGTAATTTTCAGAATTATAACCTGGTCCGGAAATGAAGCGAAGATTTCACGCTGATAAGTTACTCCATCAACATCATAGCGGGTAGTTGTTACAGCCGTTTCAATATCCAATTCACGATAATAATTTATAAATTTTTCATGTCCCGGAAATACAAGGTTTAAATTTCCAATGGTTTGATAAGGCATACCCTGTGAATTTTTGCTGATAAATTTATCATTAACTATATCCTGGGCTTCTTTATACCTGCCGTCAAAAATAAGTTGTCTGACTTTCGGCAGTGCTTCTTTGGCGTGCGGATTATCATTCCGGTTAGGCTGTCCAGCCCATACGGTATTTTCATTAAGCTGAATTTGCTCTTTGGAGGGATTCCCAAATACCATGGCGCCTAAGCGGCCATTGCCAACAGGCAGGGCTTCAACCCATTGTTTGGCAGGCTGGTTATACCATAATTTTAAGAAAGCATTTTCACCGGCAGATAGGTTCAATACAGATAAAACACAGGATGTAAATATTAAGATTATTTTCATTATTCTTTATCCCAGGATGTATATTTTTTAAATAAAAAAGTTGATTTTGAATGTACTAATTGAACTGTATTATTTCCAGTAAATCAAATATTATTTATACGACCATGGTGGGCATTAACGGGGAAAAGTTATAAATTATATAAAGGAAGAGTCCTGCCTGTAGACAGGACTCTTAAATACTAAAAAAAAGTATTTGATACGGTTATTTCATGAGCACCATTTTCTTTGATATTTCATGTTCATTTACCTGTAGACGATACAGGTAAATACCACTGGCCAAGCCGCTGGCA
>JAFGKZ010000004.1 GCA_016928315.1 Calditrichaceae bacterium
AATTTTAAAAAAAATCAAACAACAACCGCTTCAAATTTAATTGATCCAGTACACCATGGATTAAATCATATTCAGTTTTTTCAGACTTTTTTTGATCCGATCAAAACTGCGCTCGATATCGTGATCAATCCCGACTGAGAATCTGACTAATCCTTCGGTTAATCCCATTGTCTTTTGTTCCTTTTCCGGAATCTCAGAAGAAGTGCTGTGACTGGGCATACTGAATAAGGTTTTATAGAATCCCAAACTTACCGCCAGGTAGCCCACTTTGGCTTTTTGCATTGTAGCAACAATTTGCTTTGCAGTTTCAATTTTTTTGAAATCCACGGCCATCATCCCTCCAAAACCATATTTGGGATTGTATAGTTTTTTCAGCAATTCATGTTGACGGTGTGATTTTAATCCGGGATAGAAAGTCTTAAATCCCAGTTGTTCAAATTGCCCGGCTACATAAAGGGCATTTTCGCTATGTTTTTGCATACGAATATGTAAAGTGTGCAAATTTTTTAGTATACTTGCCGCTCTGTAGCTGTCCAATACAGGACCCAGCAGCATAGAAGCGCCTGAATGAATATCGGTTAATTGATTAATGAAATCCTTTGAAGAACAAATGCAGCCAGCCACGCAATCGTTAGTGCCGTTTATAAATTTGGTAAGACTGTGCACAACAACATGAGCGCCCAGGCGAATGGGTGAAAGTAACATTGGGCTGAATGTATTATCAACGATAAGTTTTAAATTATATTTATCGGCTATTTTTCTTAATTTAGGGATGTCGGCTACTTCTAATAAAGGATTGCTAAGTCCTTCACAGTAGATAAGTTTTGTTTTATCGGTAATAGATCTTTCTACAACATCAAGATCAGTGATATCAATAAAATTAACATTAATACCCAGCTTAGGCAGAAAATTTTTAAACAGGGCGTACGTTCCGCCGTAAACAGTTCTTCCGGAAATCATTTCATCGCCGCTGCTGCAAATCTGCAAAATAGCGCAGCTAATGGCGGACATCCCGGAAGCAGTTACAAGGCCATCTTCGCTGTCTTCCATTTTTGCCAGGGCGGTTGCCAGGTATCGGTCACTGGGATTCCAGTGCCGGGAATACAGAAAGCAGCCCTTTACTTCATGGTCAAACATTTGTTCCATGCGTTCCTGGCTAAGAAATGTATAAGTAGCAGAATCGGTAATGGATGGATTAACCCCGCCGAATTCACCGAATGCGAGATTATCCTGTATGGCATTACTTGGATCGAATTTCATATTAAACCTCTATAAATTTTGTAATAGTCTCAAAAAGTGGAAAACCAATCCAATTTACAAAACTAAAAGGTATATAACAAAGCTAATTCTGATACTTTTATAACTTTATTAACGGTAGGTCAGGATAATTAATTCAAAAGAATAAGATATATAGTAAGATTACTTTTTTAATATCAATTCCCAATAGCCCACATCAATCCACTGGTTAAATTTGAATCCCACCTCTTTAAAATGGGTGACCTTTTCGAAGCCAAATTTTTCATGCAGGGCAATACTGGCAGGATTGGGCAGGGCGATTCCGCCGATTACCGCATGGATATTCATGGATATTAAACGCTTGATTAGCTCAGTATATAACAAGGTTCCAATGCCGCGTCCGGTTTCTTCCGAGTCAATATAGACAGCGCTCTCAACCGAATAACGATAGGCCTGCCGGATGCGCCATTTAGTGGCATAAGCATAACCGAGAATCTTGTCATCTTCTTGATAAACCAGCCACGGTAATTTCCCATTACCGGAAATGCGTGCGGCCATTTCTGTTTCAGTTACAGGCTCAGTTTCAAAGGAAATGGTGGAATTTAGAATATATGGATTATAAATATCACATATTTCGGCTGCATCATTTATATTTGCATCTCTGATCATATGGGTAAGTTTATAAGTGTACTAAAATGCCTAAAGCGACTAAAATTGGTTATTAAGTTATTGGCTACTGATAACATTACATTTTATATATTTTTTAAGCACAATTGCATAGTATAATATTTTTGTTCATTATCACTTCTTACTTCTTACTTCTTACTTCTTACTTCTTACTTCTTACTTCTTACTTCTGTTGAGCTGTTTTTATCACCTCAAAAAAAGCCTTTTTCGGCTGATGATTGCGATCAAATAGCAAAGGATAAGCTGTTCTGCCGTGGATAGGCCAGTAATTACGCCATGATTGGCCATCATGCACACCCCAGAGTGTAATCCGGCTAACAGAACTACTGTATTTATTAAAAATAGTGAAGAATTGAGCATAGCGGTCTGCAACGACAGTCTGCATAGAGTCGGGTAAACTATCCGGCCAGGGATTCAGTACACTTTTGGCTTCATAATTTACACTGATATCGGCTCCTTCATAATCTTCCGGACGGGGAAGCATATCTAAATCGAGTTCGGTTACCATGACATTAATGTCTAATTTGGAATATATTTCGAAAACTTCATTCAATTCATCTACGGTAGGATAATTCAATCCCCAATGGCCCTGCAATCCAATACCATGAATTGGAATATTTTTAGTTTTGAATTCATTGACCATTTTAACAACAGCATTCCGCCTGCCTTTATACCACATATTATAATCATTATAATAGAGTTCAGCGCCCGGATCCGCTTCATGGGCCCATTCAAATGCCTTATGCAGATAGTCTTCTCCGGCAATCTGGCGCCAAAGAGTATTTCTAAAACTGCCGTCATCTTCAAAGGCCTCATTAATCACATCCCAGCCATGAATCCTTCCCTTGTATTTTCCAACAACAGTAAAGATATGTTCTTTTATACGTTTAAGAAGCGTGTCTTTTGAAACTTGATTGCCTTCTTTATCCTTAAATACCCATTCCGGAGTTTGATGATGCCAAATCAGTGTATGCCCTATTACGGCTAAATTGTTTTTCTCACAAAATTCAATCAGGCTGTCAACAGGTCCAAAATTATATATGCCGGGAGCAGGATGTACCTTTTCCCATTTTAATACGTTTTCCGGTGTAATAACATCAAATTGTTCACCTGCAGTCTGAAGCGATTTGGGATCATTACCTTTTATTTGATAATCTGTTAAAGCGGTACCAATGAGATATTTATCTTTGAACGCGTCTTTTAAACTGTCTGATTTTTTTGAAGTACAAAATGATGCAATCAATAATATTACCAGTACAATTATCAAATATCTCAAATTCATAAAGCACTCCTTGCAACGAAGATTTCTTATCAGTTTAATAATGCGAATTTAGTATTTTTTCCATTGCCAAACAAATTCCGGATTTTACAAAAATTATTCAATTTGAAATGTCAACCATATTTTCTTACCTTGTTAGTGCCCGTATTATAAAATTAAATGAAGGGATTTTTTATGCAAATTTCTGATAACAAAGTGGTTTCAATCCATTATACATTAACAAACAAGAATGGCGAGGTTCTCGACAGTTCTTCTGATAAAGAGCCATTATCCTATCTGCATGGGAATAAGAATATCATAAGCGGTTTGGAAAACGCTTTAAAAGGTAAACAGGTCGGAGATAAATTCAATATATCGGTTCCGCCTGAAGAAGCCTATGGCGTGCATGATGAGGCCTTGATACAGGTTATTCCCAAAAGTGTTTTCCAGGGAATTGAAGATATCGAAGCCGGGATGCAATTTCAGGCAAAGTCTGATGAAGGTATTCAGATTGTTACGGTAACCAAAGTCGATGGCGATAAAATAACGGTGGATGGCAACCATGCTCTGGCTGGTGAAACATTGAATTTTGATGTCGAAGTTGCTGATATTCGTGAAGCGACTGAAGAAGAATTACAGCATGGGCATGTGCATGGGCCGGATGGACATCACCATTAAAAATAATATCAAATGATGTGGCAATATAGTGCAAATCACATATTGCCACTTTTATTGTGTAAGCATATTATTTCAGAAATAAAAATTCTTCAATATAGTTAAAATTAAATCCATTTATACCCCGCCAGTGTAATCAATTCAAATTGAGATTTAAATATATTTTCCTAAACCGGAATCATTTTATCCTATCCTGAGTTTCAAAATAATACTTTTTACTGGAGACCAGTTTTATGTTTGAGAATGCAGATATAACCGAAATTCTGCAGGAAGTATCAGCCGGCAATCGTACACGAATTAATCAATTGATACCGTTAGTGTATGGCCAACTACACAATATTGCTGAAAAGCAATTATACAATGAAAATAAAATGAATACGATCAATCCTACAGCCTTAGCGCATGAAGCTTACCTGAAACTGATGAATCAGCAAAATTTACAATGGAATGATCGCTGCCATTTTTTTGCTATTGCCGCACAATCCATGAGACGCATAATCATTGATTATGCCCGTTTTAAAAAATCACAAAAAAGAAGCGCTGAAAAGATACCCTTGACGCTTGCCGGAGAGGATTTAATTCAGGAGTTTCCTCCTGATGAAATGCTTGCCCTGGATGAGGCGCTTGACCGGCTTAAAAGATTAAATGAGCGCCAGTTTATGGTCATTGAATATTGGTTTTTTGGCGGACTTACGCATCGGGAAATTGCTGAGGTTCTTAATATATCGCTTCCAAGCGTCCGGCGGGACTGGCGTTTGGCGAGAGCCTGGCTAAGTCGTGAGCTTAACAAAACCGACTGATATTGAAGGGAACTTTATCCGATGGATATCGAACGATGGGATAGAATACAATCGCTCTTTCATTCCGCGTCTGAGATGAGAGAGTCTGAACGAGATGTATTTCTAAAAAATGAATGTCAGTCTGATAATGCGTTATATCTTGAAGTTTGTTCTCTTTTCGATGAAGAAGATAAATTGCACCATTTATTGGGTGCGAATAAACCGGATATTAATCTTAAATCTTTATCTCAATCCAAATTTGCCGATCGGTTAATTGGAAAAACGTTAAGCGAATACACGATTCAAAGTGTAATATCATCCGGGGGAATGGGAACGGTTTACAAGGCCCATCGCTCAGATGGATCGTTTGAACAGGAAGTAGCCGTCAAAGTAATCCATCAATCATTAAGCACAGCCGGATTTATGGAACGATTCCGCCAGGAACGACAGATTTTAGCGAAATTGAATCATCCGAATATTGCCAAGCTGCTTGACGGTGGTATAACAGAAGACGGATTGCCTTTTCTTGTCATGGAAATGGTAATAGGGAAAAATCTTGCTGAATTTGTCGAAGCTAATAGTTTATCAATTGAACAAAGATTGTCGTTGTTTCTTCAAATTTGTGAAGCGGTGAGATATGCCCATAGCCACCTGATCGTTCATAGGGATTTAAAACCTGGCAACATATTTGTGACAGATTCTGGGCAGATTAAACTTTTGGATTTTGGAATCGCAAAAGTATTTGAATCCGAAGATAACGATCTGCGGATACAAACAATCACCTTTAATGAAAAAGCGCCATTCACACCGGAATATGCTGCACCCGAACAAATCAATGGTTATGAAATTTCAACGGCGACAGATGTCTATGCTCTTGGTGTTATTTTATACGAACTGTTAACCGGGATGCGGCCCTATATTTTTAAATCAGACCAGATAACCGAAATTCAAAATGTCATTTCCAATGTCATTCCCTCAAGACCCAGTACGGCAATCAAACAATCAACAGGTGTTCACCATAATAAAATTCAAATTAACCAGTCTGTAAAGCGCATAAAGGGGGATTTAGACAACATTTGTCTGAAAGCCTTAAAGAAAGAGCCGCTGCAACGATACGATAATGTTGAACAAATGAAAGATGATATTAACCGTCATTTGCAGGGATTACCGGTTAAAGCAAGTGGTGATTTTCTTATTTATCGATCACGTAAATTTATTCAAAGACATCGGGTTGGTGTATCCCTGATTTCTTTATTCCTGGTTGTAATTACGTCAGTAGTCGTTTTTTATACAAGCATGTTAAAAAAACAAACGGAAGAAGCTCTACAGGAAACCCAAAAAGCCAAGGCTGTATCTGAATTTCTAGGAAGTCTGTTTGAAGCGGCCAGTCCGGAGGAAGCACGCGGCAAAACCATTACCGCCAGGGATCTGCTTTCTGAAGGCGCTAAGCGAATCAACAAAGAATTGTCTGATACACCTGAAATTCAGACGGCAATGTTTGGGATTATCGGGGATGTATATCGTAGAATCTCGGATTATGAGGCGGCAGAGGTTCTTCTGCAGCAGGCTTTAAACCAGAATAAGCAATTATTCGGTGAAACAAGCAAAGAAGTTTTAATGGCATCTTCCAATCTCGGCGAATTGTATATGCAAAAAGGTCAGTTTGAAAAATCTGATTCTTTAATAAATATTGCCATTAGGATGACCGAATCAGTCAAAGATCTGAATCCTGTGGCAAGGGGTGAATTAATGCAGATTAAAGCTGAGCTTGTGTTTGAGCAGGGGGATATTGCTTCGGCGGATTCGTTTTATGCCATAAGTCAGCAGATATATACGAAAGAGCTGGGCAGCGAGCACCAGCTTATAGCAGATATTTTAAACGCAAGAGCATCGATAGCCCGCAATTATAAAAATTATCAACAATCAGAAGAAATGTATCTGCAAGCCTTAGCCATGCGCCGGAAATTGTTAGGCGATGATCATCCTGATGTTGCCCATACGTTAAATCACCTGGGCAGACTTATGTTTAAGATGGGAAAGTATGCTGAAGCTGAAAAATATGCCAGGGAAGGTTTAGCGCTTAGACAGAAGATATTCGGAAAGAACAGCCCTGAAACGGGCGCCAGCATGAGTAATCTTGCACATATACTGGTAAAATTAAACCGTTATGATGAAGCAGTAAACTATTACCGTCAGGTGATGGATATCATGCAGAACGTTTACAAGGAAGACCATCCCTACAAAGCGGTTACGGCGTCCAATCTTGGGATTGTACTTTATCAAATGGGCAAAAATGATGAGGCTAACGTTTATCTTGATTCCGGTTATGAACAATTACAAAAATTGTATCCATACAGACATACACGAAAAATCGGAACCCTGATAGCGTTAGGCAGTCTGTTAACGGATCAGAATAAATTATTAAAAGCTTTGCCAATGTTAAATGAAGCCTATCTTACCTGCCAGGAAAACTTTCCGGATACAGATCAGGATATGGCTGAAGCGGAAAACGCACTGGGCTACTGCTATGCCAAAATGGGCGACCTGGATTCTGCTGAAAAATATCTCATTCACAGCCATGCTGAAATAATTAAAACCAATGATAATGAAAGTCTGATTGTTAAAAAATCCAATGAACGATTATCGTACTTTCAAAAGTTTATGACTTCAAATTCCGGTTTAACAGTTAATCAGTTAAGAAAATAGACGTGTTCTGCAATCTGTTAAACAAGCATTTGCATACTTATCTACCTTAAACAAAGGAGAATCGTTACTTTTAACGTGAGTTCGATGTAAGAAATTCAATTAGATATATTAGGAAAGTTAGTTGGAAATGGCTATACGACTAACCCTCCCTGTCCATCATCCGCCAGTCGCGCCAATGGGCGGATCAGTCTGCAGACTGACTGGTGGACAGGACGTCCATCCCTAATGTGCGTCGGTGGACACACCCGCCTGTTGGCGCGGTATTATGGAGGGTATCCCGATTTTTCGGGAGGGGTGGGTCAAACAGTGCAAATTAACCCAAAAACTACATTCCTACTTAACAGAGCCTGATTTATTGAATTTCAATTTAGTATAAATCTTAGGTCGAACTCAGGTTAGTGTTGTATAAACATTATCACTTTTGTTTATTTTTTACGCTTCTATTATAAAGAAGGAAATTTTATTAATAACAGGGGGAAATTATGTTACATCAATTTATAGGTTTTAAGTTGAAGATCACACTATTTTGTTTAGTGGTTTCTTTTTTTTCATCTAATCCTCTCTTCGGACAACCATCGCAGATAAACGTTCCGGGAAAGTCCATTCAGTTAAAAGCGCCCGACGGCACGATTCGGCTGTTAAAGGCAACCGCCGATGACGATGAAGACGGCATAGAAAATGCGTTGGAGGTGAATGGTTATACATATTCACCCATCGATGGCCTGCAGGCCTGGGATGGCGACACAACAAAAAATTACTACATTACCGATCCGCTGCGCTGGAGCACGGATGGCGATCCCTACAGTGATTATACGGAAGTAACCGGCGTCAACATGCACCCGGCCGTAACCTGGCCGGAAAATAATCCTCTGGTGGCATCCAGTCCTATCATTGTGGTTAAAATGCCACAGTATAGTATCACACCAAATGGGGAGATAACAGATACGGACGGGGGCAGTCAGTCGGAGACGACCACGCATGAGGCAAGCGTTGGCGTTGAGGTTGGATATGAGGAAACCGTCACGGCTGAAGCGGGTACGGGTGGAATTAACGCGAGCGCTTCGGCCACCATGTCCATGTCTGTTTCAGCCTCCTATACTTACAGTAATTCGGTAAACAAGGAAGTAAACTGGAGTAAATCCCGTTCTGTGAATCCCAGCGAAGCGGCTTACATTAGTCTGGGTATTTACTTTGAGAATCAGGGCAGCGCTCCTATATATGATGTTGAAACTCAATTTAACGTTGTAGTGGGTCAGAAAATTATCGCAACCATTACAAGTCCGGAGACTATCAATACCCTGTCGCCAGGTGAACGATTTCCTGACGAATCATCACCCTATGTTGTAATTGAACAGGACAAAAACGGAAAGCAGATAGCGCTTACGATGGATGAACTTAAAAGCATCCAGCTTGGCGCGCCAATTTCCCTGGTCGTGACCCAGGTCGATGGAAAAATCGGCCGCTGGAATTCAGATACACAGAGTTTCGAAAATGATGTGGACTGGTCATCGTGGAAATCCAATATTGATCCGGTAGTTGTCAATATTCATGCCGATCTCGGTGATGGTGAAGCCTATCTGTACCGCGTGTATGCCGGAACAGATTTTTATGATCCGGGCTTTACATTTGGTTATCTGGTTTCCAAAGTTTTCGATGTTGAAAAAACAGGAGCGCAATATCAAATCGAAGATCGCAACTATCCGGGCAACTGGTATATGTCTTCACCGTCCTCAGAAGTTCAGGATGAATGGAATAACCAGGGGCGGCCTGATAATATCATGGATTTGCAAATGCATCCCAATACGATTATCAGTATGAAAAGTCCGGGAGCTGATCCATCACCCGATATTGTTCTGGCAACTTTTACCCCCGATTTTAGACATGTGTTAGTCAACGCGACTCCGCGTGGTTTTCCTATACTTTCTGTTAATGCAGATGTTACGGTTGACGGCGAAAAACAGAATGTTACTCTGATAAAAAACGGCGCCTTTTATAAAAATACAGAGCCCTTTATTATACCGGCTGATTCCAAAGGTAAAGTATATGTTAAGAACTCAAAGGGAGATGTGAGTGAAGCGACAACCATTCTTCCGGCTTATTACAGAAGCGCTCAGGAAATACTGGAATACCCTGATGGTATTTTGCCTGTACCCGGAGGCGATGAGTATCTCTTATTTGTAGGAGGCGATACGACACACGGAGCTGTTATCTATTGTGATTTTTCAATAGTGGAGACTGATACCATAGCTAAAGAATATTTTACAGTGAACTCTTCTGACATCAATCCCGTGGCTTATACTGAAGTAAATGCATATGATGAGCAGCACCGGTACCAATTTCAGAAAATTAGAATAAATCCGCGGACGCTAAAATTTGCTGTCAACAATCCGGATTTTGTCGCAAAAGAAGTGATTACCGGTGACGGATCCGCATCTGGCAATTACCCGGAATTGGGCAGGGTTGTATGGACGTATCCGGAAATTGACAGCGCTCAGTCTGTTTTGGATTTAAGCGATACACCGTTCTATTTTGCAGTAGATAATGCATTCAATAACAATATTTATGGGATTATTATTATAGATAAATCGCGTAAAAAACTGATGATAAAGCGTAAAAATTTGCAGACTTTGGGCAGTTCTTCCTATGGATACTCCGGTATTGCCGGTGATTCAATTCAGCTTGCTTTAGAGTATAATAGAGTACCCCTTGGATATGGATTACAAGATAATGGTAACGCAGTGCAGGTAAATGCAGACGACACGGATGGTTATGTCAATGCCTGGGGTGACGAAAGTCTGCGGTTGACCGGTGATTTCACCTTAGAAGCCTGGATATATCCCACCGGTCCGGGAACAAATCCGATTTGGGGCGGCATTATAATGAGCAGAGAAGGTGAGTATGAAATTGCCCGGATGCCGGATGGAACAATACAATGGGCGCTTAGAAATTCAAATCCGGGATGGACCTGGATAAATACGCAATTCCGAGCATCTATTGATCATTGGGCGCACTTAGCCCTGGTCTATGATCAGGGAGAGATGAAAG
>JAFGKZ010000073.1 GCA_016928315.1 Calditrichaceae bacterium
AAAAAAGCGCCAACTATATATTTTGCAGGTTATAATGATGGCGTTGCCGAAGAATTGACACTTAAAACAAATGAAATTACCCGTAAGAAATCTGATTATTTAGAAGGTACCTATGCAGTACACGGTATTGAAGAAGTGATGGATGCGAATGATATTGTATTTGTTGTGGACCCAATCGATGAAGAAATTGAGAAATTCCAGGAAGTGCTGGTTGATGGTGTCGGATTAAAAGTGGTGGCTATATCAACTAAAGAAACGCCATTCAATACTATCAAGGTACCGAATGCAGGAGCTATGAATCCTTATATTTTCTTAAGCGCCGGTTGGAACCTCTTGGTCGAAATTGGTCTGGCAGCAGGAATTGATCTGGATAAACCGGAACGGGCGCGTAAAGTGGGCAATGAGTTTATCGGATAAATAGTTTTAAATTGATCTTATTTGGTAACTTAATAACTAACATTTCTCACTTCAGATTTATGCAGATAAGTATTATAAAACAAAAGGATTATGTTTGTTTTTAAATTATTGCCACCACCTTTAGGTCGTAGAGTCTAAAATAGCGCCAGGCAACAGGACTTTAGTCAAAAGAAAATATATATTAGGAACCACATTTTTTTGGACTATGGGCTAAAGCCCGACTTAAGCGCTTGTTTTACTACCACGACCTAAAGGTCGTGGCAATGAAAGTTAAACAAGGATGTTTCCATCTCGAATTATTTGTCCAAAATTAAAGTGAGAAATGTTGGTTAATAATTTGTTGAACTGTAGAGTCATTAAAAATTCTGCGGTTTTTTATTTATGATAACATTCTATCCAAGATTTTCATAATTTAATGTAATTGCTTTACCAGCTACTATTGCTGCGGGCTGGTTTTGATTCTTCGGATATAAATGAGATTGAATATCATCGAAAGAACAAAAATAATCACACAACTGAACAGGATAATTGAGTTGTCTTCATTATTTAACGCTAATACTGTTCCGGTAAGCATACAAATCATCCCTGCGCTTAATAACATATAATCTTTAGGCATTTTTGTTATAAATGTATCTTTTGCTGCTGATTTACGAAAGATGGACACACTAAACACAACGATCCATACGGCGATGGCTGTTCCGGTTATCCCGGTGGCCATTCCCCTGAAAAAATCCGAAGAATCGGTTATGTTTAGAGTATGCGTTAATAAAAATCCAACAATCGATAATAGAAGCAGGCCGAAAATGATTATAAATATTATTTTTGAATTCATTGTTCTATCCCTTTATTTCATTTTTAAAATTAACAAGCTCATCAATCACCGGTTGATTTTCTTTTTTAAATTTCCAGTTTCGTATTTTAAAACCAAGGGGTATCAATCCGATTAGTAATAAAGATACAATCAGATGGTAAGCTATACGTATGCCAATCGATAGATCGGTTAATAGGCCAAGATAAATAATATTTAGACCGGCAATCAATCCAAGTACCAGAAAAGGAAAAATCAATCTGAATATTTTATTTTGTTCCTGGACTTTTTCAATAGCCAGATCAATAAAATCGATTGTCGGCAATGAAAAATTTAGCCGGCTTGCCTTAAATTGTTTCATCAAGTAAAGAATGGTAAAAATCGTTAAGCAGGCTCCAATCCAGAATAAGCCCAGTAAAACAGATGGAGATGGATCGCTGTACTTAAATAAATACCAGGTAAATGATCCCATAATCATAGCTAATAAGGTAATTTTGACGGCATTTATCCTAAGCTGGAGTTTCTCAAATGTCCGTAATTGTTTAACGATGAATGAATCCGGCGCTATTACTGCATTCATGTTTATATCCTTTAATTTTTGATCCTGCCACAATTTTTGCAGTGTGTTAATATTTTGATCTAATTTATCCATTGATCATCTTTTCTAATTGTTTTTTAATGCGATTTATTTTTACGCCCACATAATTAAGTGAAATGCCTGTAATATCAGCAATTTCCTGATAACTCATACCCTCCAATAACAAGGTTATTATTAAGCGGTCTTGCTTCTTCAAACCGGATATACTTTTCCGCAGAGCCGTCAAATTCATTCTGGTTTCAATGCTTTCGCTTGTCTGATCAATAATTTCATCCATTTCCTGTTGATTAATCAGTTGTTGTATCCTCTTCGTTTTCTTGTTATAAATAAGCGATGTATTTACTGCTATCCGATAGACCCAGGTACTTTCCTTTGCTTCGCCCCTGAATGAATCCAATCCGCGCCAGATATTAACCATAACGTCCTGAAACAGGTCATCCACATTCTGCTTATCGATCAGATAACCCAGACATAACCGGTAAATGCGATCCTTGTTTTCATTCAAAATCCTGATAAATAACGCTTCTTTATCAGTTTTATCCATTTGTTTTGATTGAATCATTCAAATATCTTTATACTCATAAGACTTTAATTTAACAGTTGCCTGACAAATTAGTCACTGAAATCTGTTTGTATCCTATTAGATAGTGATAATAATAATTTCTTACAATTTTTTTTCGAAAATAATTTTATTCCTCAGGGATTGCATTTATTTAAACTATCTGATACTTTATGATAAAAAATTATTACAATTTAAACCGATTAGATCATTATCCAAAAGTATTATTTTATGAGAATAAAATTTAAGATTATATTTTTATCCAGTTTATTTTCATTCATTTTATTTATCAAAGCTCAATCCAATTCCAGTCTATCTGAGAGGGATGGGTGGAAAAATCTAAATCTGCGGGAGAAAATTGGGCAGACTATGGTAATTTTAGGCAAATACTATGACCATAAAACTTTTAAAGGTGAAGGTCTTAAGGCCTTTTTTGAAAAGTATCCCATTGGAGGCCTATTTTTACCCGACTGGTATTATTTCTATTTTGCACCAAAAGATTCAAGCATGGAATACTATATTAAAGAAAGTATTAAGGATTACGCGGCCAATTCCAGATATCCTTTGATTTTTATGGAAGATTTTGAACGAGGTCTGGGCCTGCAATACCCAGAATCATATACTCAGATGCCGGTTGAAATGGCCTTGGGCGCAGCCGGTTTGGAGCAGCTTGCTTATAGATATGGCCAATCCATTGCCAAAGAAGCCCGGGATTTTGGTATGAACTGGCTTCTGCATCCGGTGGTTGATCTTAATATGAATCCTCTGCATTCCCTTGTCTTGGAAAGATCTATCTCCGATGATCCGGACTTCGCCTTACCCTTATTAAAAAAACAGATTGCCGGTTTACATAGTCAGGATATAATTACCACCATTAAACATTTTCCGGGTGACGGCGCTACCATTCGCGATCAGCATTTAATGACTTCTCAGAATCCTTTAAGCTGGGAAGAATGGCAGAAAACATATGGAAAAGTTTTTAAGGAATTGATTGCTTATGAAGCGCCTTCGATTATGGTTGGGCATTTGATCTTTCCGGCTTATCAAAAAGAAAAATTCAACGGCAATTTGCTGCCGGCCAGTTTATCATCTGAACTGATTATTAAATTATTAAAAACGGAAATGAATTTTAATGGTGTTGTTATTTCCGATGCACTGAATATGGGCGGGGTGGCCGGATATTATGCCAATGAACTGGAGACCTCCATCGCCAGCTTTGCCGCCGGTGTGGATTTAATGCTATGGCCTGATCTGGCTTTTATGGATACGCTGGAAGCCCGAATATTGCGCAAAGAAATTCCAATGGAACGGCTTGATGATGCCGTTCAGCGTATTTGGGCGGTAAAAGAACGATTCGGATTATTGAGGAAACCACAGAAATTATTTAATCCTTTAGCGGAGCAAGACCGAATATCTGCAGATCAGATAGCAACTGAAACAGCCGAAAAAGCGGTTACCTTAATTCGTGGTGAGAAAGACAGCCTGCCGCTTGATCCGAAAAAATCGAAGAAAATTTTACTGGTGAATGTCAGTCACACGGATAAATCCCAGCTGTTCATGCCTACAAAAAAATTGCTGGAAGACAAGGGATTCGAGGTAACATTACAATATAGTTTAGGTTATCGTGATTGGAACTGGCGGATGGACAGCCTGGCTTATTTTGATAAAATTATCGCCTGCTTCGAAAATAAGTATTTCGATCCGGTTGGCCTGCCTTTTTTAAAGGGAACAGAAGCAGAATCGGTGTGGATGTTTAATATGCTGCCTAAAGAAAAAATGATTTGTGTTTCTTACAGTAATCCCTATTATCTGAATTTTTATTTTCAGCATATTCCTGTTCTGATTAATGCTTACAGCAGTGATCGATATATGCAGGAGGCTGTGGTTAAAGCGCTGACAGGAGAAATTCCATTTAGAGGAAAATCACCAGTCAAGCTGGATCACGATATTTTAAAGTAATTTAAATACCATCACCCATTGAAACGGCAATATAATTCTGATAAACAATTAAAAATGAAGTCATTAAAACAATCAAGGAAGAAGTAAAATGAAAGAAACCTCACAGGAAATCCGTTCGCTGGTTCATAAGATGGTTTCCGAACTATCGATAGTACATTCTGATGAAACAGAAAGTAAATTATTACCGGATAAATGGTCAAAGAAAGAAATTCTCGGGCATTTAATTGATTCGGCCTTAAACAATCATCAGCGCTGTGTCAGGGCCGGTTATAATGCGGCGGATCAATTTCCGCCTTATAATCAAAATGAATGGGTGCGTCTTCAGCATTATAATGAACTGGACTGGCACGATTTAATCCGTTTTTGGAATGAAATAAATCAGCAATTATGCCACGTTATTGAACACCTTCCGGATGAAACAAAACTTAATAAATGTAACATCGGAAAAGAGGAACCTGTGACGCTGGAATTTATCATTAAAGATTATTTAAGACATACGCAGCATCATATCAAACAGATATTAGGCGCACAATAATAATACCGCTAATAACTATCAATTCTCAAACATAATTTTTTTAATAAGTTCAAGTTCTCGGGCTATCAGTCCGGAATGGCCGGCGCCATGAATTTCATAATAGATTATTGAATTTGAAAGAGCCGCCAGTTCCCTGCTCATAGTGACAGGAATGACTTCATCCTGATCGCCGTGAATGAGAGTAATCTTTGGCGGATTATTCTGTTGTAATATTTCATTTAATCGGGTCCAATTATCATATTCTTCCGGATTAATTAAATTTAATAAGCCGCCTTTAAAATTACCATACATATATTTAACCTGGTCAGATAATCTTGTCATAGGAGATATAAGTAATATCTCTTTTTCATTCACATAGGGCGTAAACTGCATCATGGTTAATGAGCCCAATGAATGCCCGAGCAACCCCAGATTTTCTTCCAGCATTTCAATTGGTACATCCAGGTGAAGCGCTAATGCATCAAAAGCAGCCAGGCTTGATTGTAGAATACGCTCCGCTCTGGGCACACCTTCACATTTTCCATAACCCGGATATTCAATCAGATATAAACCACAGCATGAATCCGGTATATCTCTAAACCATTGGTACCAGCCAAAAGCGGGTGTATTAATTCCACCAAACAAAATCCATAAATGTTCCGGTGCGCGTCCTTTTAGTGTTTTAGGTGAGATATAGAAAGAGGTCTGTTTTCCAAAAGACATGTCATATACAATTTCGGTTACTCTGGGATCAGTTTCAATCTGTTCAAGCGTTTGATGATCATATCGCGGCGCCTGGTAAAATAAATAGCTGTTGCAGGATGAATATATAACAAAACAAAATACACAAAGCCTTATGCCATATTTTTTAATGCTGGAAATCACTATCTAAACCCGAAACCAGTTAAATAATCATGATTTACCTTTTAACATCCGAATTGAAAACCAACCTAATACCAGAATGATAATAATCATAATTACCCACAGCCAGGCTGGGTTGCTAAACAGCGGTCCAATTATAGGCAGTTCGGTTTTTTGAATAGAGATTTCTTTATCTAAGTTTAATGCGGATAATTGTCGAGGAATATTTTTCTGAAAGTTTATAATATCATAATTCGGTTTGTAAGCCCGTTTATTGCCATATACCAGATAATATTGAGCAGGTTTATTAAAACGGGCAATCAATTCATGCACATAACCTTTAACGGTTACCGTTTCGATATTAAGTGGCTGGTTATCATAGTTTTTGATAATAACTTTTAATTTATTGGTTATTCTCTGATTAAAGTTGTACTCATTATCTTCAAGCGAACTCAGGGTTCCACTTACCAGGGAAATGTAATTATATTTCCATCCCTTTTCAGTTTTAACACTATCTAATAAATATTGAATACTCAACGGCCGGTAGTAATCAATCTTATCACTTACCGATAATTTTACAAATGAAACCGGAACCGGCATTGGCAAGGATACTTCTATAACCGTTTGATTGTATTTGTCATTGGTATTCACTCTTTTTGCCATAACGGGATAATCACGATATTTTCCTTCGACGACTTTTAAATCATATATTTTGGCTGATGAGAATTTCGGCTGTTCAGAAGATGGAACGGATAAGCGATAATATTTATAATGCGAGTCTGGTATTTTGAGAGTTGTGAATGCATAATTTATCATCTCGTTTTGAATGGATAATATGCGATAATCTTCAATAATAGTGTACCATTTATGCTGATTCTGGCTGCCTTCAAGATTAATCCGCCAGTCAAAATTACTGTTAGAGAAATTCAAATTAATCTGATTGATAATCTCATCACGGAATAGTTTAAATGTAAAATAGTATTCATTTTGATTATGCGATTGATTTAACAGTTTAAATGGAATATCAATCCATTGCGTTAATCCGGTCAGTGTTTTTAAAATATATGGCGCCTCCAGGGTATCCTGGTCTGTAATACCATAAATACGGATATCATTTAAACTGTTTTGAACCTTGCCAAATAAATCATCTGGCAGGGATATTTTATGCCAGGTATCTGTTACACCATTTATTTCCCGTTTGAAATTGTATTTTTCCATTTGGGCATTGACTAATGAAAAATAAAATAGCAGTATTAAGATAATGTTAATTTGTGTCTTCATCGAAAATTAAATTCTTATATTTGTTATACAAAAATGAAATTACTAACAACAAAATGCCAAGAATCAGGAACAGTATCGTTTTGGCTATGGTGCCCAAATGAGCTGCATCATAGAAAAATAATTTCAGCAGGGTGACACCAAATAATACAATCGCTGATATCCGTAAATAGCGCTTTTTCTTCCAGATACCCAGAATAATCAAAAACAAAGCGTAGGATCCCCATAAAATACTCAGGCCCAGCTTATAGGATTGGGCTGAATCAAATATATCCATCCAGTGAATAAGCTCGCTGCTTACAATCCATAATGATGACCCATGTAAAACAAAGTCAAAAGCTGTAGAAAAATCCTTTTTAATAAAATCCTGATGGATATAGCAATAAGAAGTATATAATAACACGGCTGTCAATAGCAGCGCAATGTAGCGTATATAAATATTAAATACACCCTGATTATAGTATTCTGCCAGATATTGAGTCAGATAACTATCTCTTAATTCGCTTAGAACAAGTAATCCCATTACCAGAAATACAAATATGGTAAAAGCATTTAATCCTAAGTTATAAAGTGCCAGCAGGTTATTTTTCAACTTTTTAATATTTATCAGTGATAAGGCAATCATAAAAAATAATGAATAGTTGATCACCCAAATTGTTTTATATTTTTTTAAATCATAATCAAACTGAGGATAGGTATATTGACTATCTGCTTGTAATTCGACTCGGGAATTTTGGTAGAGCTGATCGCAATACGTTTCAATTTCCAACCGGAATGAATAATAAAGCACAATCAGTAAAATAATTGGTATCACGAATTTCATTATTGTTGAAATGGCATAACCGGTCTCAATAGCAGAAGGAAATTTTTTCCTGAATTGCAAAAAATTGATAAGACCAAATGCAGCAATACACAAGAATGAAGTTAAAAAATTGATATTGAAAATAGGTGTAATCCAGGTATCGGGATTTTCAACAATATAAGTATTATAAACAGTTGCCCAATCCTGGATCAGGCTAAAAAAGGCTAATACAATTAACGGATAGGATATTTTTTCGTAAATAGCAGCCTTTTTTCCCCGTCCAATCCAGAATAATAAGGTGGCTTCGCCGGCCCAGAGTAAGGTAACCCAGTTGCCATCCAGCTGCACCGGTATGGCTATGGTAATAAAAACTAGGGCCAGTCCGGCTACCAGGTAAATCAGATTTTTATCGACCGCTTCCCGTTTATAAATGATCATGCCTGTGATAAAATGAATCAGGGCATTACCGATGGTGTACAAGCCAAGCAACTGGACGCCGACATTATGATCACTTAATATAGTATAACCAAATGCGTAGAATACAAAAGCATTGGGCAAAAGCAGTGTAATATCCCATTTCTCAAATTTTTCATTACCTCTGATTTTATAAATAAGAAAAGTCAGATGGAATATAATAAAAAATATAAATGCGAAACTAAGCGCAAAAGCAAAGAATTTTAATATGGTAAAATCCGAAACATACCAGGCTGAATAAATGATCCACGTTAATGCAAAGGACGAATAATAAAGCGGCTTCCAGTATTTTTTAATAGAAATAGCCAAAATGCCCGCATTGATAATAGCCATATAAGTGAAAAGTACTCCTACGCGTCCGGTATCTTCACTTAATAAAAAGGGAACGCCATAGGCGCCAACCAGACCAATCTGAGCAATAACCTGTTTGTTATAATTAATTGCAGCGATAACGGTAAAAACAGTAAACAGCACCATTACCATAAAAGCAACTTCCTGGGGAAACAGTTTGTAAAAAGCATAAGCAGCATAGGTTATAAAATACATGATAGCCATGGATCCGCTTAACAGAACCGCGCTGAAGTTTTCATAATTCTTTTTAAGCCGGATAGCGACGCCTAAAAATCCCAGGCCAACAAAATACCCAAGAATAATTCGTGTTAGCGGGCTGATTAACTGGTGATCAATGGCATATTTTGCACCAATGATGACTGCAATGATAATAATAATAATGCCGATTTTATTAATCAGATTTTCACCAATAAATTTTTCCAGATCGGTTTTAAATCTGGGCAGTTTAAATTTTGTCCTCTGGGTTGAAGAAACCTGAGATTCTACGAGCGGAGCGGATATTGCCGATTCACTGACTGGTTCCGGCTTTTTTATCGGTTCTGCAACGTCTGTCTGTAAAAATTCTTCAGTTGCCAATCCAGACGCTGATTTTGCTTGCCGGTCTTTAAGTGATTCAATCTCATTTTTTAGTAAATCAATTTCATTTTGAAATGCGGATTGTCTTTGAAGAAGAGAATCAAGTTTCACCAGAAGTTGATTTATTCGATCCTGGTTTTCAGCCATGCATATGATTCCTTATTTAAAGAGAATATTTATAAAGCCGGGATTTAAATTAATGGTAATTTACATATTTTTCTTATTTCAACAAACTATTGATTTCTCTCAGGGATCGAGTCGAGGTTTTCCAATAATAAATCCTCATTTTGGGATAAATGGAGGAGTGTTCAGAATAAATTAGATTTAAAGCCGGTTAACTCTAAAAATTTTTACCGGCATTTCCTTGAAAACCGTTTGTTTATCCAAAGCCATTCCGTTTTTTCTGGCTACTTTTTCTGATCGGATATTATCTATATGAATAATAGAAATAAGGGAATCCGAAAAATTATGCTGAAAGGCATACTCTTTACATTTTATTGCCGCTTCGGTCGCATAGCCCTGATTCCAGAATTTTGGCAGAATTGCATAACCAATTTCCAATTCTTTAATCCCATCGACATCCTGAACCAGTAAACCGCATTGCCCTAGCAGTTTACCAGTGTTTTTATCCATTAGAACATTCATGCCGCCGAGATCATTTTTATATCGATTCATAATTATATCAAACCATTTTTGACATTGCTCTTCAGGAGTAGAAATATCAGTCATGCCAAGAAAATTTCCGACACCATCCTTTTTGAATAAATCAATCCAGGTATCAAAGTCATTTGGTAGCAGCATTCTAAAACGCAGGCGTTCGGTTTCTTCTCCGACAAGCAAATATTTCATTGAATCAATTCCTATATTTTAGAAATTCCAAAACTTAAATCACAAATAACAAATAAATTCCAAACAATAAAATACAAATTTAAGTTTCATACCATGAATACACAAAATTATGGAGGTGATTATCTATTTTTAAAAATAGATTCTTTCGATACAAAATTTAAATAAAAGTAATTTTACTTTGGATATTCTGGTTTTGAATTTTAATTTTGATTGAATTTGGTAATTGTGATTGATTAATTGGAAATATAGTATGTATAAAATAGATGTTCTGTGTGTCGGTGTAACTTCTTATGATTTTTACTTTATGGTTGATCATCATCCTGAGCCGGATGAGAAAACTATTGCCGATTCATTTTTATCCTGCGGCGGCGGTCCGGCAGCTAATGCGGCTGTGACTATTGCCAAAATGGGATTATCGGTTGCTTTTGCCGGAGACCTGGGCAATGACGCCTGGGGTAATTTGCATGTACAGGAATTAAAACAATCCGGTGTTTTAACCGATTGGATTTTTCGCGGTGATAATCCCACCCCCATATCCGCAGTATTTGTTAAACCGGATGGTAAACGATCACTGGTTAACTATCGCAAAAACAATGCGGCATTGAAAACGGACAGCATTGATTTATCTAATATCAAACCAAAAGTAATTTTATTTGATGGCCATGAACCAGCTATTTCAATGGACTTGCTTAAGCGCGCTAATTCGGAAAATATTATTACTGTTCTCGATGCGGGATCGGTAAATCAGGGTACCTCGAATTTGTATGATAAAGTTGATTATCTTGTCTGCTCAGAAAAATTTGCCGAAGAGATCACGGGATTGAACGAGATCGATAATGCATTAGAGAAATTGTCAAAATTGAATCAAAACGTTGTAATTACCCTGGGTGAAATGGGACTTATCTGGAAAACGAAAAAGAGCAAAGGCAGACTGCCCTCCTGCCAGGTGAATGCAATTGATACTACTGGTGCTGGAGATGTTTTCCACGGAGCCTTTGCCGGTTGTCTTGCAATGAGATATGGCTGGAAGGATGTATTAGAATATTCAAACGCAGCCGCTGCCTTATCCTGTACAAAATCCGGCGGCAGAACCAGCATACCAGATAAAGATGAAATAAAAACATTTCTTACTAATATTATTACCAGATAAGTTAAGCAGATCACATAGGTATTATTAACTTTCGAGTTGGAGTTTTCGTTTTTAGATGATATATTTGATGTAAATAAATCCCGGAGAACAAATAATGAAATGCCCCAAATGCAAAGTAGATCTCAAAACCAAAGAAATTCAGGGTGTAATGGTAAATGAGTGTGAAAAATGCGAGGGCATCTGG
Organism: Calditrichaceae bacterium; assembly: GCA_016928315.1. Lineage (GTDB taxonomy): Bacteria > Calditrichota > Calditrichia > Calditrichales > Calditrichaceae > JAFGKZ01. The sequence continues at coordinate 11,381 of JAFGKZ010000073.1, forward strand.
TTTGAACGGGATGAGCTTCGAAAGGTCAAGGATAACACAGATAAAGATTTAAACTGGATGGATTTTGAAATATGGAAACATCCGGATCGTTTTAAAGTCAAAGAAACAAAGTACAATTGTCCTGCTTGTTCATCGCCCATGGATGTCCTCGAATATGATTCCACAAAAATCGAGATCGATTACTGCTGCAAATGTCAGGGCGTGTGGCTGGATAAAAACGAACTGCAGAATATTATTAATTCTTTAGAAGATGAGTTAATCCATAAATCTTTGGGTGATTATGTAAAAGCCACGATTGAAGAAGCCAAAGAACTGATTACCCATCCTGAAGGGTTTATTTCTGAATGGAAGGATTTTACAACCATCTTTCGATTTCTTGAGTACCGAATTTTAAGTTTAAAACCGGTTATATTTGATACGCTGGTTAAATTTCAGGAAAACCCGTTAAACCGGTAAATGCTTGCCATAGAGAACAGAGAGTCATAAAGTCTAAAGTGAGCTAAAATTATAAAACATTCATAAAGAAAGTGGATTGGATATAGAATAATACATAATGATGTGTAATATTTTTTATTTTCCTCAGTGTACTCGGTGGTTAAAATTTTTTATAATTAATTCTTGATTTTGAAAATTCATCGCCTATCTTATTACTAGTTACCCAGCAAAGAAGGAGGATTAGTCATGTTCTTAAAATTTTCCAAGCACAGAGAAGCAGAAATCCCCACTTCATCTTTAGCTGATATTGTATTCCTGCTGCTTATTTTTTTCCTGGTCACCACCAGCATTAATTTTGAGAAGGGTTTGGATTTAGTTCTTCCGGATTTTGGGATTATCGATGTCGATCGGGATAATCTATCTTATCTTTTAATCAATGATCAAAATGAAATTGCATTGGATGGTGAGCCAATTTTGATTAGCCAAGTTTCTTACCTTGTAGGTCAGAAATTAGATAAAAATCCTCTTCTTATTGTATCTGTAAAAACCGATGAAGGTACAGATTATGGAACTTATATTGACCTTTTGGATGAATTAAAAATGGCCTGGGGAAATAAGCCGGCACGTATCTCAGTAGCCGATCCCGAATAGGAAAAAATATAACAAATTCTCAGCGCCCTCGATGGCACATAAAATTTTACTTCCTATTGCACAGAGAAAGGTCTTTTATTAAATTCTCAGCCCAATTGCGAAAGTGGCGGAATTGGCAGACGCGCTAGGTTCAGGGTCTAGTGCTCGCAAGGGCATGGGGGTTCAAGTCCCCCCTTTCGCACTTTAAAGCCCAATCAGTATATTTTGGTTGGGCTTTTTTCTTTCATGCCATATAAATATAAAAATTCCTAAAACTTTGTTTGTCCTTGACATTTATTTTTGTATATTTTCTAACCGTTTTATCCTTTTAATTGTTAAATAGCTGTAAGTTATAGGGAGTGACAATGGGATTGAATGAATCAATTTTGGAACTTATCCGTTTATCGGCAACGGATTTATCGATAGATGTGGAGCAGGCTATAAAACAAGCCTACCAAACAGAAGAAAAAAATACACCAGCCTACAATGTTTTCAGCACCATTTTTGATAATATAAAAATGGCCCGAGAGCAAAGTACCCCCATCTGCCAGGATACCGGGTCACTTGTTTTTTATGTGGATTATCCGCAAGGTGATTCTCAGAAAAAATATCGGCAGGCTATTGAGTGTGCCGCTAAAGAAGCTACCGGATTTCAGTATCTTAGACCCAATGCCGTTAATCCAATCACCTCAAAAAACTCGGGGAATAATATCGGTATCAATGCACCCTATATTCATTTTCATGAGTGGGATGATGATATGGTACGAATTCGTTTGATGCTCAAAGGAGGCGGGAGTGAAAATGTTGGTGCCCAGTATAAATTGCCCCATCCTGCGCTTAAGGCAGGACGTGATTTGGCCGGCGTAAGAAAAGTAATCATTGATGCGGTGACCAACGCACAGGGTTTGGGATGCGCGCCGGGCATTATCGGTGTGGGTATTGGTGGCGGCCGTGATACATCGTTTACCTTATCCAAAGAGCAATTTTTCAGAAAAATAGGGGAACGAAGTTCTGTTAAGGAACTGGCTAAACTTGAACAGGATTTATTAGTCGATTTAAACAAGCTGGAAATCGGACCGATGGGATTTGGCGGTAAAACAACAGTCTTGGAAGTATTTATCGGGTCACAGGATCGTCATCCTGCAACATTTTTCGTTTCAGTTTCATATACTTGCTGGGCATTCAGAAGAAAAACGATGACAATAAATAATGGTGAGGTGAAATATGATTAAAATTAAGACACCTGTTTCCGAAAAGGAAATTCGTTCTCTCCAGGTGGGAGATACGGTCTTATTATCAGGAGTAATCGTCACCGCCAGGGATGCTGCGCATAAGTTAATGGTTGAGGAAAAACCGGATTTTATCAGGGAATTTCTCAATGAATCTATGATTTATCACTGTGGCCCGGTTGTAAAGCAGGATAATTCGGGTTTATGGAAATTTGTTTCTGCAGGGCCAACCACTTCAGCACGGGAAGAACCGTATCAGGCAGAAGTAATTAAGGAATATAATGTTCGGGGTGTGATCGGAAAGGGGGGCATGGGGCCGCTCACCGCGCAGGGCCTGAAAGATCAGGGCGCCGTTTATCTTCATGCCGTTGGCGGCGCGGGAACACTCATTGCCAATACGGTTAAAGAAGTGATTAATGTATTTAAGCTGGAAGAATTTGGCACACCCGAGGCTTTTTGGGTTATCAGGATTGAAGAACTGCCTTTAGTTGTAACAATGGATTCACACGGGGGTAGTTTACATAAGAAAATCCTGGAAAAATCCAGAAATGTCGCGAACCGGTTAATTGCAAATTAAAAGAACCATATATCAACAGAATAGAATCCTGCCGTTGTAGTTTTAATATTTTTAAGATAATTTTTAATTGTTAACTGGTATAATGAAATTTTTTACAGACACAATAAGTTTGGCTATTTCTTTACAAGGAAAAATTGGAGTGATCAATGCGAAAAGAAAAAGATACTCTTGGTGAAATATTTGTTCCGACTGATAAATATTTTGGCGCTCAAACCCAGCGTGCCTCAGAAAATTTTAAAATAGGCAATGAATTTTTTCCGATCGAAATGATCCGTGCACACACTGTTGTTAAAAAAGCGGCGGCGCGGGTAAATCAGAAATTAGGATCTTTGGATAAAAAAATAGCAAAAACAATTGAGCAAGCCGCTGATGAAGTGATTGCCGGAAAACTGAATGATCATTTTCCATTAGTAATATGGCAGAGCGGAAGCGGCACCCAGTTTAACATGAATGTAAATGAAGTGATAGCTAACAGGGCGATTGAAATTCTGGGTGGAAAAATGGGTACCAAACAACCGGTACATCCCAATGATCATGTTAATATGGCTCAATCCACCAATGATACGGTTCCTGTTTCTATGCATATTTCTTCGTT
>JAFGKZ010000074.1 GCA_016928315.1 Calditrichaceae bacterium
TAGTATTTTCTATATATAATTTGTTTGACCGATGTTTTTATGATTTTGATTGATCCTGGATTGATGTACTCAAAAACCGGAAGAACCATTAATCATAAAAAAAGCGCACCCGGATAAACCGGATACGCTTTCACAGGGAATCTCAAACTCATTTAATATCCGTTTACATCGCCGGCCGTGTTATCACTAAATGTGTTGTCTGATAAATAATCACCATGCGCTCCCGCATCAATATCATAAACAATACCATAACTTGAACTATGTCGTATTGTATTATCCGTAACCGTTGGTACATTCTGAATATCGACTATACCGCTGGATGAACTGTAACCGCCGCCGTATTCTAAAATACAATGAGTCAATTCGCAATTTTCATCAATTGCATCATCCTGAAAAACAATAAATCTCCAATAGCCATTGGACGCAACATAACCTGTGAATGTTATTGTTTCACTGGTGCCATCAGCAATAAGGCCGCCGTTCTCATCTATAATAAGGCTGGCAGCGTTGTTCATCTGGATCGTTGTGCCGGCTTCAATGCTAAGCGTTGCATTATTGACATAATTGTAATTGTTAAACCGATACGGCACATTTTGTTTTTTAAGAGTCATAGTCTCGGTCAGGGTGCCGGAATCGATTTCCAGAAAGTCCTCATCATTTCCATTGTAATCGCCATAGCCGATTGATCCAAGATGTTCGAAATCAGCCCGGATAGGGCTTTTATCGTTAAGGGTTACCGTACAGTTGCTGATGGTAGGATTGGCCTGCTCATCATCTATCAGCACGCCATTAGATAAGCTATAACGAATTGTGGAATTGGTTATGTCGGCATCATTATCTATAACCAGACTGGCACTGTTGGTACTGTATCCCCCTCCATATTCAATCTGACAATAATCCATAATGCAGTCGGCATCTTTAGCTACATCGGTGTAATGAATAAAGCGCCAATAACCATTTTGGGCAACATTACTGGAAAAATACACCGAATCATCCATAGTGCCCTGGGCAATCATACCGCCATTCGTATTAACAACCAGTGCGGCATCCTGATTTAAATAAACGATAGTGCCTGCCTCAATTGTTAATGTTGCTTCTTCAATATAATTATAACTATTTAAGCGATAAGGCACATTTTGTTTCTTTAATGTACCGACTTCTGTTAACGTGCCACTGTCCAAATCAATAAAATCACTGGTATTACCATTATAATCGCCGTAGCCAATAGACGTCATACTCTCAAAGTCACCATGGATCGGACTCTTATTATTCATCGATATAGTATTATTATCGAATGTTGGCCGGGCTTTAGCTGAAATTTCGACGCCATGCGTTGAACTATTTCTTACTGCGCTGTTTGTTATTGTCGCATCATTATTGATGACAACCGTTGCGCTGTTGGAACTATAACCGCCGCCATATTCAAAAATGCAGTAATCTAAATTACAATTAGCATCCAGTGCATCATCTTCAAATACTACAAAACGCCAATATCCTTTTTGTTCAGCAAAGCCAGTAAATTTTATTGAATCCAATTCCGTGCCGGTTGCTGTTAATCCGCCATTTGTATCTATAACCAGGGCCGCATCCACATTCATCAAAAAACTTGCACCGGCTGCAATTGTTAAGGTGGAATTTTCTACGTAATTATAGTTATTCATACGATAGGGTACATCTTGCTTTAAAATCGTGCCATTTTCAGTAATTGTTCCATTATCCAAATCAATAAAATCGCTTACATTTCCGGTATAACTACCGACACCAATACTAGCAGCGCTGGTAAATCCGGCAGCGATTGGACTTAGGTCGTTTAAAGTGATCGTATTATTATCAAATGAAGGCCTGGCGGCATTATCGATTATAACTCCATTTGAGGAACTAAACCGAACCGTACAATTAGTCACAGTAGCATTGTTATTAATGACAAGTTCAGCTGAACTGCTGCTGTAACCACCCCCATATTCAATTACACAATTAATAAGCCTGCAACTTGCATTCAAAGCATCGTCATTAAATTGAATAAAACGCCAGTAACCGTTCTCTGCGGCCACACCGGTAAATGTAATTGTGCCGGCGGTACCATCCGCAATAAGGCCGCTGTTTGTCTGGATAACCAGCGCTGCACTTTCTTTAAATTTGACAATACTTCCAGCTTCAATGGTTAGGACAGCGCCGTTGCTCACATAGACATATCCATCAATGATATGAATACCGGCAGCCCAGGTCTCACTTGCTGTAATATTTGTGGTGTGTTCAGTTGGCGCAGCGATTGTTTCGCTGACTGTGTTTGAATAATCCGAATATTCCGTTCCTTTAACTGCCCGCACGCGGTATGAATATTCTCCGCCTTCGGTAATCGTATCTGTATATTCTGTAATATCAGCGCCCACGGCTACGATCTCTGCAAATGATCCGCTGTCTTTTTTGCGTTCAATACTAAAACCGGTTTCATCATCGCTGTTATCCTTCCAACTGATCTGGAAGTTGGATGGATTATCATCAACGATGGTTAAACTGCTTGGCGCTTTAAGTTCATCATTATCTGTGCCGTTATCGTCACAGTTTTGCAGGAATGCAAGGAATAATAAACTGAATAGCAAAATGAATATTTTACGTCCCGATTGAATTAAACTAAACTTACTCATATTAAATGTCCTCCTTAATGATTTTATAATGTTCATTTTATGCTCACATTTTTATTGATAAAATATATTAAAAAGTTTTTATTTGGCTATCCCATGTTTATGGGATATTTACAAATATTTTTTTAGATGTAACCTGTTATAAATATTTTGTTTTACATATTTTTTTTGTTACATTGCTAAACTTTTTTAATTAATTAACGCCACAGATAATGTGGGAAACCATTAACCCAAAGGAATTTATTTAATGAGTGAAGAAACAAAACAAGAAGTAACCGAAGAACAGGTTGCTGAAACATCAACCCCTAACCCGCCGGCTAAAGAAGAGAATAAATCTGAAGAGGCGGCAACAACCACTTCGCAGGAAGAAGTAAAACCTAAAGAGGATTTTGAAGAAGTTGTTGTAAAACTTGAGGATCTGGAAGAAGAGTCGGAATATCAGGATAAAGAAATCAAAGTCCTTGAAAACTTATATAATCAGACTATGCGTAATATTACCGAAGGCGAAATCGTCAATGGCCGCATATTAAATATTACCAATTCGGATTTTATTATCGATATTGGTTTTAAGTCTGAAGGTATGGTACCAAAAGAAGAATTTGATAATATTGAAAATTATAAGCCCGGAGATGAAGTTGAAGTATTTCTGGAAACATTAGAAGGCGGCGATGGCCAGCTTTCCCTTTCCCGCCGCCGCGCTGATTTTATTCGTGTCTGGGAAAGGCTTGTTGAGAAACATGAAAATGATGAGATTATTCCGGGTACCATTGTTAGAAGAATTAAAGGCGGTATGGTCGTTAACGTGATGGGTGTTGATGCTTTCCTGCCTGGATCACAAATTGATGTTAAGCCGATTCGTGATTTCGATTCGTACCTTGGCCGCGAAATGAATTTCAAGATCGTTAAAGTTAATCATGCCAGAAAGAATATCGTTGTATCATCCCGCGTATTAATCGAAAAAGAAATGGAAAGCCAGCGTGGTGAAATTCTTGAAACACTGGAAAAAGGCCAGAAACGTATCGGTACCGTTAAAAATATCACCGACTTTGGTGTGTTTATTGATCTTGGCGGTGTCGATGGTTTATTACATATCACCGATTTAAGCTGGGGCAGAGTGAATCATCCGTCTGAACTGGTGAAGCTGGATCAACAGATTGAAGTAATGATTCTCGATTATAATGAAAATAAAGACAGAATTTCTCTTGGCTTAAAACAATTACAGCCGCATCCATGGGAAAAGGTTGAAGAAAAATATCCGGTTGACGCAGTTATTAAAGGCCGTGTGGTCAGTCTGACTGATTATGGCGCATTTATTGAGCTGGAAAAAGGTATCGAGGGATTGATCCATATTTCTGAAATGTCATGGTCTCAGCATATTAAACATCCCAGCCAGTTATTGACAGTTGGTCAGGAAATTGAAGCGATTGTATTAAGCATTGAAGCAGATCAGAAGAAAATTTCTCTTGGCTTAAAACAACTTGATCCGGATCCGTGGGAAAACATTGAGGATCGTTTTCCGGTTGGATCAATTCACAAAGGTATTGTGCGTAATTTGACTCAATTTGGGGCTTTTGTTGAATTGGAAGAAGGCATTGATGGTTTGGTTCACATTTCGGATTTGTCTTGGACTAAAAAAGTACGCCACCCAAGTGAAATCGTTAAAAAAGCTGACGAGATTGAAGTTGTGGTCCTTGGTATCAATCGCGAAGAACGACGTATCGCTCTTGGCCATAAACAAATTGATGATAATCCATGGGATTCTTTCGAACAGAATTATGGTATCAATATCGAGACCGAGGGTAAAGTTACCCGCCACATAGATAAGGGCATTATCATTACCTTACCTTTAGGTGTTGATGGTTTTATTCCTAATCAGCATCTTGCTTTGCCGAAAGGTAAAAAGGTTGGTGAAGTCTATGAAATCGGTTCTGATGTACCGGCAAAAGTGATTGAATTTGATAAAGAAAATAAGAAAATTGTTCTTTCTATAGCCGCATATTTTAAAGATCGTGAACGAAAGGAATATGAAGATTACATGAGCAAACAGGGCGCTCCTAAGGTTACTGTCGGTGAAGCGGTTAAGTCTGCAGAAGAAGATAAAGTTGAAGTTCCGGCTGAAGTAAAGAAAGACAAAAAAGAAAAAGTCGAAGATGTTAAAGCAGAAACTGCGGTTGAAGAGAAAGAAACAGCTCCTGTTGAAGCAGAAGTAACCGAGGAAAAATCTGTCGAAGAAGAAGTGGCTGAAGAAAAACCTGTTGGAGAAGAAGTGATTGAAGAAAAGGTAGAAAAAAAATCAGCTAAAGTAAAAAAGACAGATGCAGAAGATGAAGCTGGCGCGGATAAAGCAGAAGAAGAAAAAGTAGAGAAGAAAGCTAAATCAAAAGCTAAAAAAGATGAGGAAGCTGAATCGACAGAAGCAGAATCAAAAGAAAAACCAAAAGCAA
>JAFGKZ010000075.1 GCA_016928315.1 Calditrichaceae bacterium
GATAGATGGTAATTCGTTCCAATTCATTGGATATATATTCCATCGGGATTAACAAATCAAAATCGAAATCCAATTTAGGATCGGTATATCTTTTATGACTTTCTTTCTCAGTTGATGTCTCTGATAACGTTTCGCCTTTAAGTTCCGCAACGGCCTCATCTAATATTTTGCAGTATAATTCGAAACCGATTGATTGAACAAATCCACTCTGTTCTTTGCCTAATAAATTGCCGGCGCCACGAATTTCCAAATCGCGCAGGGCAATGGTATAGCCGGAGCCAAGGTCTGTAAAATCCTGTATAGCGCGCAACCGTTTACGCGCTAATTCGGTTATTTTATCTAAAGGGGGAACAACTAAATAACAATATGCCTGCTGATCTGATCTGCCCACGCGGCCGCGCAACTGATAAAGCTGAGCCAGGCCAAAGCGATCAGCCCGATTGATAACAATGGTATTAACGTTGGGGATATCCAGACCATTCTCGATGATCATGGAGGCTAATAGAATATCGAATTTCCGCCCCATAAAATCGAGCATAACTTTTTCAAGCTGTCGTTCAGGGAGTTGACCATGTCCGATACCAATTCTCGCCTCCGGAATGATCTCTTCCAGCACGCTTTTTATTGCGCTAATAGTATCCACACGATTATGTACAAAATATATCTGTCCGCCCCGATTAATTTCTCGTTTTAAAATTTCATACAAATGGTCTTCATGCCAGTGAATAATTTCGGTATGCACAGGCAACCGGTTACGGGGTGGTGTATTAATATGTGATAAATCACGGGCGCCCATCAAGGCCATATGCAAAGTTCTTGGAATGGGGGTAGCAGTCATGGAAAGGATATCTACTGAAAGCCGTAGTTTTTTTAATTTTTCTTTTTGTCGCACGCCAAATCGTTGCTCCTCATCGATTATGAGTAATCCTAAATCTTTAAAATGAATATCGTCGGATAAAAGTCGATGCGTACCAATAATAATATCAATTTTCCCAGCTGTCAATTTCTCTAAAATTACTTTTTGCTGTTTTGCTGTACGAAAACGATTCAACATTTCTATGGTTACAGGAAATTCGGCCAGTCTGTCTTTAAAAGTGGTATAATGCTGAAAGGCTAAAATGGTTGTTGGGGCTAGTATGGCGGTCTGTTTGCCGTCAACTACCGCTTTAAATGCAGCCCGGAGCGCCACTTCTGTTTTACCAAAACCTACATCGCCGCAAAGAAGACGATCCATAGGTTTATCATTTTCCATATCTTCCTTTACGGATTGAATGGATTTTAGCTGATCCTCGGTTTCTTCGTATATAAAGGAAGCTTCCAGTTCTTTCTGCCAATAATTATCCTGAGAAAATTTATATCCCCCCTGAGCTTTACGACCGGCATATATCTGAATGAGTTCTGATGCAATTATTTTAAGTGAATCTTTGGTTTTTTTCTTTATACGTTCCCATTCCGTACCGCCTAATTTTGTTAGTTTTGGCGGGATACTATCTTCAGTGCTGTATTTTTGTACACGATTTAAACGATCAACGGTGACAAATAAAAAATCATTATCCTGGTAGGCTATTTTTATGCACTCTTTAGTAACAGTTCCATAGTTAATCTGTTCCATTCCCATATATTTACCAATACCGTAATCGATATGCACCACATAATCATATAAATTAAGATTACTTAACTGCCGAAGGTATTCACCATTTTTAAAGCGCCGGTAGGTTTTTCGTTTTTTATACCGACTGAATATCTGGTGATCCGTTAAAATTTGAATATTAAGTTCAGGAATAGTAAATCCGCTATGAAGAGAACCGATCTCGATTATGCCATTAAATACAATTTCTTCTTCTTCAATAATATCGCGAAAACGATTAGCTTGATTTGTATTCATTGTCTGTAAATAAATGATGGGCGGTCTAGCTAATTCGCTTTGTTTTCTGAGAAATTCCAGAAATAATTTTATTCGTCCGTTAAAATCGGGATGCGGCTTAAAATTTACATTGATTGTTTCCATTTCGGGGATTTTAACCAGATCAGATTTTATATAATGATATTTTTGAACCATTTGATCCAGTTTATCTGCAGAAAAATACTTTTTAGCTGGCTCTACTTCATCAATCGAAAGACCGATATGTTTTTCATAAATTTCCTCACTCCGATTAAAATGAAATTGCAGTCTTTGGCGGATAGTTTGGTAATCCTCAAAAAAGAGGATGGCATTGTTTGGAATCAGGGAATCAATAAAGATAAGTTGTTCATTTTCTGATAAATTGGGCAAAATGGTTATATCATCAACCGTCTCAATTGATCTTTGTGATAACACATCAAAATAACGTATGGATTCAATAGTATTACCAAAAAACTCAATGCGCACAGGATTTTCATAATTCCAGGCATAAATATCAATAATACCCCCGCGTATGCAATAATCGCCGACCTTTTCCACAATGTCGCTTCGTTCAAAACCAATGTTCGGTAAATGATTCTGTAAATCAGTGAATTTAATTTCATTACCGGTTTTAAAATAAATTTGGTGATCAATATGCTGTTCGGGGGTGGGAAAGGTCTCAGAAATCCCTTCCGGATAGGTAACCGCAATCCAGTTATCTGATTCAATAAAATGCTGAAGCGATTCCAGTCGGAGACTTACCAGGCTGGGATTTGGTTTCCCAGCGTCATAAGGCTCAAAGTCAATAGCAGGAAGAAATGCCACATTTTTACTATCGGTGATAAGTTCAAGATCATCCCGTAACTGCTCAGCAGAATCCAGATCATTGGCAATATATAAAAGCGGCTGGCCGGTTTTACTATTAAGATATGCGCATAAGAATGCCCGTGATGAACCGTGCAGACCACTGATATGCATGTGTGGTTGTTGACTTATTAGCTCTCTGATCCGGGAAAATATCTCCAGTTCATTTATTTTTTTTTTCAAATTGGTCATATTAAACAGACTTAAATGATATTATAAGAAATAGATAAAGGAAGTCATAAAACCAGGATAACAGTTTAATTCTTACTCCCATTCGATGCCAAATTTTCTTTTAGTAACGTTAATTCAGCCGCATAGCGTCCGTTTGGAAAGTTTTTCTTTAACTGCATATAATATTTTTCAAACACATCCTTCCGCCCGAGATAGTAAAAAGACGCTGCAGTTAAAAAACCAACAGTTTCCATATCAAAAAAATTTTTATCATTTTTTACAAGACTTTCACAAAGATTGATGGTTTTTAGATAATCCTTTTTGCTAAAGGCAACGAAAGCTAATCCGAACAATGCTGTGGCTTTGCGAGCGCCATCGGTTGAATTTTCTAAAAGTTCCTCGAATATGGATTCGCTTTCAGAAAAATTTGAACGATGATACTGAACGAATCCTTTATAAAATAACGTGGATAACCAATAATCCTGCTGATTTTGATAAAAATAACTTTCAATTTCTTCGAAAATAGGATAGGCAGTTTCATAATCTTCAATTTTAAAATAGGTTTTGGCTAATTCATAAAGGGTTATTTGCTGTTTAGGAGAATTCCGATCAATCTCAAGCGATTTATTTAAACAATCGATGGCCTGCTCATCTTTATTGAGTCCGATATAGGCAAATCCCTGTATTCTATAAATATCTTCTTTTGCTTTATAAACCGGATCGAGTTTCAGGGTATTTTCAGCGGCTTCGATGGTGCGTTCAAATTCATTTAATCGATAATAAGCCCAGCTTAATTCTGCCCAAATAACAGCCTTGTCTTTTAGGTCTTCTGCAGATTCAAGCGATTTCAGATAACTGGCTGAAGCTTGAACAAAATTTTCCTGTTCAAGATATTTGCGCGCTTCACTGATAAAAGTTTCTAATTCGCTCATAATACTTTCTTTTAAATATGATAGGTAAAGCCATAAGTTTATAACATGTTAGGGGAAATGGCAAATTATGTTAGACTATAAATAAAAAATCCCGGTTCGCAATAGTTTTTGAGCCGGGATTTAGTTAAAAACCATTTTTTTTATTATTTAAAGGCAATATCCATCAATTCGTCCACTTCATCAATAAAGTGAAATTTGATGTTGGCAATATTTTTCTTCGGGATTTCTTCTAAATCTTTTTTATTCTTTTTGGGAAGAATGATTGTATTAATGCCCGCCCGTTTGGCAGCAATTACCTTCTCACGTATCCCGCCAACCGGCAAAACCATCCCCCGCAAAGTTATTTCCCCCGTCATTGCCAGATTATCTTTTAGACATTTTTCTGAATATAATGAAAATAGTGCGGAAAATATGGTAATTCCTGCGCTGGGTCCGTCTTTAGGTATTGCACCAGCCGGCACATGAATATGCGTATCTAATTTTTCATTAAAATCTTCTTCTAAACCGAAACGCCCCGCGTTCGCTCTGAGATAACTTAAAGCAGCTGAGGCAGATTCTTTCATCACATCGCCTAATTTACCTGTTAATGATAATATCCCTTTCCCCGGCATTTTGGTAGCTTCGATAAACAATATATCGCCGCCAACCGGCGTCCAGGCTAATCCTGTTGATACGCCAAATTTAGATACACGCTCTGCAACTTCAGAATAAAATCGTTCCGGGCCAAGATATTTTTCAACCTGTTTTGGAGTAATTTGTCGTTGTTCCGTTTTCTTTTCTACAATTTCTTTTGCAACGCCGCGAATGATTGAGGCAATTTCCCGTTCCAAATTTCTTACGCCCGCTTCACGTGTGTATTTATGGATGATGGTCTGGATAGCGTTTTTAGTATAACTTACTTTTTCTTTGGTTAAACCATGATTATCCAACTGTTTGGGAACTAAATATCGTTGGGCAATATGAAATTTTTCCTGTTCGATATAACCATTAATTTCTATTACTTCCATTCTGTCCTTTAACGCCGGCGGAATTGGATCAATCATATTTGCCGTAGCAATAAACATCACTTTGGATAAATCAAAAGGCACCTCCAAATAGTGATCGGCAAAGGAAAAGTTCTGTTCCGGATCGAGCACCTCCAATAAAGCTGATGAGGGATCACCCCGGAAATCCATGCCCAATTTATCAATTTCATCCAGCATAATAACCGGGTTGTTCGAACCCACTTTTTTGATCTCCTGGATAATCCGTCCGGGTAGAGCGCCAACATACGTTCTGCGATGACCGCGGATTTCCGCTTCATCGCGCACGCCGCCCAGTGACATACGGGAAAATTTACGGTTTAACGCTCTGGCTATGGATCGGCCAAGACTTGTTTTACCAACACCGGGAGGACCAACAAAACAGAGAATGGGTCCCTTCATATCGGCTTTTAGCTGTCTTACGGCCAAATATTCCAATATTCTTCGTTTTACTTTTTCCAATCCGTAATGATCGTCATTTAAAATATTTTCCGCTTTGGTGATATCAAGCTGATCCGTTGTGCCAATATTCCATGGCATCTCGATAAGCCAGTCAATATAGGTACGAGCAACAGTATATTCACTTGCCATGGGTGACATCCGGGCAAGCCGGTTTAATTCTTTTTCCGTTACCTTTTTTACTTCTTCCGGCATATCCAGTTTAGCTACTTTTTCGCGCAAATCTTCAATTTCAGTGCTTTCATCTTCATATTCACCAAGCTCACGTTTGATTGCTTTAAGCTGTTCACGTAAATAATATTGACGCTGTGTTTTATTCAATTCACCCTGGACATCGCTTTGAATTTTTGAACCCAGTTCCAGAATTTGTAATTCTTTGTTTAATAGATAATGAATTTTTTCTAGTCGTTCCTTAACATTGCTAAGTTCTAAAACCTGCTGTTTTTCGGTAACACTAAAATTAATCTGTGAAGCAATAAGATCAGCCAGTTTGGATGGTTCTTCCGTGTTAAGAATCATCAGGCGATGTTCATTTGTAAGGTAAGGAATATGATCCACAATATTCTGAAACACATTTTTAATATTTAAAATCAAAGCATCTATTTCAACAGAAGTTTCCATTTCATCATTTATCTGAATTACAGATGCTTTATAAAATGGATCTTCCTGTGTTATCTGGCTAATTTTAAAACGATATAATCCTTGTACAATCAATTGTTCACTGCCGTCGGGCATTTTGAACATTTTTAGAATCATCGCAGCTGTGCCCCACTTATAAAGATCTTTTGAAATTGGATCTTCTATACGCCCATCCTGTTGAGCAACTAAACCAATTATTTTTACTTTCTCTCCAAGTCCTTTAAGTAAGTTGAGTGATTTTTCCCGGCCAACAGCAAGAGGAATTACCTGGTGGGGGAAAACCACTGTATTTCGCAATGGCATTACCGGAACTTCATCTAATGAATTCAAATTTGTATTCTGTTCTTCAGCCAATTTTTTTCTCCATATCTAAAAGTAAATATTCATATTGCATATTATAACATCTATGGCAGATAATTATCTTTTTATCTGTGCCGCTGGAAAAATGCAATTAATATGCCATGCGTCCTTTATAATAGATAACCGTTTAATTCTATTGGGAATAGATTGGATTTATCAATAGTGGCGCCTTTCGGAAATAATGTCAGGTTTCTTATATTTACGGCAATAATCTGCCGCTCTTAATAGTTATTTGTATTTTTGGTTCTTCCGGTTTTTGAGTACATCAATCTAGGATCAATCAAAATCATAAAAACATCGGTCAAACAAATTATATATAGAAAATACTA
>JAFGKZ010000076.1 GCA_016928315.1 Calditrichaceae bacterium
AGTCCCGATATTAAAAAATATCGCGCTATGCGTAATCGCAGTAATGATTATTTTAATACTGCGACTACCATGTTAAACCTGATGCTGCTTAACCATGTATTAAGCGCCTTTGACGCCGCATTAGCAGCGAAACAATTTAATAAAAAAATAAATTATTCGGTCCGGGTAAACAGTCAGTTTGACGGAATTGACCAGGTAACCACCTACGGTCTGAATGTAAGCTGGTAAATTTTAACTAAATGAGATGGTCATCGTGAGTTATAAAACGTTATTATTTATAATTTTATTAGTAATAGTCTCTGTTCAGGCGCAGGATAAAATAGAGATTCCGCTTAATTCCGGGTTTGCATTTTCCAGTGATGAACCGATCGTAACTCCGGTGAGTGATCCGTATAATTATTATCAGAAAACGGATGCGCCGGATATGGTTGGTCAAAAGTCAACAGGATTGGCATTTTTTATGAGCCTTGCTCTGCCGGGCAGTGGTGAATTTTACATGGGCCGTAAAAACCTGACCGCCTGGTTTCTAACTACCGAAATACTGCTATGGACAGGGCTTACTGCCAATTCACTTTATGCTGATCATTTAACCGAAGAATGTCGAATTTATGCCAGCCAGCACGCCGGTGTTGTACGGGATGGAAAAGATAAGCAGTATTGGGTGGATATTGGCAAATATAATTCGATTTATGATTTCAACGAACAGCGGCGAAGAGATCGTTATTTTGAGGCAATTTATTACGACGAATCTGCTGACTATTGGTTGTGGGATAGTAAAGATAGTCGACTTAAATATGATGGAAACCGCTTAGGGGCTAACGAAATTAAGAATCAGAGTGTATATTTTTTTGCATCGATTGTATTAAACCATCTGGTCAGCGCTGTAAACTCACTGCGGATTGCCCGAAAACATAATCGTGAATTGGGTGAAAAGGCTAACTGGAGCCTGGGGATTAAAACCTATAAAATTGAGACACAAAACTACTACGGACTAAATTTTTCCACCTCGTTTTAGGATTGCCATGTACCGGGTACTGATAACCGGAATTAATGGTTATATTAGCCAGTATTTATATTTAACTCGACCAAACCATCTTGAAATTGAAGGCGCCTCCCGGCAAATCGATCCGGCATTTATCGAGTATATCAATCCCCAAATAAAATTGCATACGCTGAGTCTTGAAGATGATATTCAGCTTCAGTTAAAAAATATCAAAACAGATTTTATCATTCATACCGCCGCTATGGCTAATCTGTCGGAATGCCAGAAGAATCCGGAACAGGCGAGACAGATTAATGTTAAGGCTACCAAATCCATTGCAAAGTGGTGCGCACAAACCGGTACCCGTATGATTTATCTATCAACGGACATTGTGTTTGATGGCGAACATGCGCCTTATTCAGAAGATATTATTCCCAAACCGGTTAATGTATATGGCAAAACAAAACTACAGGGTGAGCAGGCTGTTCAAAACAGTATGGGAAATTTTGCAATTATTCGAATAGCTCTGACATTAGGCAGAGCTAAATTCAATCGTATAAATTTTATCGACTGGGTAATGGTAAAAATTAAAAAAGGCGAAGAAATTCCGCTGTTTACAGATGAGTATCGAACGGCTTCTGCGGTAAAACACCTGGCGCAAAATATCTGGACCATCGCATTATCTGATGAAACCGGTGTTTTCCATCAGTTTGGAGCCAGCCGGCTATCCCGCTATGATATTGGGAATTTGATCTGTAAAGAATTAAATTCGGGAATGGATTTGATACGGCCTGTTAAAGCAGCGGATATGCAGGATTGCCCGCGGCCGCTGGATGTTTCATTGACGACTCACAGAACGGTTGATGGAAAGAAATTAATTCTACCGGGGATTGATGAAGTGATTAAAGAAGTTGTGCAATAGATTTTTATTGGCTTGAAAATGACCCGCCCCTTAATCCCCTCCCTGATAATCAGGGAGGGGAGTCCCGATTCATACGCCGAAGGGCGCATCCGCCTGCTGGCGTGATCGGGATGGGGAGGGTTAGGGAAACCAATAAGAATTAATTTCTTTTATTTAATAGACTATTAAGTGCTGATAAGGGGCCAAAGAAGTTTATCATTTATTTATGACTACAACTAAATCAGAAAAAATAACATATCCCAGGGAGTTATCCTACATAATTCTGTTTGATTTTGAGAGAAGTCGCAGTCGCATTGATATACTTGAATCCATGTATTTATCAAAGGCAAAACTCTCTGCACACGATAGGCGATTTATTAAACAGCTTGTTTCCGGTTCCATTAGACATTTGCTCTATTTAGATTGGATTATTGGCCAATTGTATCATGGTAAGTTTTCCAAATTACTCAATAAAACTAAAACCTTACTCCGATTAGCCCTTTATGAAATCATTTATCTGGATCATATTCCGGAACATGCAACGGTGAATGAATATGTATCATTAGCTAAGAAAAAAGTAAATCCAAAGCAGGGGGCGCTGGTCAATGCAATTCTGCGTAACTTTTTTAAACAGCCTTCGCAATTTAATCCCGATAAACAAATTAAAGAAGTTACAGAAAGAATTAGTATAAAATACTCATTTCCAATATGGCTGGTCAGCCGATGGATGGGACAATGGGGGCGCGAAAAAACTGAAAAGCTTTGTGCAGCTCTAAACAAAGAACCCGAATTTGATATTATTATCA
>JAFGKZ010000077.1 GCA_016928315.1 Calditrichaceae bacterium
TGCCTACTTCCCAACTTTTACAAAAAAAGGAACAATTTATTTTATGGGTTACGCCGAAGGGCGATGGATTAATCTGGGAATTTACCGGTCGGAATTTGTTAATGGCGAATATACAAAACCGGAATTACTTCCTGTAAAAATTAATAGTCCGGGCGATGTGCGGAACTGGATGCCTTATATTTCGTCTGATGAAAGTTTTCTGATTTTTTGCTCAACCAGAGAATTACCTGCTTCTGACCAGGGGGATTTATTTATAAGTTTCCGTAAGAAAAATGATGATTGGACTGACCCTTTAAACATGGGAGAAACAATTAATACGGATAGAATGGAAAGATTTTCAACTATATCACCTGATGGAAAATTTTTATTTTTTACAAGAGATGATACAATTCATTATCTGGAGGATGTATACTGGGTAAGCTCAAGGATTATTAATAAATTAAAAAAGAAAGCAAAACAATGAAAACATCAAAACTATTTTTAATTATAATAGTATTCTGTTTATCCAGTATTATATTAAACGCGCAAGAATTTACAAATATAAAAGGAGATTATTTGGATCAAAAACCTCCAGGCATTGTTCCTGAAATATTTGCACCTGGTTTAATCACCGGGTTTGTTCATGGTTCTGTTGCTATTTCACCCAAAGGCGATGAATTTTTTTGGATAATTAATCCATCAACAGAAAGGATAATGTTTTCTAAATTAGAAAATGGAACCTGGACTAAGCCAGCATTGGCTGATTTTGTTAAAAACTATTTAACATCACAAAATGGCGGTCTTGCATTTTCTCCTATGGGTGATAAATTATTTTTCCACTCTACTCGTTCTGGTGGATTCGGAGGCTTTGATGCCTGGTATGTTGAAAAAACGGATAATGGATGGTCCGAACCAATTAATGCGGGCAATTCTTATAATTCAACATATGACGAAAGTACTCCTCTAATAACTAAAAAAGGTTACGCATATCTATTAGCAGGATTCCATAATAGTAGAGATCCGCTCTGTTATAAATATTCCAATGGCAAGTTTTCTAATCATACTCCAATGGATATAATTCCGGAGTATGGTCCATGGTGGACTTTATTTATTTCTTCGGATGAAGATTATCTCATTTTTGCAGGTAATGCTGATGACGCAGATTTATATATCCGTTTTAAAAACAAACAGGGTCAATGGGGAACTCCAATTAATATGGGTAATAAAATAAATACTACAGAATGGGAGCGGTTTCCTGTTGTATCACCGGATGGTAAGTATTTGTTTTTCACGAGAGGAAATGGGCAATCTGCTAATATCTTTTGGGTGTCGGCAGCTATAATTGATGACTTAAAAAAAGAAAGTATTAAAAAGGGCGAATAATAAAAATTAATGGAAAGAAAATTACAATGAATCAATTTACAAAATTATTAGGTATTGTTTGTTTAACATTGCTTATAACTCCTGAAAGTACAAAGGCAGGTGTGATTCATGACGCAGCCGCAGCCGGAGACCTGAATAAAGTCAAGGTATTGCTTGAAGCTGATCCAACATTAATAGAGTCGAAAGATGAAGATGGAAACACGCCGCTAATTAGCGCTTGTTGGGGGCCACCCGCCAACATCCCAAAGGTGGCAGTGGCGAATTTTCTAATCGATAAGGGCGCCAATATAAATGCCAGAAACAATAATGGAGGTACGCCATTATACTTCGCTATTAAAGATTTTGATCTTACCCAACGCCTCATTGATAAGGGAGCCGAAGTTAAAATCAGAGCATTCGGGGATTACACCCCTCTTCACCAGGCTGCTTTATCCGGGAATCTTAAAATAGCAAAGCTCCTGATTGATCATGGAGCTGATGTAACTGCAAGTGGTACTGAGGGTACTATCATACATTATATAATTAAAAATACCAATCAACCAGACGAACAAATAATTCAATTGCTTGTTGAAAGCGGAACTAAACTCAACCAGAATTTCAGTTTTGGAAATGCTGAACTCCATTTGGCAGTATTTAATGTACTAACGGAGATTATTCCAATACTGGTCAAACTGGGTGCCGATGTAAATGCAGTTAACGAATATGGTCATACACCGCTTTATTATGCCGCCATGCACGGTTATCGTAAAACTGCTGATGCTCTGAGTGTAGCGGGAGCAGACAAGAGTACTATTTTAGAAACTAATTACAGCAAAGCTCCCCAATTAAAGGAATCACTAAAGAAAGGTGAAGCTTATCTTTGGTACCTTGGAGGCAATAGCACTCCATATCTTGGATATGCTGTTAAGACTAAGAATAACCTGCTTATCTTTAATCCTACTAATATTGACGAATCAATGGAAGCAGGCTTGGCAAATGGGTCTCTCAATCCGAACGAATTGGCAGATCAGAAAATAACTGCTCTAATCTTATACAAGTCTTATCAAGGACGTTTTGATAAGCCAAGTATTTCTGAATTGGCTAAACGACTACCGATTACGAATTTGGTTCTCAATTTTGAGCCAATCCCGGATACCACTTATAGTAATTTTATACCGCCGTATAAATTAGCTGCCCCCCACGAAAATTATTCATTGGGAGATATGCAGGTTCATACAATTCCGGCAGTTGGAAAAGTCTGGTTTGGGGGTGAGGCTATGAGTTATCTTGTAGAAGTTGATGGATTGAAAATCTTCCATACAGGATTGCATGTAACCGGAAATGACCCCACAGATATTGAAAAGTATCGCAAAGAGATTGATTTCCTGAAACCTTTTGGACCTGTTGATATCGTAATCCTACCTGTTAACGGTAATCATGTATGGTGGATTGATTATGAATCCTATTTCTATATGATTGATCAACTTTCACCGAAATCCATTTATTTAATCGGTGATACTTCTTCAAAAGGAGAGCATAAAAAATGTATCGAAATTCTTAAAGCAAGAGATGTACCTGTGTTCTATCCGGATGGAGGAATAGCGGTTGGGCAAAGGTTTCATTACGAACGTGAGTGATTGTAAACACTTAAAAATGCCGTTATTTATATGTAATTTTGGAAATGAAACTACTTCAATTAGCCTAAAGACTAATAATTATGGATAGAAAAGATTTTCTTAAAAACACTTGCGGATTAGGCATTTGTTCGTGTGTAGGACTGGGCCTGCTGGCAAGTGGGAAATCATTGGCACAAAATAATCAGCAGGAGAAGGAAACTCCACTTGTCCCTGTTGATTCGAGGCAAATACAAAATGTTTTAAGTTATATCGATTCATCGATGAACGAATCGGTAAAGAGAAAAATCTTTGAAAAACTGGGTGTAGAACATATTACAAACAAAGATTTTAAAAACTGGATTCTTGAAAACAGAAAAAACCTGCAGGGATTTTTCGACAGGATAAACACAGGTAATGACACCTATTGGGAAAAGATTGAATATAACCCAATAACTTCAGCAATAATAATTATAGGCAAATCCGTTGACAAGTGTGCGTGCCCTTATGCACAACATGAAAATCCGCCAATTGCGCTGTGTGATTATTGTTGCACCGGATTCCAAAAAGCCATGTTCGAAATGCTCCTTGATAAGCCGGTTACAAAAGTTAAGGTTGATGAAAGTTATTTATACGGCGGGAAAAGATGTAGTTCAACAATGTTTATTAAAGGTGAATTACAATTGGAAAGAGGATAATCGTTTAAACCATAAAGGTTTTCATAAAACCAGAAAGGTAGAAACGATGTATTGTTTCTGCTTATTTCTGGAATAAATCGTCGTAATAAAACGTGTTTGAAAAATTAGTTTTGGGATAAATATTTGAAAATCCGTTCCAAAACTATGAAGACAATTATTTTAATAATCCTATCATCATTTATTTGCCTGAATTTTATTCAAGCACAGGTTTCATTTAAAAGTAATGGGCAACAATTTGCTGAAGGAATAGGCAGAGAAATTGCCCTGGGCGATTTTAATAATGATAAATTTTTAGATGCTTTTATAATTAACCAGGATGGTTTTGTTGTTTATTTTGGTAACGGGAAAGGACAGTTTAATCAAAGCAAACAAACTTTCAGTTCAGAATTAGGATGGTGGGGCACACCGGCAACAGGCGATATCAATCATGATGGAAGTTTGGATGTAATAACCGGGAAAATTGTTTGGTTTAATAATGGATCGGGGAAGTTTACTTCAAATTATAATTTTATTGATATAGGTGAATCCGAAAGGATTAGCACAGTTAAATTAGCCGATTTAAATGGCAATGGCCACTTGGATCTTTTTCTGATTATAAATTATAATTGCAACCGTATCCTGTTTAATGACGGAACAGGCCATTTTAAAAATTCAGGGCAGAAAATCGGTGATGGATTAATTGGCTCCGGGCAGGTGGCTGATATCGCTTTGGGCGATATTAATAACGATGGTTCTGTCGATGCAGTTACTACAGGCTGGAAATGGGACGGAAGTACAGAATGCCCAAATCATATTTGGATAAACGACGGTAAAGGAAATTTTTCATTGAGTTCACAAATCCTTGATGAAGGCGGCTCCCATATCCATAATGTAAAATTATTTGACCTGAACAACGATGGATGGCTCGACTTGATAATGGCCATCCAGGATGAGAACCGAAGCGGGCGGATCTTTTTAAATGATAAAAGCGGAAAATTTATTTTCAAATGTGATATAGAAAGCCGAAGTGGTGAAGATGTCGAGTTTGCTGATTTTAATAATGATGGGATAACCGATATTTTGGTGGCACAATCGGCTCCACCCAGCCGAATCTGGTTAAACGACGGGAAAGGAAATCTAACCGACAGCAACATCCGTTTAGGTGAAAATTGTTATTGGGATACTGCAATCGGTGATTTTAACAACGATAGCAAACCCGATATTTTTGCTGTCGGGTTTAAATGGGAAAACGGATTGCACCCCGCTCCACCTCAGGTTTGGTTGAATACA
>JAFGKZ010000078.1 GCA_016928315.1 Calditrichaceae bacterium
GAAATGGAATATCGAGATTTATTAAATAAATCAGGATTTAACTTAAGTAAAATTATTGATACCAAAGAAAGTGTATCTATATTAGAGTGCATAAGACAGTGATGCCTTCGCACATCCGTGTGCTCCGGCAGGGGGCGGGAAATTAATACTAAATCAGCGGATTAAAAGATAAGATCACCGGTGTTTGTTCATTCTGCGTTCCAGCCTTCGGCGTTAAAGGCCCGTTGGAAAATTCGGGACAGGCGCTAGTATCGGAATAATCTTTTTCTGATAGAAAAGATACACCGTTTAAAATATACCTTATACTTCAATCACTTCAATCTTACCAGGATCAGCGATACCTAAATTCAATTCCTGGGCATAGCGCAAATACTCAGTATATTTTGGATGTTCATTGACATCCACCTTCATCTCTTTACGTTTTTGAACCAGAATATTGTGACAGGTCATATCCAGTGCAATAAGATCGGTCGCAAAAAACAGTGTATTATAATCATAAACAAAACTTGCATTCGGTCCGGGGCCGCCGTCATACTGTCCGCGTAAACCATCCGTTATATTAAGCACCATTTTATCGCGGACACAGGGAAAGGCTAACACTTCTGTACAGACGTCAAAAAACAAAGGTCTGTGTAAACGGCCGGTATTGCAAATAGCCGCATAACCAATATTTTTAGTCGCCATGGAAATACCATTGCCTGTGTTTTTAAAGACGGGGACATTTATTATTTTTGTCAGTTTTTGGGTAAGCAATTTACCAAAGTATGAATATTTCGTATTAACCACATGCTGATTCAGATAATTGAGATCCTGCGGCGCCTCCACATCCGCATAATAAAAAACAGCCTGATCAAATAAAGGTAAACTAACGTGATTTCCATCCGCATCCAGCCACTTGCTGTTATCATCGGTTTTACCCTCTGCAGCGGCTTCGTCCATGGTCTGCAAACCCTCAATACCAATGCCCGGAAATCTTTCTTTAGTAAAACCGGCGTCAGTTAACATATAATCAAAACGATCCCAGATAATGATCTGGTTTTCAGGTATGCCGTTACCTGTTAACCATTTTATAATTGAATCCACCAGTTCCAGCCGGGTACTGATCAATCCGGCGCCCACCGGATTGACTTTGATTCCGATTATATCATTCCTGGTAAAAAGCATATCAAAGGTCTGCTGCATATCTTTCCCGCTCAATGATTGCATGCCCTTTTCAAACATACGCTGAATGACTTCTGCATCGTAAACATTATCAACCAAAGCGCGGGAATCAGAAACTTTTACAACTTTACCCGGAAACTTGCCCGGCATGGAATTTTCCGTGCGTTCAATTTTCAATATATCCTTGATATTGGTTTCAGGTTTGGATGGCTTTTGTTCACCGGTCTTGTCCTGTGCCCATAAATGCGGCGTGCCAAGAACAATGCCGGCGCCGACCAGACTGCTGCTCTTTAAAAAAGTTCTGCGATTTACATCGAAAGCGCTGTTCATGGATTTATAATTCTGTTTTTTCATAATACACCTCTTGGTGAAGTTGGAATTTACCTATGTGAATTTATAATCAACTTATTTGTTCTGTACTGACTCTCTCCTGCTCCGCTTTCCCCTCCCTGATATCAGGGAGGGGTCGGGATGGGTTAAAAAATTATATATAAACAAAAAATTTATCTTTCTTCCACAATCTCTGAATCTTTTTTTAGTTTAGTAGTCAAATCCTTACCCAGAATGTGTTGAATTTTTATAAGTAAATCCGGATTTAACTGTTCCAGGCTGTGCAGTTTCTGCTGATCCCAGGAGATGTAACTTGCTATGGCCGGGACAAACACATCGGCAGTAGCCGGTTCACCGGTTAAAAAACTCATTTCCGCTACAAAACTACCACGGGATAACTTCGCGATCAGCTTACCAGATTTTTTAATTTCTACCTCACCGGATAAAATTAATAGCAGATTTTTTTGATGCTCACCTTTGCCTATTAATCTTTTATGCTTAACCTTATGGATTTCCCCCATTTGCCAGAAATACAGAAATTCCCTGCGGCGCATGGATAAAAATATTTTTTCATATAAATCGATTAAATCATCAGGCAAATCTATGGGCCGGCGCTGCTGGATTAATCGCACAACCTGATAGCTATTTATAATAAAAAAAAGAGCATTCCAGAAAGCAACGGGAATATTACCGGAAATCATGCCATAGGTAAATAAACTTAATTGAGCAGATACAAGTAAGCCGCGTAACCAAAGAATATCACGAACGGTAAGCGCTGCCAACATAAACACGTAACCAATATTTACCAGAATTTGTATTAAATCCATCCGTTACCAAATATTAATAATTGCACAAACTGGGGGCAGCTATTATATTCCCCCAAATTTTTAAGTGAAGCGAAAAACTTCCGATGTAAATGTAAACCGAAGTTACGACTTGGGATAAGACAATACAAAAATTAGATAAAGGATAGGTATGAGAAAGCGAGCGCTCGTATTAACAGGCGGCGGAGATTGCCCGGGTTTAAATGCAGTAATCCGGGGAATTGTAAAACGATCTTCACGCGAACGCGATTGGGAAATTATCGGCAGTTATGAAGCCTTTAACGGCATTCTGCGCGAACCCATGGAACTGATCATTCTGGATGAGCAGAAAGTATCCGGCGTGCACGTTAAAGGCGGTACCATTATAGGCACAACCAATAAAGGCGGTCCATTCGCCTGGCCGGTAAAAAATCCGGATGGCACCTGGGGATCGGTTGACCGCTCTGATGAACTGTTGAGAAAACTACAGTATCAGGGCATCGAAGCAGTCATTAATATCGGCGGCGATGGGTCACAGCGTATTTCACAGGCGCTATATGAAAAAGGCTGTAATGTGATTGGTGTGCCGAAAACGATTGATAATGACCTGGCAGGCACGGATTTTACATTCGGTTTTCAGACCGCTGTGGAAATAGCTACCGACGCCGTAGATAAACTGGTTACCACGGCTGCCAGCCATAACCGGATTTTTATTCTTGAAGTTATGGGCCGTGATGCCGGTTGGATTGCGCTGCATTCAGCGGTGGCCGGTGGCGCAGAAATTTGTTTGATTCCTGAAAATCCATATGATGTCAATAAAATTCTGGAACGTATTCACAAACGGATAACTTATGGACGCGGATTTGTAATCATTGTAATCGCAGAAGGCGCCAAACCGCTTGGCGGCGATGTGGTCGCTGAAGAAAGTATAGAAGTTGGTTATGCTCACAAGCATTTGGGAGGCGCAGCCTCGAGATTAAAGAAAGAACTGATGGATGCCGGATGTGAAGAAGATATTCGAGTTACTATTCTGGGGCATTTGCAGCGCGGCGGAACCCCATCCGCTTATGACCGGATTTTAGCGACCCAGTTTGGCGCCAAAGCTTTTGAAATGATTCTTTCCAAGGATTTCGGTAAAATGGTTGCCTATAAGCATCCCAATATTGTAGCTGTGCCCATAAAAGAAGTTATCTCAACCTACAATATTGTTAAACCGGATGATCAGCTCTTAAAAACAGCTCGTGGTATCGGCATCTGTATGGGTGATTAAGAAATTAAAGGCGGAAACTTTTCCGCCTTTTTTATTTAAAAATCAATTCAGCATCCGGAGCTTCAATATAGGTTGCTTCATGACCTTCAACCCACTCCCCATTTTTCAGGTACATGGATTTATTATGCAGGCTGCCGTCTTCCAAAATAGTGGCTGTGCTCTTCACTTCGGTTATGCCATTCTCATTCCCTTCCACAAATTCATGGGAAATAACCGTATCGCCTTCAAATGCCATAGTGCCATGCGTATAAAATCCGGCTGTGGTGAAATAGTAATAAATCAGACTTTGTTTATCTTTATCATAATAGATGATGGTTTCACCGCCATATTCGCCGTCGTTTAATGAATGCAGATTACGTACGGCCTGTCCGTTTAACGCCCGTTCCCATTTGGATATATCCACGACTGGTTTTTCCGGAGTTGATTCCGCCAATTCTCCCCGAAATGTTTTTCCCAGGAAAGGACGGAATGGTTCCAGGGCGTTAATCAGGGTTTCCTGTGCAAAAACTGAAGAACATAAAAGTAAAACAATTAATAATAAAACAGAGTTTGAAAAGCGCATATAGAATCCTCGTTTATTTATAATTTGTATTGATTAAATATTGTGCTGTAACGTTAGAATAGTCTCTTTGATTCCGCATATTCTATTGTGTGATGAAAATGATTTGGTTTATCAATAAAATTGCATATCTGAATCCTGATTACTAAAATTGGAATATATTTTCATTTATAGCGGTTACTGATAAAATTAATATGCTAAAACTAATTAATCTATCCAAAACTTTCGGCGAATTTACTGCGGTTGATAATCTCAACCTGCAAATCAACAGGGGCGATCTTTTCGGATTTCTCGGACCCAACGGCGCTGGTAAAACCACCACCATTAAAATGATTACCGGGCTTTACAATATTTCCAAAGGTTCAATTTTAGTAGATGATATTGACATAAGCGGGAATCCGATCATCAGTAAAAATAAAATCGGCTATATTCCCGATCAGCCCTTCCTTTATGATAAATTAACCGGCAAGGAATTCTTATATTTTTCCGGCGGGCTTTATCAAATCGCTAAAAAAGAACTCAAAGATAAAATTGATCATTTAATTGATTTGTTAAAAATCGGCGACTGGCTGGACAAGAGAACAGAAGACTATTCCCAGGGCATGCGCCAGCGCATTACTATAGCCTCAGCATTTTTACATGATCCCGAATTAATTATAATTGATGAACCCATGGTGGGTCTGGATCCGCAAAGCGCTGTCATTGTTAAGCAGGTATTAAAACAAAAAGCCCGGGAAGGCTGTACTATTTTTATGTCCACTCACAGCTTAAACGTGGTTGAAGAAATATGTAATCGTGTAGGTATTATAAATTACGGCAAACTCATTTATGATGTCAGTATTGACGAATTGAAGCAGATGCAGAAAGAACACAATCATAATATCGAAGAACTCTTTATCGCCTTAACACAATCCTGATTATATGTTTGTACATATTTTAAAATATAAATTTCTATCCTTCATGCACAGCGATTTCGATTTCACGCCCAGACTGCTCTTACGAAAAACGGGTAATATTGTCGTTTATGGATTGTTTTCAGCCGGCGCCTTCTTTTTTACAAAGAATTTGATCGATTATCTTTTGGTCACACAACACATCGGTCAATTTTTGATGCATGAATTTATATCGATTATATTATTCATGTTTTTTATGGCTGTTCATGTCGGCAACATCGTTGTTTCTTATTCGACCATGTTTAAATCCGAAGAAGTACATTTTCTCTTCACCAAACCTATTAAGCCATCTGTCATTTTTTCGATTAAATTTCTGGATAATTTTTTTTATAGTTCTACAACACTTATTTTAATTTTGATATCGGTCTTTGCCGGTTATGCCGTCTATTTTGATTTAAGTGTGTCTTCTTATTTTATAATTCTGTTTTTAAATATCATTCCATTTTTAATTAGCGCCGGCGCCCTTGGGGTTATCATCCTTCTTATTATTATGAAACTGGCTGTTAAATTTGGTCTGCGAAATATTTTTATCGGATTGGGGATGCTATACCTTTCTTTCCTGATCAGTTTTTTTCAGATTACCTCACCGGTTGATTTAGTCAACGAAGTATTCAAATATTACCCGGACATCAACCGCTATTTTACCGATCTGATTCCGCCCTTTATTAAATACCTTCCCAATCACTGGTTATCCGACAGCCTTTTCTGGATTGTAAATGGTAATCTTAATCAAGCCTGGCAGCAAATAATTCTGCAGATCAGTTTTGCCATCATCCTTGTTTTCATCGCATTATTTTTGGGCAAACGCTGGTACTATTCCGTCTGGTTAACTTCTTTCAAAACTGTTCAGATAAAAAGGAAAAAAGAAAAAGGAATTAGTAAAAATATATTTGGAAACGAATCATTCCTTAAACCGCAAATTGAAACAGTATTTAAAAAGGACTGGCTTACATTTGTGCGCGAACCCAGCCAGGTGATTCATTTTAGTGTATTGATGTTCTTAATCCTGCTATTTATTTCCAGCGTATCATCCGTAGTGCTCATCGGTAAATACAATTATTATCTGCAGTGTATCGTCTATACGACGGTATTTTTATTTAATGTTTTACTTATCAGTACGTTATCGCTAAGATTTGTCTATCCGATTATCAGTATGGAAGGGATTGCATTCTGGAAAATAAAAACATCACCGATTCAAATTCATAAATACCTGTGGACGCGTTTAATGCCCTATATCCTTTTGATATTTATTATTTCGCAGTTATTAAGCATTTTCTCCAACTATCAGTATTCAATACAGTTAGTAATAATTTCCGCGCTTATAAATGCGGCCATCGCACCTGGAATTATTTTTTTAAATTTTGGAATGGGCGCCTATTTTGCCGATTACAGAGAAAAAAATCCTATTCGCATTGCTTCTTCCCAGGGCGCTTCCATTACATTTATGATAGTACTTTTATTTTTAGTAATCCTGATTGCCTTTACATTTAAACCATTTCTGGTTTATTTTGAAAATTATGTCAAATACATGACGCATAACATCCAGGCGCTGCTGGAAATATCCGTTTATATTGCGATTGCATCACTTGCTGTCAGTTTATTTTCTTATCGAATTGTATTAAAATCATTAAAACGGGATTTTTAGCGGTTAGTATTATTGAGGTTATACAATTGAGAATTAAATTTAAAGGAGAAGAATATGCCTGTACGACCATCCGACAAAGAAGAAGCCTATTTTATTCGCCAGGAATTTGAGCGGCGTAAAAAAGCCGAGGAAGAAAAATTAACTAAACTTAATGAGCAGGAATTACAAAGGCTCAAAGAGTTACATTATATGCATTGCCCGAAATGCGGTCATAATTTAATCGAGATCGATTACAAAGGGATTGCCGTTGATAAGTGTTCACACTGTGACGGGGTTTGGCTCGACGCCGGCGAACTGGAGCAAATCTCTCATCTTGAAAAGAGCAAACTGGACAGGTGGTTTAAAGCATTCAAAAAGTAATTACTGTCAGATTATTTCATCTTAATTTACAATGAAAAAATACAGTTAAAAACCAGCTTGTATTACATTTTACATCGCAATATATTACAACAAGCCAGTACTAAAGTAAGTGAGTGATAAAATGAATCTATTTAAATGGGGAAAATTATCAGAAGATAAGAAAATTATAAAATTCAATTTTTCCAATCCATGGTATTTGATAATAGCGCTTGCTCTTCTAAAACTTATCATTCATTTTATTACCAGCGCTAATTACGGTTTGCAGCGCGACGCCTATCTTTATATCGCCGAAGCCCATCATCTCAGCTTTGGTTATCTATCGATTCCCCCATTGACCCCCGTACTGATAAGGATTATGGAATTGTTTTTTGGTGATTCGGTTTTTGCCGTACGTGTACTCCCTGCCCTGATAGGCGCTCTATCGATTGTAGTGATTGGAAAAATGGTACTTGAATTTGGCGGAAAACACTGGGCAATTTTATTAGCCTGTGTCAGTTTTCTCATGTCTCCGGCTTTTCTGCGGTCCAATTCCCTATTGCAGCCGGTATCGGTTAACCAGTTTTTCTGGCTGATCAGTTTATATATTGTGTTAAAAATGGTCAAAACCCGAAATACAGACTACTGGGCCTATCTCGGTATAATCTGGGGACTGGCTTTTTTAAACAAGTATTCGATTGTATTTCTCGCTGCAGCCGTATTTCTGGGATTATTGATTACTAAACGCCGCTATCTGATCCAATCACCTAATCTTTTAATTGGTATAGGTTTCGGGCTTTTAATTATTTCACCTAATTTAGTCTGGCAGCACATGCACAACTGGCCTGTAATTACGCACATGATTGAGCTTACACAAAATCAATTGGTCAATGTTAATATAGTTGATTTTCTGGTAATGCAATTATTTATGAATGCAAATGCCTTTTTAATATGGTTTGCAGGATTTCTTTTTCTTTTGTTCTCACGAGAAGAAAAATCGTATCGTGTTCTTGGCTTTACTTACATTTTTCTTTTATTAATTTTGATTGGTTTGCGGGGAAAATTTTATTATACACTTGGCATCTATACGATGTTATTTGCCGCCGGCGGATACTTTTTTGAAAAACATTTAAAAGGCCGCTGGGCTTTAATTAACAAAATATTACTGGTTTTAATCATTGTTACTGCATTCCCTATTCTGCCGTACAGTTTGCCCATTTTATCGTACAATTCATTAGCCGCCTATTGCGCAATTTCTTCCAGCAAAGGTTTTGACGGTCCGTTACGCTGGGAGGATGGCCGCATACATGCTATTCCGCAGGATTATGCCGATATGACCGGCTGGACTGAATTAGCCCGGATTGTAAAAAATGCATATAATTCCCTTACAGCAGAAGAAAAAAACCGTACCGCTATTTTTACTGAAAATTATGGGCAGGCCGGGGCGATACGCTATCATACCCTGAAAGATGGGCTGCCTGAACCTATAAGCTTTAGTGATAATTTTTTACTTTGGGCGCCCGGCAATGTGGATATTGATGTGCTGATTTATGTGAATGATGATACTTCCGATGTCTCAAAGTATTTTACAGAAATAACTAAAGTAGGGCAAATTACCGATCGCTGGGCCAGAGAATATGGTTTGCCGGTATTTCTGTGCAAACAACCGCAAAATGATTTTGCTTTGTTCTACCGGAATAAATTACATGAATTAAGATCTCGTTATGACTAATTTATTAATCATATTCATTCTCAGTCTATTCACTTAATTTCAATATCACCAATTAATTGATCGATCTCAAGACGGCTGATTCGGGCCTGGTACCTGACAGTAATTTGCCTGTTTCGTGCCTGAACCAGATTCATCTGTGCGTCGCGGAATTCCAGCGATGTAGACGTGCCAATATCAAAGCGATCCTGCTGCAGTTTTAAATTCTGCTCAGCCGCGACAACATTCTCTTCTTCCAGCAGTAACAATTCTATACGTTTATGATAAGTATCATATTTTTCCTTGACCAGCCCGGCCAATCGATTCTCTTCATTAAATAAGGCCAGTTGCTGATTTTTTAATTCCAGTTTTTTATTCTGCACATCCACACGGTTTCGGAAGCCATTAAATAGATTCCACGATAACGACAAACCGGCTGAGAGACCTTCGCTGTTCGAATTAATTTCCCCCCGGCTTTCCGTATCATCCGTTTGATCGGAAAGATTGTAACTACTTACCGCAGACACTCTGGGTAAAAAGGAGGTTGCAGCATTATATTTATTTTGTCTGGCTATTTCCATATTTTTTTGCGCTGCAGCGAGCTGGCTATTTTTATTTTTTGTTAATTCCACTATTTCTTCATAGGATAGAAGCAAAGGCGCTATCACTATCTTTTTTTGAATGGTTAAGGGTACGTCAGGTTCGCGTCCGAGGATAATATTCAACTCTTTTCGGGCGATTTCCACATTCAGTTGCTGATTGATATAATTGGATTTATCATTATTAAATGATACTCTGGCATTCAAAAAATCCGTTGAAGAAGCGCCGCCCAGATCATTTCGTACTTTCGCTTTATCAAGACGTATTTGTGAAATAGCCAAAGTGCTTTCGGCTACGGCAAGCAGTTGTTCCTGCTGAACCAGGTTAAAATAGGCGCGCATAATCGCAACTACCGCGCTTTCAATAGTATGACGCGCCTGAAATTCACCCAGCTCGGCTAATTGATTATATCGTTTTCGATCAATAAACATTTTAAAACCATCAAACAACGTCCAGTTTAATTGTAACTGACCATTCAAAATTTCCCGGTCCGTATCGCCAAAACCGAATGGCGAGTTCGTCTCAACAGAGCTGCTGGATTGCTGGTAACTGCCGGATGCATCCAGGGTGGGTAAAAATCCTGATACCCCTAATGTTCGGTTATTATCAGCAATTTCCACATTATTTCGGGCTATCTGAATAGCATAATTATTTTTCAATCCAATTTGAATTACATCCTCAACGCCCAGTTCATCCTGGGCATAAATGAGAATAAAACCAGATAAAATGAACAAAAATATTTTAAGCATTTTAAAATCCTGTTTATTCGATATTAACTTCATAAAATTAACCTGCCGATAACTCTTTCACCGCTGGTTCCACAGATTCAAACGTGGCGTTCTCATCACCTGACCAGCGGGCGGTCCAATAACGAAATTTATTGACAACCAGAAAAAGGGCAGGTAAAATGATCAATAAAATAAATGAACCGAACATCAGACCATAAGCCACGGATACAGCCATAGGGATCAAGAACTGTGCCTGCCGGGAGGTTTCAAGTATTAAGGGCCCCAATCCAAACACAGTGGTTAATGTAGTTAAAATAATCGGCCGCAGACGGGATAATCCGGCGTTGTAAACCGCATCCTTTACCTTTTGGCCTTGTCTTAAATTGCGATTGATTTGATCGAGTAAAACTATACTGTCATTAATTATAATACCGGATAAGGCAATGACCCCATAAATGGATAGCGTGTTTAATTGAATACCCTGAATACCGTGACCCCAGACAGCGCCTAAAACACCAATGGGAATAAGTGAAAAAATCATTCCGGCCTGAATGTAAGATCGGAATACTAATATAACCAGTATCAGCATGGCCAGCATAGCTACCGGGAATGCTTTACGTAAGGATCGCTGAAATTTAACCTGATCCCGCGATTGTCCTTCGAAACTAGCCTGCACACCGCGTACCTGATTGAGAATATCGGGCAGTACCTGTGTTTCTATTTCATTTAAAATCGGCGGCAAATCCAGTTTTTCATCTGCAAGATTAGCTTCAACCTTTATTTCCCTTTTTCGGTCTAAATGATCGATGGTTGTTATACCTCTTTCAATAGAATACTGCGCCAATTCACCAAACGGATATTCCGAGCCGTTGGCCGTTCGTATCCGCATATGATTCAGAAAACCAAGAGATGAGCGGTCTTCCGGACGATATCGAACCCAAACCCGGATTTCATCTTTACCCCTCTGGATGCGCTGCACTTCCTGACCAAAGAAGCCCTGGCGCACCTGACGGGCTATATCCTGTAATTTTAAACCAAGCGCATAAGCGCGTGGTTTTAACTTTATGTTAATTTCCCGCCGGCCTTCCTGATTTGAATCTGTAACATCTTTTAATGTGCTGAAATTCTTCAATTCATTAACCAGCAAATCACGCGCCCTGTTTAGCTGCATCAGATCATTTCCCAAGAGACTTACAGATATGGGTTTTCCAAAAAAACTCACTCTGCCAAACGTAGCTTGCTGCGCTTCAGGAATCGGCCCAACCTTTTGCCTTAATCTGTTCGCAATAATATATGTATCCATATTACGCAGTTCACCATCCAGCAATTCCAGAGTTAATTTACCCGTATGGCTGCCGCTTTCTCCAAAATCATTGGATCCGATTTCCCGGCGGATTCCGAGAATCAATTGCTCTCCATCTGCTCGTTCGGCGCTCATTTCTGTATTTAATTCCCAGGCCTTCTTTTCAATTCTGCCTAACAAAGAATCCGTATCCGCTTCCTGTCTTCCGGTAACCAGTGAGATATTTACAGGTAATGTATCGCCGTCAATAAAAGGAAAAAAAGTAACTCCGATAAATCCGCCGGCCAGCAAACCGATTGTCAACATTACCAAAGCTACCGGCGTGACAATGGTAATCCATTTATGTTTTAGAGCCCATCGTAACGATGGAGCATAAATTTTACAGGTAATAAAGTATATAATTTTATCTATCTTTTTCCGGATTGGTGAATCTTCTTTATGCGAATGTAATCCTTTGGAATGGGCCAGATGCGCGGGTAAAATTAAAAACGATTCCACCAGCGAGAAAAATAAGGCGCCGATGACCACCAGGGCCATCTGCCAGATAAAATTACCCATATTTCCATCGAGAAAGAAAAAAGGGATAAATGCCAGAATCGTTGTTGTAACCGAAGTAAAAACCGGGGCAAGCACTTCCTTTGAACCATCGATAGCCGCCTTAAAACCGGATGATCCCCTTTCATAATGAGCAAAAATGTTTTCTGCCACCACAATAGCATCATCCACCAGAATGCCAATCACCACAATCATACCAAAAAGCGACATAATATTAAGGGTAATCCCGGCTGCATTCGCTATAATGAACATACCGGCAAATGAAAATGGTATGCCCACCGACACCCAATAGGATAATCGCAGATTTAGAAAGAATCCTAATGTTATAACTACTAATATCAGACCAAATAAACCGTTTTTAACCAAAAGATCACGACGCTGTTTTAACGAAACGGTTCTGTCGTCAATTACTTGAGCATGAATCTGATTATTCTCTTCGTTATACTCTGCCACCTTTTTTTTGGCCAGCTCGGCAATCAGTAAAATATCTTCCTGCTCGGTCTGATCCAGATCCAAAATAACGGCATTGCGTCCGTTGTAGTACATTTTATCGGGAATATCCTCCCATTTTTCCAGTACAGTAGCAATATCCTTCAAATAAATAACCGTACCGTCCGGCTTGCCCCTCACCACTGTGTTGAGTAATTCTTTTGCATAGTATTTCCGGCCATACGCGCGGATCAAAATTTCCTCATCACTGGTATCGAACTTGCCTCCTGAAATATTCACATTTGATGAAGCGATGGCAGAGCTAATTTCATCAAAAGTCATATTATACCGGCGCAGGTTGGCTTCTGATACTTCCATGGAAAATTCCAGCTTTGGCAGCCCGCGAATTGTTACCTGGGATATTTCGGGCATGGCTAAAAATTCTTCACGCAGATTATCAACAATATATTTAAGATTGTATAAATCGGTTTCGCCGTAAAGCACAATAGAAAGCGACCGGGATCTGAATTTCTGTTCAAAGATGACCGGTTTTTCCGCACCCAGCGGAAATGAGGAAATTCGATCAACAGCGTTTTTTACATCTGCCAAAACCTCATCAATATCGGCATCCCTGGTAATTTCTACGGTAACAGTACCTGAATTTTCCCGTGATACCGATGTAATACGTTCCACATCCGGCAACCCGTCAAGATTTTCTTCAATTTTAAGGATGACACCTTCTTCAACTTCTTCCGGAGAAGCGCCGGGATAAATAACCTGAATAGTGACAATATCCGGTTCAACTTCCGGGAAAAATGAAAAACGCATCTGACTGAGAGAAATAAGGCCAAAACCAAAGATGCTGAACATCAGCACATTAGTCCAGATTTTATAACGGACAAAGAAGGCGATAATTTTTTCCATGGATTATATACTCCCTATTGTCCGTTTAATCCGGCCATTGCTGGCATACCGGGAGCAATACCCTGAAGTACTTCAGTAACAAGCGTATCTCCTTCTGCAATTCCAGTTTTAACAATAACGTGATCCAATTGTTTTCGGGCAATCTCAATTTGTCTAAATTCCAACCTGCCATTCTTAACCAGATAGACATAGGATTCATTATAAACAGCTCTATTGGGCACGCTAACAGCATTCGTAACAACGTGACCCGGAATAACCGCCTTCAGGAAAACGCCGTTTATTAACTGATCATGACCATTTTTATCAATACTGATAAACACGGGAACTGTTTGAGTGCGTTCATCGATATTTCTACCAATACGTTTAATGCGGCCTTTCCATTCGCCCGGAATTTCCGTTGAGGTTAACCGCACGGTTTTTGATTGATCAATCCAGGCTATATCGTTTGCCGCTACAGGCACTTCGACCTCCAGATTATCCAGATTTATAATATGGCCAATGACAGAACCTGCCCGAACCGTTGATCCCTTTCTCAGATCGGCTGCTATTACCGACCCGTCAAACGGCGCATAATAATAATGCTTTTCCAAACGGATTTCCATATTTTTCACAGAATAGTATAACTTATAAACATTATATCGGGTTAAAAATAATTTTATTTTTTGACTATTTGTTTCAGGCAGTTCTGATAGTTTGCAGGTAAAATCACAATCATCAAAATATTTCTGGAATTTCTGATATTCATCAGGAAAATCAACTTTAATTTCAGGAAGAACCGATGCCAGGGCATTCATTAAATCACTCTTCAGGCTGTTCAATTCCAATTTAGTTTGTCTGTCATCCACTTTGAATAATAAATCACCTTTCTTAAAAGTAGCCGCCGGTAAAAATGGGATTGTCCCAGCCTCCAGTATCCCTGTGACTTCTGAATATATTGTAACCGGCTGCGATGAAGCCAATCGTCCAAGTCCGATAATTTCAGATACCATATCTTTGAGTTTTACGATGTCACTCTTCACGATCTTCGGCTGTATTAGCTGTTGTCTTTTTGGGGTTTCACTTTTCAGGTTGATTAATAAGACCATTATAAGAAAGCCGGTTAAAAGGATTCCAATTGGAAGAAAAATATATTTTTTATTCATC
>JAFGKZ010000079.1 GCA_016928315.1 Calditrichaceae bacterium
ACTAAGATTCATTTAGAGTCTGAAAATATTTTTATATAAAAAATTAAAATTCGTAGAAATCTTCCGATTATCATGATAATATTGTAGATAAACATTCTTTTAAAAGAAATTATTTCACTATGCTGGAGATTTAAAATGAAAAAATTATGGATTTTATTTCTTATTTTTCCTGTTGTATTCCTGTCAACAAATAGTTGTGAAGATTCTGGTGGAGATGATGATGATGATTCTGGAGCTGACTCGACTGCATTTGTATCGGGTTATGTATTTGATTCGGAAACTTTAGAACCGATACAGTCTGCTTTTGTACTGATTATGGAGAAACCCGAATTTAATACGGCTACCGATGTGTATGGTTTTTTTCAAATAGAACTTGAACTTGAAACTACGGAAAGAATTCACCTGATTGCAGCCCCGACAAGCTATATCCCGGATACTTCATTAGGTTTTTATGTAACTCCGGGAACCACTACGGATAGTCTTATACTAAGACCGGTTCCCACCGGAGAAACTTTAATGCCAAGTGGAGATGCCGCCAGTATAATATTAAGCAGCGTTGAACCGCAGAGTATTGGCGTTAGAGAAAGCGGTTCCATTGAGGTCGCTGCACTTTCATTTGTCGTACAAGATTCTACCGGAAGACCGGTCGATGCGAATCATTCTGTGAACGTTTATTTTGATTTCGGCGCTTCGCCGGGCGGGGGCTTATTTTTTACACCTCCTTCTGCTCAAACAAATGCTGTTGGCGAAGTAACTACCTATTTGTTTAGCGGAGATTCTGCCGGAGTTGTCCAGGTAATTGCCAGGGTAAATCAGCCGGGATTGCCGATTCAATCCCGGCCAGTTGCCATTGCTGTGCATGGTGGTTTTCCGCATCAGGATCATTTGGGACTTGGATTTGAACAAATTAATATTCCTGGCCTTGTTCGCTATGGCGAAACCACAAAAGTTACTGCTTTTGTTGGTGATCAATACGGGAATCCGGTTCGTCCAGGTACTGCAGTTTATTTTACAACTTCTTATGGAATAATAGAAGGTTCTGCATTGACTGATGAAATGGGAACGGCCACTGCTACAATTATGTCTGCAGAACCAATGCCGTGGACAACTAATGGGTTTTCTACTGTAACGGCTAGAACAGTTGATCAAAATGATGAAATGATTGAAGTATCGGGAGAAATATTATTTTCAGGTACGCCAATAATAACCGTAAATCCGACCTCATTCAATTTGCCTAATGGAGGTTCACAGGAGTTTAATTTTAGAATATGTGATCTATATGGTAATCCAATGAGTTCTGGACAGCAAATAACCGTAAGTGCATCAGGAAATATTAAAGCAACGGGTAGTATAGGTTTTAGTATGGATGATACTCAAAGTCAGGCAAGTACCTATTATTCATTTGCAATAATAGATTCAAAGATTGATGAAATTGAACCAGCATCGGCCATAGTTACTATAAGTACTACCGGTCCAAACAATAAGGCTGTTTTTATTATTACTGGTTCTTCACTATAGAATTAAATTTATAATTCATATACAGCTTATTTAAAGGCGCCGCGTGCGCCTTTTTTTGTAAAAGAGTTGGTTTTAAAACAAAAATGAAATCTCACAAATTTCAGTTCTTGGATATAGGGGATATTTTTAAGGTTACAGGCAATTAAAAGAAATTAAAATTAAATCAGATTTTTAAAACTTTTAATATATTCGATATTTCCTTAATATTTAAATAATTCGATAGGCGTGCTGACGGTGTATAACAAGTATTCCAGCATCCTGGACATGATTTAAACTCTTCCTTTTTCCTTTGCCACTGTTGCGATTTGAAAATATCATCAGGTTTATCCGACAGAATATTTCCAACCGGTTTGCCGATACACACTTTTACATCACCATTTGGTTGAATAAAGAATTTACTGCCCAGACTGGGTGTGCTTATGTAAGGACATTGCTTATGAAAATCATTCTTTAGATAGGGAATATACCCCTTTAGAAGCCAGGATGGCGTAACAACCGCATTTGAGTTTAGTGTATAATTTAGAACTTCCTGCAATTTATCAAGATCTGTTATGACCATTTCATCAACCTGATTATGATTCACCGATGAATTACGGTACAAGTCTATGTTAATCATCCATTCTAAATCAGTAAGCAGATCGATTATTTGCGGCACCTGATGCAGGTTAAGCTGGCTGATGACAATATTGGCTGAACCTTTAATCGATTTTCCATATTTCTTACCAGCTTCGTTGATAAATTCCATATTTTGTACTGTGATCTTTTCAACATTTTTACCGCCGCGAATTTTATCAGCTACAGGACCTAATCCATCAAAAGAGGTCGTAATTCCCATGCCGTTCTTAGCGATTAAATCAGCCAGTTTCAATGCTTTAAGTTTAGGTATAAATAAGTTTGATAAAATATGAAGATAGGTAAATTTTTTATTAAGAGTATATTCCAAAAGATCAAAAAAATCGGGATGCATCAAAGGTTCACCACCAGAAAGAACGATACCATGCGTCCCATAATTATGCAGAGTATTTATAATTCTGCAAAAATCATCTGACTTCATTGTAGATTCTGGCAAAGCTCCTCGTTCAGGTATATTGCACTGAAGACAACGCTGCGAACATTTTAAGGTTAGAATGATCTCGGCAAAAAGCATACAGGGCGTATGCGTTATTAACTTAGAAACATTTTTTCTAATCTGATTTAATGTATCAATAAACATTTATTCAATTTTAACTTAAGATTTTAAGCATATATAAGATTTAATATCCTGAAGGATAAAAAAAGAAAATTTTGTTATGAATTCTTTAATTCATTATCATTAATTTTTCAATAACTTCCTTCTTTTTCTTTCCGTCATCAAGAATAAGTTTATATAAATATACGCCATTGGCAATATGGTCTCCATCACGATCCCGGCCATCCCATTCTATCTCTTCATATCCGGCGCCTGCGACATAATTACCTTCAATTGTCTGAATCAATCGTCCTGCAATCGTATATATTTTAATTTTAACTTCAGCATCCATGTTATCCTGAGTTTGATACTCAAATGTAAATTTAGTTATCTCCGATCTGGCCCGGAAAGGATTCGGGTAATTCACCACATTCATCAATACGAGACCTTCTTTTGCGGCAACTTTAAAATTAGCGATATGTTCGGTGGGATTGTTTACATTATCAAATGTGGTTAGTTTTAATGTATGAATTCCCGGATTAAGTTTATCCATTGGATAGCGGATATACCCTTCAGTATAACTATCTTTTTCATAGAAGAAATAACCGGAAATATCTTCAGGAGCATTATCATCAATTTTTATAGAAATAATATGCCCGGTTTCACCAGTCATGTTAATTCCATTTTCATCGGAAATCTCTGCAATCATAACCGGTTGATTTGGAATTAAATCACCATCGTTAAAATTTTCCTGTCCTTCAAAATAAATATCAATGGCGGGGCCTTCTGAATCTTCAATATTAGTGGAACCAAGGAATAACAGATTTTTGTTGTTACCCAGGGCGCTTAAAGCATTTTCATCATCCCAGGCATAAATGGTCAATCTGCCGGTGTTTTGATCTTCAAAACGAATGGATTTAGGTACAATAAATTTACCTGTTAATTTACCCTCAATTACTGAAACTTCACCTTTGAATAATGATGGACCTGGCAGCGTGTAATAAATGCTGCCACCTGTATTGACAGAATCATATATGGCGTCGTTAACAATTAACACAGCGCCGCCGTTAAAATTTGAATTAACGGATTCTTCAACTTGAATATCCGCCTTAACTTCTACTTCATTTAAAGCTTTCAGTGTATCCGATGGCATTATGGAAGTGATTTTTATTTGCAATTTCGGATCTGCCAGCAGCATAGTAGGATCCGCAAATAAATGATATTTCTGATCATTAATATTTGCTTCGGTGGCTAAAAATTTAGCTATGCCCAGGGGACGTGATGGCTGTCCAATTGGAAAAAGATGCTGATAAAACCGTTTAGTAAATTCTGAATTTAAATTAGAATAAACCAACCGAACCGCATCAAGTAGACCTATAGCCCCGGCATTTTTTTTCCATATAAGCGCTTCAGTAAAACTATAATCAATCGGATCATCATATTTACCAAAATCACAGGTAGCAGCCACAATAAATGGCAATTTCCCGGCATTATTAATCCTGTTTAAGTCGCGGCTCATGTTAAATACGGACTCGTGTGCCCATTGTCTTGGTGAACCATGGCCAATATAATTAACAATTAAAGCGCCCTGATTGATAACGTCAATTAATTCCCGATTTGCTTTCGGTTTAATTGTCCCAAATCCACCAGGGACCGATTCATATGCGGATAAATATATTTTTTTTATGATAAACCTGGAAAGTGCACTTAAATTTGCAATTTCCTCTGATTGGCGTTGATGGACCCATTCATTATTGGTGGAAGTTGTTTTTTCATCATCGCCAACCATGCTGATTGTTGCCTGCCAGCCGTTTTTAATAGAATCGTATTCATAATTTTTAAGTTTGTCAATCATAATATCCGCATCCAGTCTGCTCTCCATCGGTAAGCGGCCAATGGCTAATTTGGGGGAAATTGATGTGAAGGAAGTGTTGCCTGAATAATCAAAATCAACATAATAATTATCACTGGTACGGCTGTCAATTTCAGTTTCATCATAAATTTCAAAAGGCGGTACACGCATGGTATCATCTAACACTATATTTCGGTAATCATAATGCCCATCGCCAAATAAAAGCACATAAGCAACTTTATCATCCTGCCAGTTATAATAGGCATATCTCAGAAAATTTCTTATGGCCGTAGGATCCTTAACGGCGCTGTTGAAATTGAAATATATATCTTCCATTGTAACAATTTTTGTCGAAAGGTGATCTCTTAACTGGGCAATTTCTTCAGCATAGGGAATAAAAGTTTTATGGGTAATGATAATAAAATCTGCCTGGTTATTTTGATTTAGTAAATCTTGTTTTGTACTAAAGGATTCAAGAGATTCAACTTTTATTATTTCTGATGAGTTTAAATCTGCGATGAGTATATTTTTAAGATGCGTATCCGCAGGAATGCCAAATGAAATCTGTCCATTTTGACTGACCAAATTTTGTGCTAAAATTTTAGGTTCAGCAGGATTGGTTACATCAAAAATATTAAAATCATTTCCAGATAAATTAGTGATGGTGTAATTGCGATCATCATAATAATGACTGTAAACATTTAAATAATTATTAGAAGCGTTAAAATTTGCAGGATGTAAAATTTCAATCCAGTCTAAATAGGCCTGGCAAGCATCCAGATTACCTTCATATTGAATATTGAAAATATTTTGTCCTTCAAGCAGATAGGAAGGATCGGAGAGGTTTACAGAATATATTTTATATGAGTAGTCGGTAAAATTTACGCGATTTAATAACAAGTGATTGTTCAAATAAAGCGTAAAGTAATATCGATAAGTATCTTTATCAGATGGGTTGTATTCTATTTTTGAACCACCTTTAAATTTTACGTGGATTTCAGATGTATTATAATTATCATTAAATGAATTAATTGTCATTGTTTTGGAATAACTGCCGGAGATGCCAAAAAAACGGTTGCCATACCAGTCCGGGCCGGAGGCCAGTAAATTATATTTATCTTCCTCAAAATGATATTTTTTCGTGTGGAATTCTGCTGCAGGCGCTCCAGGAATGTTTTCAAGGGATTCGACGATCATCCTTTTCCCATTCATTCCGGAAAAAGTGATCAGGTAGTTATTTTTTGTATCGTAGGGATGTGTTTGATATTGAAATTGCCTTGCTGTATAATTGTAATACCAACTGTTTAAAGCTTTGCCATAAAACAGGATATAATCAGCGCCATCAAAAAGATTATTATTATTTTGATCTGAGACAAAGATAGGGATTTCCAGTGTATGGGGTGGATTATAATTTTCATCAGTGACTCTATAACTCAGCATATGTCCGCCATTATTAAACATCTGAATAGAATTGATGCTGATGTTATCCAGCGAAATATCACTATTTTCAACAGTTGAAGCTGTTATTTTATATAATCCATCCTCAGTTACAGGTGTTTGATAAAAGGGTCCTGGAGGTAAAGATGCCACCCGGCTTAACTTGCTTAAGCGATGCTGCGAAATTTGCCAGTTTTTGGCCGTATCAAAATTAAGAATAAAATCTTTATAGTAGGTATCAAATTTACTGCGTTCTTTATAAATAACAGAAACGCTTGATTTAGCAAAATTTATTTGAACTCGGATTCTGGAGTGCACAGTAAGATTTTGCTTATCTGCATCATAGCTGAATGGGGTAAGCATTAGTTTTTGCGTATTAAAATCTCTAAATTTATCAGAATCCAGTAATTGATATACTAATCTTGATTGCAGAGCAGACTCAGCATATTTCAATTGATTAATCTGATATGAATAATTGGTTAATCCTTTACTGTCTTTGTAAGGATGGGGAACAGGCATCACTTTAATATTTGAGTATGATTGACTTTGCAGATTTGTAATATGTACCGATTGTATGCCTTCTTCTGGAACCCCTATCTTTAAAATACGCCACGGGATATTAACGGCACCGATATCTGAAACAACTTCACCGTAATGAAAGGACAGTACTTTATATGTCTGATTTTCCAATATGCTGGATTCAATTGAGAGGCCTTGTGGCTGCCATTCAAAAATTAATGAGTTCTGATCGCTTGATATTATTTGAATATCCGGAAAACTGGATGTAATTACAGGATAACTTTCAGTATAAGTCATTATCAGGAAAAATATAATAAACAAACTAAAAATTTTACTTTGCATGCAGTTGCTCCTAAAAAAAAAGACATTTTCAATTTATAAACAGTCTGAATTTATATCAAGGGAAAAG
The DNA here is from genome assembly GCA_016928315.1 of Calditrichaceae bacterium. Classification (GTDB taxonomy): domain Bacteria; phylum Calditrichota; class Calditrichia; order Calditrichales; family Calditrichaceae; genus JAFGKZ01. The sequence goes on from JAFGKZ010000079.1 coordinate 6,904, forward strand.
CTGTTCTCTGCTGACATTCATTCAAGATAAATCAACAATTAGTATTACAACTTTTAACGGAAATTCGGTAAAAAAAATTCAATATAATTAAAAAAAGTAATCTAAACGCAATTTACCGGAGGAGTAATTCGTGGCGCCGATAGCCGAATCGTCCAGATTTGACAGGGAAGCATATACGGCAAAATATATTCTATTGGTGATATGAAACCGAATACTAATATAAGGACCTTTATTGATTATAATGCGGTTTCGCTGTTTTTTGGGAAGATGGCGCCATTCGATACGGTCATAATAAGTGTATCCAAATCGAAAATTAAATCCGATAAAATTTTCATTTTCGATAAAAATATTGTAAAAATCAGAATGATATGATTGAACAATTTGCTGCTGCCATTGAGTCTGAAAAAAATGACCCTTATCTTCCAATTCAATACGTGTATAAAATCCCCCATTTATTTTCCCGTATATCTGATAAATTAAAGAATCGGATAGAGAATATTTTCGAAAAACATAGCTGCGTGTTTTGGTAAACAACTCTTCAAAATCATAAACGGTATAGTTTGCCAGTATTTCTGTATCAAACCGGTTTCTGATCCTTCCGTACTGATAATTAATTTTTGGATTGAGCGCTATGATACGATTCCAATTATTATTCTGGCTTTGCTCGGAAGATAAGTATATTTTATGAAAAAAGTATGTGTATAATGTCCACTTCATCGAGAGATATTCACTTAAAATTTGATCATATCCGAGGTCGATTATAAAACGCTGCTCATCGCGATCTTCAGTATTTTTCTCTGGCGTATCATATTGAAATTTTGAATAAGTCATATCAAATTCAATCTTTTTGCGTGCATCAATGCGATAATCAGATTCAAATGTCATAATAGTTTGCCGGGTCCGGTTATTTGTAATAATATTTGAATTATCCTGCGTCTGATCATTAGTTCGTAAGCTAAGATAATAGAATAGTTTTGAGCCAAAATGATTAAATTTTAACTCGTTATCAATCAGGAAAATTTTTCTGTCTGCTACAAAGTCTAACTGAATTGATTTTAGTTGAGTGACCAGTAATATACGATTGACGGGAGATAGATTGTAAAATAAAAAGTTCCTTATGTTTCGGTCAACGATATTTACATCAATTATCTTTTTCTGATTTGGATTATTGTCATAATATTGTTTCTGATTGATAGAAAATGAGATGGCTAAGGAATCGCCGGTATATTCATTAAAATTAGTACTTGCCCCAAAATAGATATCATTCGCAAAGTTTTGGCGTTTGTCATAAAGGTCAAAATCCGAATCGAATTGTGTGGATAAATGATAATCGCCCAGTTTGAATCGGTTTACTTTACCTTCTAAACCAATATCCAATCCCCAGTCAACATATTTTCTGTTTTTTGATTGCTGCATGCCTGCATAAGGCGTGAATTTTAAGGATTTATGATGCCTATAGGTAGAAAATAAACCCAATACCTGATTGCCAAACTCATTGTCAGAGGATGACTGTTCATCGTTTTGGTACCAGCTTCTTAAATAAAACCCATAATCCCAGGCTGGCTTGTTATAAAATAGGATCCCTCTTGCGTTGTTTTCATCTTTCCATTGTTCCTGGCCTTCAGCAGGCGTTAATAAACTACTATGATATTGTTCTTTTAAGGACCAGTTCCAGTGATTCAATTGGATGTATGAAAGATTTATATTGCTCTGCCAGCTCCAGGTGGTAAGTTGTTTATAAAAAACACTTTGATAGTAATTGGAATCAGATTTTGAGTAATTAAACTGGCTGAATAAATGTGAGGACAATAAATAAATAAGAAGTAAAAATAAACTTTTTGGAAATTTAGGAAAAAGTAACAATTTTAATCCATTATTGAAATTATTCAGAATCAGTCTCAATCTTAATTACTTTTTCTCCTTCCTTTTTCATATTATACTCTTCGCGGGCGATCTTTTCCAGATATTCAGGATCATTCTCAAGACGATTTTTAATACTATCCAGCTCAACTTTGGTTGTTTCCAGTTCCTGAATCTCATTTTCCAGGTTCTGTTTTTTATCCATCACACGCCATAAACGGATGGTGCCGCGTGGGCCTGTAAAATAAATGATTAGAAGAACAATGACCACAGCGGTAACGGCAACATACCTGACATGTTTTTTATCAAGTTTTATTTGCTTTCTTGCAGCTGGATTTCTTTTTTTTTTAACGGGCATATAAAAAATCGGCAGGATATTAAATCCTGCCGATGATTAGGTTTATTTTTTATAAACGGCTTTTCCTAAAAACCGTCCGGATTCAGCCAGCATATCTTCAATTCGTAACAGTTGATTGTATTTTGAAATACGATCACTGCGCGAAGCGGATCCGGTTTTAATTTGTCCTGCATTGGTGGCAACGGCCAAATCGGCAATCGTGCTGTCTTCAGTTTCGCCGGAACGGTGCGAGATAACCGTAGTATACCCGGCTTTATGGGCCATTTCAATTGTATCCAGAGTTTCGGTTATTGTACCAATCTGGTTTAGTTTGATAAGGATAGAATTACAAACGCCTTCTGCAATTCCACGGCTAAGCTTTTCGGTATTGGTTACAAATAAATCATCTCCAACCAACTGAATTTTATTGCCTAAACGTTTAGTCATTATCTTCCAACCATCCCAATCATTTTCATCGAGTCCATCTTCAATAGAAATAATCGGGTAATTTTTAACCCAATTTTCGTAGTAATCGACCATTTCTTCACTGGTCAATTCTTTGTTTTCAGATGAAAGAATATACAATCCTTTTTCTTTGTCATAAAACGAACTGCTTGCTGGATCAAGGCAAATCCATACATCTTTACCGGCTTTATAACCGGCTTGTTGGATAGCTTCTAAAATAACCTGAAGCGCTTCTTCGTTGGACTTTAAATCCGGTGCAAAACCACCTTCATCACCAACGGCAGTATTTAATCCTTTTTTACTCAAAACCTTTTTCAGGTTATGAAAAATTTCAGCCCCCATACGCAGCGCTTCACTGAATTCAGCTGCACCGGCGGGAGCAATCATAAATTCCTGAATATCAACATTATTATCAGCATGCTGGCCGCCGTTTAAGATATTCATCATTGGAACGGGCAATACTTTGGCATTTACACCGCCAAGATACTGATACAGCGGCAGCCCGATAGATTCGGCAGCGGCTTTGGCAACGGCCATAGAAACACCGAGAATGGCATTAGCGCCAAGTTTGGATTTATTGGGTGTTCCATCCAGTTCAATCATAACTTTATCGATATATGGCTGTTCAGTTGCATCCAGACCAATTATTTCGTTGGCAATAATTTCATTAACATTCTGGACAGCTTTCAAGACGCCTTTACCAAGATAACGTTCTTTATCGCCATCGCGAAGCTCTACAGCCTCGTGTTCACCGGTTGATGCGCCGGAAGGTACAGCGGCCATCCCGAATGAACCGTCTTCCAGGATTACTTCGACTTCAATAGTCGGATTACCCCGGGAATCAAGCACTTCGCGAGCGTATACATCTTCAATATAACTCATTTTTCATCCTTTCTTAATATCTATGAATAACTTATATGCAATCAAAGTCACGAAGTTAAATATTCACCCTAAAAAGTGCAAGGGAAATTATCGATCGAAAGTTTAAGATTATTTATCTCAGAAAAGTGTTTAATACTTATGCATTCAATCTGCACTTAATCTTTTAAGCCAACTTTTACTGTCCTATTCATTTATACACTGATTTGTTCTATGAAATATTCATATTTTCATAAGTATTTTCTTTAGACATTAAAAGTTTATCCGAACATATCAATCACGATAAGAATCTTTTGTTTGATAAAAGAAGGATTATTTTATAAATTCGCCACGTTTCTTGTTTTAATTGCATAAAATGTGATTATATTGAGGATTAAAATTATCTGAATTTACCATGAAAAGAAAATTTTTTAAATCAAAAATACACAGAGCAACCATAACCGACGCTCATCTTAATTATGAGGGCAGTTTAACAATAGACCAGAATTTGATGGATGCTGCAGGCATTTTACCTTATGAAAGGCTTGATGTAGTTAATATATCTACAGGTGATCGTTTTACTACTTATGCCAT
>JAFGKZ010000080.1 GCA_016928315.1 Calditrichaceae bacterium
AAATTTTACCGGCCTGTTTAATACAATCAATAAAAAAAAGAATTAAAGTAGATAAATTATTTGATATAGTTGAATTGTGTCGCGTAATGTAATTTTGAATAATTTTAAATATAAATAATATAAACAGACGAATTGGGCCTGCGAATAAATTGTAAGATTTTCCCAATTTCGTAATCTAATCATCAAAACGTCAGATACAATCATGTAAAGAGGAGGCTTTTATGGAAAGTGAAGAAGTAAAAAAACCGATGAGCATCATGAACAAGATCATAAATATCTTTGTTTCTCCAAGGGAAGCGTTAGAAGCCATTGACGAAAAACCAACATGGCTTGTCCCTTTTATAATTTTTTTGGTCTTTTTCTTATTTATGATGTTTATGACCCTTGATATTCAGTTAAGCGATCAAATGGAGGCGCTTAAATCGAGAGATTTAACTGAACAACAATTGGAACAGGCGCAGGCCCAGATAAATAGTCCGTTCCGCTATGCCGGATTTATCGTTGGTCCAATTTTTATGCTCGGGCTAAATGCTCTGATTGCAGCCTTTGTTTTATTAGCGGCAAATTTAATGATTGGCAATCAGGAAGTCGGCTTTAAAAAAATATTTTCTATGGTGATGTGGACTGGTCTGGTTGGGATTTTAAGCTTATTATTAACAACATTCTTAGCAGTTCAAAAAGGAACCATGGCCGGCGTTACTATGGATTTATCTATTCTATTACCTGCGGTTCCTATTGGTGAATCGAAAACCTGGCTGCATCATCTGCTAAGCCGGTTTGATTTGTTTATTATCTGGCAGCTAATTCTATGGGTCATTGGTCTGTCTGTTATGTATAAAACCACGATACAAAAAGCAGTTGCTCCGATATTAACACTCTGGATTATCTGGATTGTTGTTGCTGTTGGATTTAGTTCGCTGGCCGCTAAATTTATTCCAGGTATGTAGTCATTTTTTTAGACCGGTTAGTAAATATGAAAATATTAACCGGTTTTTTATTATTACAGTTACTGTCCTAACCATGTATTCAGGCATGGCAAGGATATAATTTCTTTTATATGAAAACATTTGCTATTTTATTCGTAGTGACTTTATATCCAAATTCTCTCCAATATCTTGTATAATAAAGGAATTGATATGCATCGTTCAAAATACTGCATTTTTATTTTAATAATTCCTATTCTTTTAACGGCCCAAGCAAGGGACAACTGGCAAAAACCGGATGCCATTATGGATTCCGCAGGCATCAAACAGGGAATGAGTATTGGTGAGATTGGAGCCGGCAACGGTTACTTTACTTTCAAATTGGTTGATCGGGTTGGCCCATCCGGACATATTTTTGCCAATGATATTGTTCAGTCTAAATTGGATTATATCAACAGACAATGCAAAAAACGCAATATAAAAACAATCACCACAATTTTAGGCGAAGAAAATGATTCATTATTTCCGAGGGATTCTGTAGATATGATCTTTATGGTTTATACATTCCATCATTTTAAAGAACCCGTTAAGTATTTGAAAAATTTACGCAACCGCATTAAGCCTAACACACCAGTGGTGATTGTCGAAAGAGATCCGGAACGATACGGCCATGAATACAATCATTTTTTAAAGAAGGCTAAAGTGATCGAACTGATAAAGGAGTCGGACTATAAATTAGAGAAAATTTACACATTTCTGGCTTGCGACATTATTTATGTCATAGCGCCTTAATATTTATTAAATTGCTGAAAAATAATAGGGGATTCGGCATGTTAAAATATACATATATTTTTTTAGTTCTTATTTTTTCACTTCTTATTAATTTATGTAATGAAGTTGATCTGACCAAAAAGAGAGTAGGACCCTACTTAGGTGAAACGCCGCCGGATACCATTGCCAGATTATTTGCTCCCGGATTTATTACAATCGGTCTGCACACCCGTGATATGGCCATTTCCCCCGCTGGCGATGAAATATATTTTTGCGTAAATATTGGCAGCAACACCTACATGACCACCCTATTCACCCGCCAAATAAACAATGAGTGGACAGAACCGCAAATTGCCCCGTTTGCGCGAGACTTGAGGTACTTTACCATCGAGCCTTGTTTTTCCGCGGATGGCCAAAAACTTTTTTTCGCTTCCAATCATCCGGATTCTCTGGGAAAAGAGCATAATTCCGATATCTGGTTTGTTGAGCGTAAAGACGGTACATGGGGCCAGCGACAAAATTTGGGTACAGTTATCAATACAGATGCGCCGGAATTTTTTCCATCCGTTACTAATGACGGCACTTTGTATTTCACCAGAGATGATAATATAACAGGTATCAGTTATATTTACCGATCACGGTTTATCGATGATAACTATTCGGAGCCGGGATTACTGCCGGAACAAATCAACGCCGGCCGTTCGCGTTTTAATGCATGGATTTCCCCGGATGAAAGCTTTATAATCATCCCGATTTTTGGAATGCAGGATAGTTATGGCGCAACCGATTATTATGTCAGTTTCCATAATAAAGAGGATCAATGGTCAGAGCCCATAAATCTCGGAAATAAAATCAACACAAAAAGCCGCTGGGAATACTCAGCATCCATCTCACCCGATGGCAAGTATTTATTCTTTATGTCCAGCAATGTGGATACTTCTTTAGTCACCAATCACGACATAATAACGATGAATGACCTGAAACATTTAGCGAATTCACCCGAAAATGGCAATCCCGATATTTACTGGATCGAAGCTTCATTCATACAAAAATTAAGACCGGATGGATTCTGATTCACATTCGATTGCCTGTAATAACTGTATGAATTGTGACCAGTTAATTTTATTCTCTTTTTTAAAACTTAAATCTATCTCAATAAAGCCGACATATAGTATTAAGCGGGTTAATTGGCTTAATAAGTAGCTGCTAATTAAATAAAAATATCAGCATAAACTGATGACACTACATAAAGGAGCATAAGATGTCTGCGGGAGTGAGTGCTATAATTCAAAAAGAAAACAGACCATTTGGTCTGGTTCAAAATATTATGGATATCTTTAATTCACCCAAAAAGGATTATGTCAAGAGTGTTATCTCCTGGCGTACACGATATTCAATGAATATTGAAAGTATCGACAATCAGCATAAGGAAATTTTTGGTATAATTAATAATTATATTAATTGCATACTTAAGGGATTTGGTAAACTTAAAACAAAATATATTTTAGATGAATTGATTCAATCATGCCGTGATCATTTTGAGCATGAAGAAGGATTAATGCATCAAAATGAATATCCCGGACTTTATTCACATAAACATACACATAAATATTTTATTAATGAGTTACTTGACATTCGAAATAAAATAGATAATAATCCATTTCCGATATCCATAAGCACAGGTGATTTTATACGCAAATGGACGATTAACCATATTCTGACATCAGATAAAGCGTACAGCATTTTTATGCGCCTAAGGCAGGTCGCCTAAATTTTTAAAACTGATTTTATTTACTCCGCTGCTATTCTTTTTGTTTTAATTGATAACTATATCAATACTTAAATCACTTTATACTTTCCCTTTGATTTCGTAGATTGCTTTCATATTACTGTTATTAAACAACCGGTTTGGAAATCAATCCATTGGAAAATTCTGTTCAGAAAATAAATGTATTACGGAAGCTCGGCACGTTTACAGCCACCAGCATTGTAGTGGCCAATATGATTGGCACGGGTATTTTTACTACTTCCGGAATTATGGCTTCACATCTGCCCGGTTCCGGATGGATTATTCTCTGCTGGTTATTTGGAGGTATCATTGCATTAAGCGGCGCCCTGTGCTATATGGAACTATCTACACGCATGCCGGAGGAAGGCGGGGAATATCTATATTTAAAAAAATTATATCATCCTTTGCTTGGTTTTTTAACCGGATGGACCAGCTTGCTGGTAGGCTTTTCTGCCCCGATTGCCGCCTCTGCTCTAAGTTTTTCTGAGTATATGTTTAGCGGTTTGGAAATTCAGCCGATAACCGGTGATGGGATGGATTTGATTGTCTATAAAAAGATCACGGCCATTATTATTATTATAGTTTTTACTCTGATCCATTATTTGGGCGTGCGGGTTGGTTCCGGAACGCAAAATGTTCTTACAGCCTTAAAAATAATCATCATCCTTGGGCTGGCAGGTATGGGTATGGGAAATGGGATAAATGAATTTTCAGAATTAAGGTTCAATATACCAAATCATGACACTGGTATTATGGGTATTGGTGTGGCCATGATGCTGGTAATGTTTTCGTACAGCGGCTGGAATGCCAGCGCCTATATTGCCGGCGAATTAAAGAATCCGCGTAAAGCGCTTCCCAAATCATTAATCTTCGGCACGCTTATCGTGATAGTCTTGTATGTACTATTAAATCTCTTTATCGTCGATGCCGTTAATTTTGAAGAAATGAAAGGTGTCATTGCCGTTGTTCAGCTCGCCGCCGTTAAAATATACGGTCCGTGGATTGGCGATATTTTAGCCTTATTGATTGGTATTGCTCTATTATCATCCCTGAGTGCATTTATTTTAATTGGCCCGAGAGTTTACTATGCCATGGCCCGTGACCGCTTATTTTTTAATTTTGCATCCAAAGTGCATCCCAGACACCGCGTACCGGGACGATCGATTATGATACAGGGTTTTATTGCTATTTCAATGGTAATTATTGGCACGTTTGAACAATTGATTATTTATATCAGTTTCGCTTTGAGTATTTTTACCTGGCTGGCTGTTTATGGTATCTTTCTGACACGTAAAACAAAAATTGGAGAAGAAAATGCCGTTAAGGTTTGGGGATATCCGGTCACTCCCATATTTTTTCTTGTAACCACCTTCTTTCTGATGATTATAACCTACATCACCCAGCCAATGGAATCAACTGCTGCCATTTTAACCGTCTGCTGCGGAATACCTTTTTATTTCATCTGGCTTAAAATAACCCGAAATAAATCTTACTCATTCTCTGTTGAATAAAGTTTTGCCGCTTTAGTTGCTGACGTGACAATCCCCTTAATCATCGCCGAACTTAATCCTTCATGTTCCATTTGGTTTAATCCGGATATAGTTACACCGCGCGGCGTGGTTACCTTGTCAATTTCATATTCCGGATGACGTTCATTCACCAGCAATAAAGTAGCGGCGCCTTTGGCGGTCTGTGCGGCAATCTGTAAGGCTTTATCCGCATGAAAACCAATTTCGATGCCCCCTTGCGAAGCGGCACGGATCGTCCGAAGAAAAAAGGCAATACCACAGGCGCCCAACGCTGTAGCTGCGCTCATCTGATCTTCATCAATTGACATCGCTTTGCCTACTGTAGAAAAAATTTCCAGAGCGTGTTTCATTGCTTTACTGGAGCCATTAGCGGAAGCCAGACAGGTCATCGACTCATTAATAGCAATAGCCGTATTAGGCATAGCACGCACAACATCGATATCATCGCCAACCCGTTTATGAATTTGCCTGATGGTTAATCCGGTCACGACTGAAATAAAAGAATGTTTTTGGCTATTCAGTGCGTCTTTAATTTCATCCAGTACAGGATTCACCTGCTGCGGCTCTACAGCCAGAATGATGATATCTGATTGTTTTACTGCCTTTACATTATTCCTTTCAAGTACGAATCCTTTTTCTGCATACTCGCTGATGCGTTCCAGTTTACGGCGGGCCAAAATAATATTTTTGCTTTCAAATAATTTTGCCCGGGTTAAACCGCCGGCAATGGCCAGTCCTATATTGCCCGCGCCGATAATTGTTAATTTTAATTTTGAGTCCATTTTTTATTTTCCAATTTGGTTTATGGTTACTTTGTTATTGAGTTACTAGTCACTGGATACTGGATACTTGCACAAGAATAAAAATAGTTTTGGAACTAAATCCTGCATACTGCCAACTGCATACTGCCAACTGCATACTGCCAACTGCATACTGTAAACTGCTAACTGTCTCCTGCTACTGCCATTGCCTACCGCTTCAGATACGCATCAACCGACTTCGCTGCCTGCCGGCCATGGTATATCGCCCGTACAATTAATGAAGCCCCTGTCTGTGCATCGCCCGCGGCAAATACGCCATCCACCGAAGTCATATAATTGCTGTCGATCCGAATATTATTGCGGTCATCAAATTTCAGATCCAAATCTTTAAGCAGCTTATTGTGTTCAACATGCACAAATCCGGTTGCCAGTAAAACCAGATCCACATCCAGTTTAAATTCGGAATTTGGAATTTCATTCAATGTTTGTCTGCCATCAGAATCCGTTTTCCAATCAATCCGACAAAATTCGGCCGATCGCACCTGACCATTCTCGCCTAAAAACGATTTTGTCAGAATACTCCAATCACGCTCACAGCCTTCTTCATGCGAGCTGGATGTACGCAGAATATTTGGCCAATACGGCCATTCCGGATTCCATGATTCTTTCCATTCCCTCGGCTGCGGTAATATTTCGAACTGAGTTACACTTTTGGCACCGTGCCGGTTGGCTGTGCCGACACAATCGGATCCGGTATCGCCGCCGCCAATGACAATTACATTTTTATTTTTGGCCGAAATGACTTCAGCCGATTGAATCAATCCATCCATGTATAAATTATTTTTAGTTAAAAAATCCATGGCAAAATAGATTCCATCCAATTCACGACCCGGGATTTCCAGGTTCCGCGGCTGCCCGGCTCCCGTGGTAATAATAATAACATCAAATGACTTTTGTAAATAGCGGGCAGACAAGTCTTCTCCAATTTCAACATCCGTATTAAAATTGACGCCCTCAGCGGTCAATTGATCCAGACGACGGTCCAGCACCCATTTTTCCAGCTTAAAATCAGGTATGCCATAGCGCAGTAATCCGCCAATTTTAGGTGATTTTTCAAATATGGTTACCTGGTGACCCTTCCTTCGCAGTTGCTGCGCGGCGGCAAGCCCGGCCGGACCCGATCCGATAATTGCCACACTTTTACCGGTTTCAACCGTTGGCGGATACGGAATTACCCAGCCTTCTTTAAAGGCTCTTTCAATAATCTGCAACTCAATTTGTTTAATTGTTACCGGGCTGTCATTAATCGATAATGTGCAGGCGGACTCACATGGAGCCGGACACACACGGCCGGTAATTTCCGGAAAATTATTGGTGGCTTCCAGACGTTCAAAAGCTTCCTGCCACTGTTTACGATAAACAAAATCATTCCATTCGGGAATTAAATTGAGCACAGGACAACCAAATGAAGAATGGCAAAATGGAATACCGCAATCCATGCAACGGGCGCCCTGATCGGCAAGGTCAGCTTCATCCAGTGACCGGGCAAATTCCCGGTAATGTTTTATTCGTGTTTTTACAGATTCTTCCGTAGGTTTTTTACGTTGATATTCCAGGAATCCCGTAACTTTACCCATTATACAAATACCTCCTCTGTCATCTCAACCATGTCCGTATGTTTCATTTCCTGTCTCTGAATGCGTTCAAGCGCCCGGCGATATTCAACCGGCATCACCTTGACAAAGTATGGCAGCATATCTTCCCAGTTTTCCAGGATTCGTTTTGCCTGTTTACTATCTGTTAACTTTCTATGTTTTTGGATATAGGTCTTTAAAAATTCGGTGTCGCCATTTTGATCCAACGGTTCTATATCAACCATTTCCAGGTTGCAGTGCGTATCAAATAACTGATTTTCATCAAGGACGTAAGCAATCCCGCCGCTCATTCCTGCGGCAAAATTAATGCCCGTTTTACCGAGCACAATCACCCGGCCGCCGGTCATATATTCACAGCCATGATCACCAACGCCTTCGACCACGGCGGTAGCGCCGCTGTTTCTCACACAGAAACGTTCACCGGCCATACCATTGATATAAGCTTCTCCGCTGGTTGCGCCAAACAAATTAACATTTCCGGTGATGATATTATTGTGAGGTAAAAATGTGCTTTCTTTCGGTGGATAGATAATTAACCTTCCACCGGATAGTCCTTTCCCAAAATAATCGTTGGCATCCCCTTCCAGCTCAAATGTAATACCGGCAGCTAAAAAGGCGGCAAAACTCTGACCCGCCGAACCCACAAATTTTACATGGATGGTGTTTTCCTTAAGTCCCTTAGCGCCATATTTTTTTGAGACGGCCGCGCTGAGTGTCGCCCCGATCGTCCGGTTGTAATTACGAATTTTTTGTTTAATCTTTACTTTTTTTTGCTCTTCAAGAGCCGGTTTGGCTTGTTTGATGATTTCATAATCGAGATTCAGAGAAATATCCCGTGGCTGGGAGCCGACACAGCATCCACTAAAATCTTTGATATCCGGCGCCTGGTACAATATTTTTGAAAAATCCAATCCTTTCGCTTTATAATGATTAACCGCCTGTTCAATTTCAATCAGGTCTTTACGGCCAACCATATCATCAAATTTTGTAAAACCAAGTTCTGCCATTATCTCGCGTACCTCGCGTGCAATAAAGTACATAAAGTTGATAATGTGTTCAGGCTGACCCCGGAAACGTTTTCTAAGTTCAGGATTCTGAGTGGCAACGCCAACCGGACAGGTGTTCAGATGACATTTACGCATCATGATGCAGCCGAGTGCGACCAGCGAAGTTGTCCCAAAACCAAATTCTTCCGCGCCAAGCAATGCCCCGATCACCACATCGCGGCCTGTTTTTAACTGGCCATCCACCTGAATGCGGATTTTATCGCGCAATTTATTCATCACCAGAACCTGCTGCGTTTCAGCCAGACCGATTTCCCAGCTTGAACCGGCATGTTTGATCGATGATAGCGGCGAAGCACCTGTACCGCCGTCGCTGCCGCTGATTAAAACCATATCCGCTTTTGCCTTAGCCACACCGGCCGCCACGGTCCCAACGCCAACTTCCGCAACCAGTTTCACGGAAACACGGGCATCCGGATTGGCACATTTTAAATCATAAATAAGCTGTGATAAATCCTCTATCGAGTAGATATCGTGATGTGGCGGCGGTGAAATTAACATCACACCGGGCGTTGCATGACGCACCTTTGCAATGGTTTCATCCACTTTGTGTCCGGGTAATTGTCCGCCTTCACCCGGCTTGGCCCCCTGCGCCATTTTGATCTGTAATTCTTCTGAATTAACCAGGTAATGACTGGTTACGCCAAACCGCGCTGAGGCAACCTGCTTAATTTTACTCTTGGCAGAATCGCCGTTAGGCAGCGGTATGTAACGGCTTTCATCCTCCCCGCCTTCGCCGGAATTACTCTTTGCGCCAATGCGGTTCATGCCGATAGCCAGTGTTTCATGCGCTTCTTTACTGATAGAACCAAATGACATGGCTGAAGTCACAAACCGCTGGACAATTGATTCAACCGGCTCAACCTCATCAATCGAAACCGGCGTTTGTTTTTTCATTTTAAATAAGCCGCGCAGAGTGCAAAGATTTTTACTGGTATCGTTAATTTCACTGGTATACTTTTTAAATAGGTTATAATCCGCTGCGCGAACAGATTTTTGTAAAAGTGTTACAGCTTCGGGAGTAAACAGATGTTTTTCGGACGATTGACGATAGGAATAATAACCGCCGGAATCCAGTCTCTCATATTCCTCCTGATCGTGCACAAAAGCTTTTTTATGCCGTTCAATCACTTCTTTTTCGATGACATCAATATCGATACCGCCAATCCGGCTGGCCGTGCCGGGAAAAAATTTATCGACAAATTTCTCATTGAGTCCTATGGCCTCATAAGTCTGCGAATGCCGGTAGCTGCGGATGGTAGAAATACCCATTTTGGACATAACTTTAAGCAATCCCTTATTCACTGCCGTTATGTAATGAAGATTGGCTGATGTCTTTGAAAGATCTTCCGGCAGATATCCACGTTTCCTTAACTCAAACATACTTTCAAAAACCAGGTAAGGATTCACACCGCTGGCGCCGTACGACAGTACCATAGCAAAATGATGCACTTCACGCACTTCACCGGTTTCCAGTACCAGACTGGTTAGATGCCGTTTGGCGGCTTTAACCAACTGGTTATGCACATGTGAAACCGCCAGCAGCGCCGGAATGGCGGCTTTATCCGGATTGATGTCCCTGTCGCTCAGGATCACCATCGAATAACCTTCATCAATACGGGTTTCAACTGCTTTAAACAGCGCATCCAAACCTTTTTCAAGCGCATTCTTTTCAGAAATTTCAAACACCATAGGCACAGTGCATACACGGAATCCTTTAAATGTTGTTCTGCGCAGCCGGTCGATATCGTCATTGGTCAGAATCGGATGATACAATTTCAATTGCCGGCAATGTTCCGGCGTCTCATCCAGTAAATTCCGTTGACGACCCGTGTAACTCATCAGCGACATAACCAGGTTTTCGCGATAGGGATCTATGGGCGGATTGGTTACCTGAGCAAATAATTGCTTGAAATAATTATATAATAATTGCGGCCGTTCGGATAACACAGCTAAGGCCGAATCATTTCCCATTGAACCAACCGGTTCCTGAGAATTACGAACCATGGGCGTTATAATCATTTTCAAATCTTCAAGCGTATAGCCGAACGCCCTTAAACGAGTCATCATGGTTTTTTCATCAATGCCAACCGGTCCCGGTACCTGAAACAAACCTTTTAACTCAATACGGTTTTCTTCCAGCCACCGGCGATAGGGTTTCCAGCGGGAAACAGCAGCTTTAATTTCATTATCCCGCATAACGCGCCTGCGTTCGGTATCAACAATAAAAATCTTACCCGGCGCTAACCGTCCTTTCTCACGCACATCGGCGGGATCAATATCCAGCACACCAACTTCCGAAGCCATAATCACCTTGCCGCTCTTGGTAACTACATATCGGCCCGGGCGCAGTCCATTCCGATCCAGATAGCCGCCAATTCGCGTACCATCGGTAAACATTATGGCAGCCGGACCATCCCATGGATCCATAATAGCGGAATGATATTCATAAAAAGCCCGCTTATCTTCACTCATGTGATACTTGGAGCCAAAGGGTTCCGGTATCATCATCATGATGGAATGCTCCAGCGTTCTGCCGCCCATCACCAATAACTCAAGCACATTGTCCATAATAGATGAGTCACTGGCATCGGATCGTGTAATCGGAAAAATTTTCTGAATATCATAACCAAATAAGGGTGATGAAAGGGTTGAATCACGCTCCATTGTTTTATTTATATTTCCGCGCAGTGTATTTATCTCGCCATTATGCGCCAGAATACGGAATGGCTGTGCCAGCGGCCATGATGGGAAGGTATTTGTGCTGTAACGCTGATGTACAAGAGCCATGGCGCTCATAAAATCTTTAGACTGAAGATCGGGATAAAATGTATTGAACTGGGTAGATACAAACATACCTTTATACACAATGATGCGCGATGAGAATGACGGAATATAATAGTCATTCATTGCCCAGCCCTGGTCGGTGGCATTATTTTCCAGACAGCGGCGGACGATGTAAAGTTTTCTCTCAAGATCAGCGCCTTTAAATCCGGAAAATTCCACAAATCCCTGCCAGAAAGACGGCATTGAAGCCTGAGCAATTTCACCAAGACAACTCGGATCGGTTGGCACTTCACGCCATCCTAAAACATTGCCGCCCTCTTTTATTATAATTTCTTCTGATTGTTTACGCGCATCTTTTGCAACATCCTTGTCCGACGGCAAAAAGAAAAATCCAACCGCATAATCACCAACGGCAGGCAGTTTAAAATCAAGCTGCTTCCTGAAAAATTTATCAGGAATCTGTATCAGCATACCAGCGCCGTCGCCCGTTTTCTGATCACCGCCTACCGCGCCGCGATGCTCCAGATTACACAGGATGGTAATACCTTCCTGAATAATGGAATGATTCTTCTCACCGTTAATGTTCGCGACAAAGCCAATGCCACATGCGTCATGTTCATGATTTGGGTCGTATAGGCCTTGTTTATGTATCATAATTATCCTTGTATGTTCAATTATACCTTACGCTTCCAGTAAACGCTTAATCGCCTTCTGATATTTATCAAAATTAAATAATTCTAAAACTTCATTAAACATTTTTTTTATTTGATTGTTGCACAGGTTACCGATACTGCCTTCATGGGTATGGTTAATTTGGACATCCGGTTTAAAATTTCCCTGTTCAATTTGAATACCAATATCCCTATAGGCTTCTCTAAAAGGCACACCTTTAATCACTTTTTTATTAACCGCTTCGACACTGAACAGATAATTGTATTTGGCGTCGGACAAAATATCTTTATTTATTTGAATGTGTTCAAGCATGAAATGCATCATACCCGTACATTCGATAATGTGTGTTAATGCGGGCAAAAAACTTTCTTTCAGCATTTGAAAATCGCGATGATAACCGGATGTCAGATTATTGGTAATCATTGAGATTTCGTTGGGCAGAGCCAAAATACGATTGCATTTGGCGCGCATAATTTCAAACACATCCGGATTTTTTTTATGCGGCATAATACTGGATCCGGTTGTCAACTGATCCGGAAATGAAATAAAACTAAAATTCTGACTCAAATACAAAATAATATCGGCTGATAATTTTGCCAGAGTGGCTGCGACGGACGCAATCGCATAACTTACGACGCCTTCCATTTTCCCGCGATTCATTTGGGCGTAAACAGAATTATAATTTAATTCCCCGAATCCCAGTAATTCTGTAGTCGTTTTTCGATCCAGCGGAAATGATGAGCCGAAACCTGCCGCCGATCCTAAAGGATTTTTATTTACAATCTTATAGGCCGCCTCAATTTGAATCAGATCATCTACCAGACTTTCCGCATAGGCGCCGAACCACAATCCGAAGGAGGATGGCATAGCTACCTGCATGTGGGTATAGCCCGGAAGCAGGATGTCCTTAAATTTTTCACTTAATTCGATCAATCGATTAAAAAGAATTTTAATTAACTCAACAAGCTGATATAGTTTATCCCTGGTAAATAATTTTAAGTCGACCAGTACCTGGTCATTACGTGAACGTCCGGCGTGGATTTTTTTACCGATCTCTCCCAACTCATTTGTTAACAAAATTTCAACCTGGGAATGAATATCTTCTATGCCTTCCTCAATGGAAAATTGAGAATCCTGTATGGATTGATATATTTTTCGCAGATTTTTTTGCAGCAGGCTCAGTTCATTATCGTTCAGCAAGCCAATTTTATTCAGCATTCGGATATGAGCCATGGAACCAATCACATCAAATGAAGCCAGCTGCATATCCAGCTCGCGGTCTTTACCAACAGTAAACTGTTCGATCCGCTGATCAACGTTAATTTCTTTTTCCCATAGTTTTTTCTGTGTCATGGCGTTTATCTCATTTGAGATTCACTATTTGTTAACTAAGTAATTTTGTAAATTAGGATTCATTTTTAGTAACCCGCCCATCCTGATTTCATCGGGATTTTCCTCCCTGATATCAGGGAGGGCCAGGGTTGGTTAGTTTCGAATAATTCTCTCAAATTCATCACTTCGTTAAAAAATTTTCCAGCAATTCTATGTACTTCCGGATGCCTGTGTATAATTCTTCGATATAAATAAACTCTTCCGCAGTGTGTGACCGCTCCGATTTGCCCGGTCCCATTTTTACGGATGCTGTCTGAATTAAGGCCTGATCCGAAAGTGTCGGCGAACCATAGGTTTTAATATCCAGATCCAATGCGGTTTTAACCAGTAAATGGTCTTCCGGAATACTGGAAGGATTCAACCGCAGAGAGCAGCGGGCAACTTCACCCTTGATATTCTTTCTAATAATTTCAAGAATCTCATCGTGAGTATAGGCATCAGTCGTACGAATGTCCACGGTAAATGTGCAGCGATCCGGAATCACATTATGTTGATAACCAGCGTTAATCATAGTAACGGTCATTTTAACCGGGCCTAAAAATTTGGAAATCCGGTCAAATTTATAATTACTGAACCATTCAATATCCTCGTATGCTTTTAATATTGCATTGACGCCCAGATCCCTCGCCGCATGGCCGGACACGCCTTTTGCTTCACAGTCAATAACGATAAGACCCTTTTCAGCGACGGCCATATCCATGCCCGTAGGCTCGCCAACAATAGCCAGATCAATTTTACCAAGTTCATCCAGAATGGCTGTAATGCCATTCGCGCCGCTGGTTTCTTCTTCCGCAGTAGCGGCA
Organism: Calditrichaceae bacterium; assembly: GCA_016928315.1. Taxonomy (GTDB): domain Bacteria; phylum Calditrichota; class Calditrichia; order Calditrichales; family Calditrichaceae; genus JAFGKZ01. The sequence continues at coordinate 14,147 of JAFGKZ010000080.1, forward strand.
AATATAATGTTATGATTTAAATCCTGACGATCCTTAAAATAAATAAAGGCGCTTAATAAAGAAACTACTGAGGCGCCGGCATCATTACTGCCCAATCCAATTAATTTTCCATCTTTCTCCGCCGCTTCAAAAGGATTGCCCTGCCAGCCGGCATTGGGTTTAACCGTATCAAAATGGGAATTTAACAGCAGCGTCGGTTTGCTATCATCAAAAAAAGTATTCGTTACCCAGATATTGTTGATTTTACGCTCAAAAGCAATGCCCTTAATATTTAAAAACCTTCCAATCAAATCAGCCGCTTCATCTTCCTGCCCGCTGATGGACGGTGTTTCGATGAGACTTTTTAATAAGCTTAAGGCTTCCTGATTAAGAATCTCTAAATCACTATTTTTTTTCATCATTACTTTGTAATCCTTGTTCCGCTTTCTTTTTGTGTAATTGCACTGTAATGCTTGATAAACACATTTTGCACGCCCTTATCCAGAGCGGCAAAGGCATTATCAATCTTTGGGATCATACCGTCAGATATAATGTTTTCTGCTTTCAGTTCAGCGTATTTCTCCTGATTGATATAAGTAATTACACTATTTGGATCATTTATATCCTGCATTACCCCCTGCATTTCAAAGCAATAAATTATATCAACTTCATAGTGCGATGACAAAGCTCTTCCCAGTTCTGCAGCAACAGTATCCGCATTCGTATTGAGCATCTGACCTTTACCATCATGTGTGAGGGCACAGAATACGGGAATAAACCCATTTTTCAAAATTTTTATTATCACCTCCGTATTGATGCTGTCAATATCACCGACAAAACCAAAATCTACTTCCGCAGGCGGCCGTTTATGCGATAGAATCGTATCCCCGTCCGCACCGGATAATCCAATCGCCGCACAATGATTGGCCTGCAATTCAGCCACAATATTCTTATTGATTAATCCGGCGTAGACCATTTGCACAATCTCAAGCGAAGAAGCGTCCGTGATCCGCCTCCCATTAATCATTTTAACCGGAATGTTCAATTGCTTCATCAATTTACTGGCCTTTTTGCCGCCGCCATGAACAAGAATTTTAAAATCCGGAATATCTGCAAAGTCCTTCAGAATTACAGATAGTTTTTCCGCTTCATCGATAACTTTACCGCCTATTTTTGCAATAATCAATTTATCCGGCATAAGAATTTGTCCGTTACATTAAAAAGCCGAAGCTTTCAGATTGAGTCCTGCTTTTTCATCCAGACCAAACATCAGATTCATATTCTGTACCGCCTGACCCGAGGCTCCCTTCACCAGATTATCAATCATGCTTACGATTAATAAAGTCTGATCATTCTTAACCAAATGCAGCAGACATTTATTTGTGTTAACTACCTGCTTCAAATCAGGATTTGTATCTGTTAGATGAGTAAATGGATGATCGTTGTAATAATCTTTATATAATTTATTAGCCTGTTCCAGAGTTAAATTGGTTTCAAGATAAGCTGTGGCCAGGATACCCCGGGTAAAATCCCCCCGGAACGGCAGAAAATTAACATTCCCCTGCCATGAGGTTGCTCTTGATTTTAATGTCTTAATTATCTCCGCCAGATGCTGATGTTTAAACGGTTTATAGAGCGAAATATTGGAACAGCGCCAGCTAAAATGACTGGTTGGCGATAACTTTTGCCCGGCGCCGGTTGATCCGGTAATGGCGCTGACATGAATATCCCCTCTAATGTTATTTTTTACTGCCAATGGTAACAGAGCCAACTCTATAGCCGTGGCAAAACAACCGGGATTTGCAATATTATTTGATTGATTAATTTCTGCTCGATTGATTTCCGGCAAACCATAAATAAATGCTCTGTTCGCCGGCGATTCCAATCTAAAATCCTGACTAAGGTCTATTATTTTAACTTGATCAGGAATTTTGTTTTCTATTAAAAATTTCCCGGACTCGTTATGACCCATACATAAAAACATTACATCCGCATCTGCGTTGAATTGTGCGTCAAATATCAGCTCACATTCACCAAAAAGATCACTGTGCACCTCGGATATTTTTTTTCCCTGCTGGCTGCGGCTTTGCACACCGGCTATTTCACACTCTGGATGATTTAATAATATCCGGATTAATTCTCCGCCGGTATATCCCGCTCCGCCAACAATACTTGCCCGAATCATGATTTTTTCTTTCCGTTATTTACTTTTCTAAAAATGGATATCTGGTTCGCCATTATTTTTGCAAAGCCTCTGGCGTCATCGCTGGTCCAGTCGCTTGGCATTTCACCATACTGGCCGAATTTGGAATTCATTAAATCATTTTCACTTTCAATCCCGATGATTTCAAATCGACGCGGCGCCAGCTTGATTTTCACGCTGCCATTAACAGTGGCCTGTGTGTCTTCCAGAAAGGATTCGATGTTACGCATAACCGGTTCCAGATACTGGCCTTCATGCAGCAACATACCATACCAGTTAGCCAGTTGTTCCTTCCAGTAAATTTGCCATTTGGTTAAAACATGTTTTTCCAGCGCTTCATGGGCTTTTAAAATTAATATAGGAGCGGCGGCTTCAAATCCGACCCGGCCTTTGATGCCAATAATTGTGTCGCCAACATGCACGCCCCGGCCAATACCATATTCAGAGCCTGTTACATTTAACGCTTCAATCGCTTCAACTGGATTTTTATATGAATTATTATTAATACCTTTAATCTGGCCCTGTTTAAAATTTAACTCAAGTTCCGTTTCATCGTCTTTAATTACCTGACTGGGATAAGCTTTTTCCGGTAATGTTTTATCGGATGTCAACGTTTCTTTACCGCCTATCGAAGTTCCCCATAATCCCTGGTTAATAGAATAGACTGCTTTTTTCCAGTCCATCTTAACGCCATTCTTTTCCAGATAGGCAATTTCCTGTTCCCGTGATAATTTTTGATCGCGAATGGGTGTTAAAACAGGAATATCCGGAACCAGGATGGCAAAAATCATATCAAACCTAATCTGATCATTACCGGCGCCGGTACTGCCATGGGCAATATAATCAGCTTTCATTTTAAGCGCAGCATCAGCAATGGCCATCGCCTGAAAAACGCGTTCAGCGCTCACGGATAACGGGTAAGTGTGGTTTTTTAAAATGTTGCCATATACCAGAAAACGGATACATTTCTGATAATATTCATCAATAACATCAATCGTTTTATGAGATACTGCGCCTATTTGTTTTGAGCGATTGCCAACTTCGGCCAGTTCTTCAGCAGTAAAACCACCGGTATTAACTAAAATAGTATGGACTTCCAGGTCTTTTTCAATGTTTAAATATTTAACACAAAAGGAAGTATCCAGACCGCCGCTATAGGCCAGTACTACGCTTTTTTTCTTCATGATCTATTTCCAATGCCTTGCTTTCTATTTTTTCTTTCGGATCATAAAGCATACCTGTACATAAACAGAAATGCCGGTTCGTTCTGACGAGAATATCATAATTTCTACAACTTTTACAACCGTTCCAAAACAATTCATCCTGAGTCAGTTCCAGAAATCCAACCGGACGATACCCCAAGCGATTATTAATTTTCAGCACGGCCGGACTGGTTGTAATGCCAAATATTTTTGCCTCAGGAAATTTTTTACGCGAAAGGTCGAATGCAGCCTTTTTAATACGCATGGATAATCCTATACCACGAAACTCCGGCGCAACAATTAATCCCGAATTTGCCACATACTTACCATGTTCCCACGTCTCAATATAGCAGAAACCGGCTAGTTTATTTCCCGGGCCAAAAGCGATAACCGCCTTACCTTCGGTAATCTTGGATTTGATATAATCAACAGAACGTTTTGCGATACCTGTTCCGCGGGCAGCAGCAGCTTCTTCAATTAATCTGCATATTTTTGCAGCATATTCAGCATGTTCATCAGAGGCAACAATCACTTCAACACTTAACTGTTCTTCACTAATTTTTTTCATATATTACCCATTCATGAGTTATAATTTTAAATTAAATATTTGTAAGCTGATTTCACTGATAATTCAGACTAAGATTATTTTCGCCTGATTATCTGACCGGTTTTTTCAAATAATTCGTCGAAAGACCGGCCTGGGCATAGGTCGGATAAAAGGATTGTGATGATAATAATTATGTAAGTTTTTAAAAGCCATAAAACACTGTTATTTTAATTCTCAAAATCTTTCTGCAGAATATAATAAATATACAGTAATATGCAAATTAATATGCACATAATCCCGATTTTAATAGATGTATCCTGATTGTTTTGAATAAATATATTATTTAGCAATAATCAAACATTAAATAAAACATCGGTAGTATATTGTCCTTGACGTTATAGTTAAGATTACTTATTCTTAATGTTATTATGCAATAATATACGAGCCAAAGTAATGAAAGCCTGCAAAATACTTCTATTTAAATTTTCTGTTTTAATGTTTATGATCAATATAGTCTTTCCTGGTGAAGATTTTACCTCTGAACAAAAACGCTATCAGCGTGTTCGTGCGGCATTTAATGATAAAGAATTAATTGTAAAGAATCTGTTTTCATCTGTCAAAGCTCAATATCCAAATCCTGAGATATTTATCAGGATATTCAAACAGGAAGAGACGGTTGAGTTATGGGCAAAATCTGCCATGGCTGATACCTTCGTCCTGATAAAAAAATATAATATCTGTGCCACTTGCGGCGATCTCGGTCCAAAACGCAAACAGGGCGATCTGCAGATTCCCGAAGGATTCTATTACATAACAGAATTTAATCCATTCAGTATGTTTTATTTGTCATTACGAATTGATTACCCAAATGCATCGGATCGTATTCTGGGAGAATCCGGCAACCTTGGCGGTGATATTTTTATTCATGGCAATTGTGTTACCCTGGGCTGCATTCCTTTAACCGATGATAAAATTAAGGAAGTCTATCTGGCGTGTGTGCTATCGAAGAATGCCGGAAATAAAATACCGGTGCATATATTTCCCTTCCGGATGAATGATAATTATAAATATACAATTAACACAAGCAAGACCAGCAATAAGGAACATGTCAAATTCTGGGAAAATTTAAAAACAGGACTTGATTATTTTGAAAAGAACAAACGAGTGCCAAAGGTGGATGTGGAAAAGAGTACAGGATTTTATAAATTTAGTGAGAAATGAGAAAGCAAATAAGTGAGCTGCAGTGTCCAAAGTAGATAAATTGCCCTGTAGTGCCTAAAATGACTAAAGTTAAAAAATATTCTAAATTCTTAATACTTCATTCTGAGTTGTAAATTCAAACTTCTATCCACTGTTTTTACATATCATATAGTGTATCATCGCGATTGGGTTTATTTTTTTTCGCAAGACCACCGGCTATTTTTTTAAGAATAAAGGGATCTTCATTTTCCAGCAAATCGCCCATTTCCGCTTCGATTTGATCCGGATTCTCGCCGCGTTCAAGCCGGCTGATGGCTTCTTCCATACCCGGTCCCATTTCCATACCTGTCATTTCAGTCAGTTTGCGCATAAGGTTAGCCGCCTGCTTTGGATCATCTTCATCCATACCTTCCGCTTCACGGGCAAGCAGAGTCATGGCCTGTTCCATTTTACTTTCATCCATATTTGGCATAGCAATATCATCTTCAGCACTGTCGCTGCTTTTGGAAATGGTTGCAAACGTGGACATGGCCCTTTCCATTTTAGATGATTGACATTTTGGACAAACCGGTACTTTAGTAGTATTTATAGTCCGGGAAAAGAATTTAAAAATAGTATTGCAGTGCCCGCAATAAAACTCATAAATTGGCATTTGTCCGCTCCATAATTACAAAGAAGAAGATAAATCTTTGAGTGCGCTCAATAGCCGGTTGACTTCATCTTCTGTATTGTATAATGACATACCCACTCTAGTTAATCCACCTAATTCAGATAATCTAAGAACTTCAATGGCACGTATTGCATAATAATGGCCATCCCAGGTACAGATAGCTTGTTCAGCCAGGTATTTGCAGACGTCAGCAGCTTTTATACCTTCCATTAAAAAAGCAATAGTCGGTGTATGCTCATCCTTAATCAGAGGCAGACCAAATATTTTTATACGCTTAATATCTTGTAAACCCGAATATAATTTATCAGCTAATTGATGTTCGTGATCTGAAATTAATTTCATTGATTCTACCAATTGACTTCGCAAATCTGCCCCGCTTGAAACAGAGGCGATATAATCGATAGCGGCTGTAACACCGGCTAAAGCAGCATGATTTAATGTGCCCGTTTCAATTTTATAGGGTGCATTCTGATCCTGGGTACGCAGACAATCGGTTGGAAGCTTATCCAGCAAACCGTATTTGCTGTATAAAATACCGACATGCGGACCATAAAATTTGTAGGCGGAACATAACAGAAAATCCACATCGATGTCCTGAACATCAATTGTAAAATGAGGCGCATAATGTACAGCATCCAGCAGTAAATAGGCGCCAATCTCATTTGTCCATTTTCTGACAGCTCTAAAATCATTCACTGTTCCCAGTGCATTGGAAGCCATACCCATTGCGACTAATTTTGTTTTAACCGTTATTTTTGATTTAAAATCCTCATAATCCAATGCGCCGTCTCTCTTCAATTTCACTTCCCTAATAACAATTCCATTATTCTGCATGGCGAGCCAGGGCGCCCGATTTGCTTCATGATCCAGTTCGGTAATAACCACTTCATCACCAGCTTTAAATATCCGAACTAATGCCTTACTAAGAAAATAATTCAGTGTGGTCATATTCGCACCAAAAGAAATACAGTCTGGCGAGGAAGCATTTAAAAATATAGCCATACGATCCCTGGCCCTGGCAATAACCTTATCTGTTTCCTTTGAAGTGATAAAATGTCCATGTGTATTTGCATTGGATTGTTTATAATAATCAGATATAGCAGTAATAACTTGTCGAGGCGTCTGGGTACCACCGGGTCCATCAAAAAAAGCAAGCGGAGTATTTTTATAGGTTCGTTGTAGTAAGGGAAAATCTATTCGACAGTTTTGCATTTTTGTTCTTACATTTTGAATAATTTAATCTTTGCAGGTTTTGGTAAAACACTGTCTGCTTCAACCGATCCAACAGGGCTGATGATTTTACCTGTTTTATCAATATAGCCCCATTTACCGCCTGTAATACCCGAATGTTCATTATCAAGTATAATTTTACAGCCATTGCATACTGCGGCTTTGCCATTATGGAAAGGATAGGCAAAATCCCATTGGGCATCAATTACAGGGACACCAAACTTATCAAAGAAACCAAACTTGCCATTTTCAACAAATCGGGCAAGCCCTTCACTAAAATAATCCGGGCCATTGTCATAAATATACGGTCGAATTAAAATATTCCCCAGAACATCAATATAAGCCCAGCCGGCAGAATCGGCTACGGCGGCAATACCGTTTTCAGTAAATTCCATTGCCGCCAAATATTGCGCATCAATCACAATATGATTATGCTGATCCATATATCCGTATAGGCCGTCGTCTTCGAAAAGATATAATTGAATGTCTTGCGCAAAAAGGCAGACGCCGATAAAAATAATCGAAATATTTTTTATCCTAAAAAGGACTGACGATTTCATAGATGATATAATATACTTTTTATTTTGAAGCTCTGCTTTCTGCTTTTTTATTTTTACCAATGTCAACTCTGCGTTTTTTCTGATGTGTTTTTCCTTTTGTACCTCTAAAAATCTTACCTTTACGTGTGCGTAAATCACCTCTACCCATAATTCAGTTCTCCTTTATTATAATTTTTTACTGTCAAATTTATCACCGCTGTAAATAATTTTCAAGATATATCAAGCCGAGTATGATAATAAAAAATGCGGGTTTTACCCGCATTCAAAAATAACTATTTAATTAATTAGTTAAAACTCATCAAAAGCGATCATATCTTTTTCAACACCCAGATTATAGAGCATATTATTGACTGCGCTGATCATCATGGGTGGACCGCACAGATAATATTCGATATCCTCAGGCGCCTCATGTTTGGAAAGATATAAATCATGCACAACCTGATGAATAAAACCTACAGGACCATCCCAGTTATCTTCCGGCAATGGATCGGATAATGCAACATTGTATGAAAAATTTGGAAACTTATCCCGAATTTCTCTAAAATCTTCATCATAAAACATTTCACGTTTGGAGCGGGCGCCATACCAGAAACTAACTTTACGGCCGGTCTTTAGGGTATGGAATAAATGAAAAAGATGACTTCGCATCGGAGCCATACCGGCGCCGCCGCCAATATAGACCATTTCGCGATCTGTTTCTTTAATGAAAAATTCACCATAAGGTCCACTGATAGTTACCTTATCTCCCGGTTTTAAATTAAAAATATATGATGATGAAATCCCCGGCGGATAACTGGTTCCGGGCGGCGGCGTAGCAATACGTACATTCAACATAACGATATCTTTTTCTGCAGGATGACTGGCCATGGAATAGGCACGAAATATTTCTTCGTCATTAGAAGCTTTTAAATCCCATAATTTATACTTATCCCAGTCCTCATGATATTCTTTTTCCACGTCGAATTCACTGTAAGAAATATTATAAGGCGGAATATAAATCTGAATATATCCGCCCGCCTTAAAATCCATTTCCTGTTCTTTGGGAATTTCCAGTACCAGTTCTTTTATGAACGTGGCCACATTGTAATTGGATCGCACACGGCACTCAAATTTTTGGATATTAAATATTTCTTCCGGAATATGAATTTTTAAATCGTTTTTAACCTTTATTTGACAAGCTAAACGTATATTATCTTTTAATTGGGCCCGGGTTAATTGACCTTCTTCTGTAGGCAATGGATCACCCGCTCCTTCCATAACCTGGCAGGTACACATAGCGCAGGTGCCCTGTCCACCGCAGGCAGAGGGAAGAAAGATATTCTCATTAGCCAGAGTGGTTAAAAGATTACTGCCTGCTTCAACTTCAGGGCTTTTTTCCTCATCATCATTGATAATGATTTTAACTTTTCCCTTATTGACCAGTTTTGATTCCGCATAAGAAAGTGCAGCAACCAAAAGAATGATGGTACCGGTAAAAACACCGGTACTTATTAATATTATTGATATAGTTCCCAATTGAAATCCTCTCTATTACTATAATTGAATCCCTGAAAACAGCATAAAGGCCATGGACATTAAACCGGTAATTAACATAGCCAATCCCAAACCTTTTAATCCTGCAGGCACATTGGAATACCGTGTTTTATATCGTATGGCAGCAATAGAAACTATAGCCAGAAAAAATCCAAACCCGGCCCCAAAACCAAATACGGCTGTTTCCGGTAGATTGTATTCCCGTTCAACCATAAATAATGACGATCCGAGAATGGCACAGTTCACCGCAATTAAAGGTAAAAAGATACCCAATGCGGCATACAGGGTTGGAGAATATTTATCAATTACCATTTCCACCAGTTGCACCATAGCGGCAATTGTGGCGATAAACGTTATAAAATTCAAAAAGCTTAAATCCATACCGGCCAGACTCTTTGAAATCCAGATCATCGCTCCTTCTCTTAACAGATATTCATGAATAATCCAGTTCATAGGAGCGGTGATGGTCAAAACAAAAATCACAGCCAGTCCAAGGCCAAAAGCGGTCTCCACTTTTTTAGATACGGCAAGGAATGAACACATTCCAAGGAAAAATGCAAGAACGATGTTCTCTACAAAAACGGATTTAAGAAACAAACTTAAATAATGCTCTAACATGGTTCTGGTTCCTCCTATTCATGTACCGTTTTAGTGATTGATCGCTGCGCCCATATAAGCAATCCCAGTAATATAAAAGCACCGGGGGCTAATACCATCAGACCCATATTTTCATAACCGGCAGCATAAAGACTTTCAGGAATGATTGAAAACCCCATAATACTACCGCTGCCAAGAATCTCCCGACCTGTTGCAATGACCATCAAAATCCAGCCATACCCCAAGCCATTTCCTAATCCATCCAAAAATGACGGCCAGGCTTTATTTTGTAATGCAAATGCTTCAGCGCGTCCAAGAATTATACAATTCGTTATAATCAATCCGACGAAAACACTAAGCTGTTTGCTTATATCATATAAATAGGCTTTGAGTATCTGATCAACTAAAATTACCAAAGTGGCAACCACAGCCAGTTCAACAATAATTCTGATTTTGGATGGAATAAACTTGCGGAGCAACGAAACCGTGACATTAGAAAGGGATAAAACAAATATAACCGCCAAAGTCATAACAAGCGCCGTCCGCATCTGAACCGTCGTTGCCAAAGCAGAACAAATACCTAGCACCTGAAAAGTGATCGGATTATTATCGCTGAATGGTTCTAATAGCGTCCGTTTATTTTTTTTGGAGAATAATTTCTCTTTAGGCTGCGCTTCAGCGACAGCTTTTACTTCATCAGCCATTACACGCCCCCTTTCAAATTCATAATAGTCTTTAGAAATGGCTCATATGTCTTTAAATCTTCTTTTAGAAAATTGGAAACGCCATTAGCCGTTAATGTAGCGCCGCTAATGCCATCGACCTGATGAATGGCTTTTTCTGAAGCCGGATCCACTTTTCCTTTTACTACATTAATTGAAACCAGGGTACCATTCTCATCGGCGATCTTTTTACCGATAAAATTATTGGTAAACCATTCTTTCTCTATTTCGCCACCAAGGCCCGGTGTTTCACCATGACTGTAAAAAGTTATGCCTTTAACCGTAACACCATCCGAAGAGAGCGCCAGATAACCATTTATGGTTGACCACAAGCCTTTTCCCGATACGGGAAGCACATAGGCGCTAATTTCTCCATCTTTGATACTTTCATATATAGGCAGTAATTCGGTATCCTTCCCGGGATCAAGATCAGATGGTTTTTTTCCTTCGACTATATTCCCTTTTAAATCGATAACAAGTTCTTTTATTCTATTGGCATAAGTTTCATTTATTTCACTGCGTGTGAAATTTTCGCCATTTACGGGTTCAATACCAACACTGATAAGAATATTCTTCTTCTTATCCAGTAATTTATTTTCATCCTGACGCGGTTTTAGCAAGGTTGCAGCGCCAGCTAAAAGTACACTGCATACGATTGTGACCATTGCAGCGAACCGAAATGTATAAGCGTTACTATGCTGCACGTTTCAACCTCCTTTTTATATTTCCTTTGACCACATAATAATCAATGAGCGGTGAAAAGACATTCATAAATAATATAGCCAGCATCATACCTTCTGGATAAGCCGGATTGACAACACGTACTAAAATAGCCAATGCGCCAATCAGCAATCCATAAAACCATTTACCTGTATTGGTCTGTGCTGCCGATACCGGATCGGTAGCCATGAACACGGCGCCAAAGGCAAAACCTCCCATCACTAAATGATAATACGGCGGCAGGGTAAACATACCCGTTGATTCCGTCCCGGCTAAGACATTCATAAGCATAGCCGTCAGATACCCTCCGGCAAATACAGAGACAATAATACGCCAGCTGCCGACTCTTGTAATTATTAAAATAACCGCGCCAATCAAAGCAGCCAGGGCAGAGGTCTCCCCTATACTGCCAGGTATAAATCCCATAAACAAATTGATAAAACCAAAGTCGCCATATTGAAAATTATGCAAACTCTGCACAGCCTGTCCGCCGGCCTCCGTATTCGAGGCTACCAGCAACGGGGTTGCGCCGGAGAATGTATCAATAACTTTATCTTTAGCCGTATCAATGGCTGTCCATACCTTGTCTCCGGATATCTTACCCGGATAGGCGAAGAAAACAAAAGCCCTTGCAGTTAATGCAGGATTCAATACATTCATGCCGGTACCGCCAAATACTTCCTTACCGATTACAACGCCAAAAGATACAGCCACGGCAACCTGCCATAAAGGAATGGTTGGCGGCAGAATTAACGGAAAAAGTATTCCGGTTACCAGAAAGCCTTCATTAACTTCATGTTTGCGGATAATGGAAAACAGCACTTCCCAGAAGCCCCCTACGGCATACGATACAATTGCGATTGGCAGAAATTTCATCAATCCGAAAAGAAAGCTGTTCCACAGTTCCGGCTGCTGGCCAAGCGCATAAAAATGCTGGTAACCAACATTGTATATACCGAATAATGTGGATGGTACCAGTGCAACAATCACCATCATCATAAAGCGTTTCAGGTCCAGTGAATCGCGAACATGCGGATTGATTTTGGTGCGTTCATTTGTCCAGAACAGGATGGTATCCGCGGCCTCAAACAACGGCTTCCACTTGGCCAAATCACCACCTTTCTCAAACCGGTCACGATGTTTATCTAATATGTTTTCTATGAACTTCAATTTATCTTACCTTCCATAATTAGTTTTTATTTTATTTCTCTTCTGCTTAACCTTCCTTTTCAATAAAATTCAGGCCGCGGCGAAGCAGATAACCAAAATTCGTTTTTGAAAGACAAATATAAGAACACAAAGCTACATCCTCTTCATCCAGTTCCAGAATTCCCAGACCCTCCATTTCCTCAATATCATCGGCAAGGATGCTTTTAGCCAAATAGACCGGCAAAATATCCATAGGCAGGACATTTTCATAGTCGCCGCTGGCAACGAAAGCCCGTTTACCGCCATGGATTTTTGTGTCAAGCACATAGTCTTTTCTGGCCAGCATTAAAAATTTTGCTAAATAGGTATTCGAATAACTGGGCGTTTTTAAACCTGGACGGAAATATCCAAGCAGCTTTCTTCTGCGGGTCCCTTCCGGGATGAAAGAAATTAAATTATCATGAAAACTGACATAGCCTGATGGCGTTACTTTTCTGCCGGATAAAATGTTTCCTGAAATCACCCGAACCTCGCCATCAACAACATCAGTTTCAGGCACCAGCATGGTAATTGGAGTGCCGTTGATCGTTTTAATATATTTACCCTGTTTAAGCGAGGAACCGGCAATCGCAACAATCCGTTCAGCCTGATAAAAACCCTCGCTGAAAAATTTTCCAATAAGCGCTAAGGCAAACGGTTTTAAGGTCCAGATAATTTCACCACGCCTTAACGCATTAATATGATGAATTTGAACGCCAATATTACCAGCCGGATGCGGTCCGCTGAAGTAATGTTTTTGTACACCGGCCGCATTCTCAAAAGCTTTCGCATAAGATTTGTTTTTTAAATCCAGCGACAGGTGCACCTTACCAGTTGTTAATTTTGCCATCATATCCAAACCAGTCTGGAAATATTCTTCCATGCCTTCCATAATAAAATTAGGATCAGCGGCCAAAGGCGCGGTATCCATACCGGATATAAAAATATCCCTCGGCATATCGGCTGGATTAGCGATTTTACTAAAAGGACGCTGAATAATATGCGGCCACATACCACCCTTTAATAAAGCCTTTTTAATTGCAGCGGCATCCATTTTTTGCAGATCGTCTTTTTTCCAACTGCCGACAACTTCCTTTTCATCCTTGAGATCGTTTTCGATGACGATTTCCATTAATGCACGACGTTCCCCCCGATTGATTTCCAGTACTTTACCACTCACCGGGGAAACAAACTTGATTTCCGGTAATGTCTTATCTTCAAACAAAACCGAACCTATTTTCACAGCATCGCCGGGTTTAATATTCAGTCTTGCCTTAATGCCTCGGAATTCATTTGGCATTACCGCTGCCTTTTTTGGAGCATCTAAAACAGATATTACTTTCTCAGCAGCGCCGGCGACTTTAATATCATAACCCTTTTTGAGTTTAAATTCTCCCATATATTTTCCTGATTAGTTCCTGATTTTGATATTTTAATGACAAATTTATTTATGAACCACGTTATTCAAAAACAAACTTAATTACATCTTTCACAAACATTTGTAAAAGTTGAATTTAACAAAAATTTTAATTCGAACAAAAAAATAAATTATTCTTTTAACTTGTATATTTTTTCACTTTTTTATTTTCAATAAGTTAGCTCAAAAAAAAAACTGAATTTTTTATTCGATTGCAAAAGAATATGAACGAGCATAATAATTGAATCACTAACTTGAATTAAAAAGTATTAAAAGATAAATTTAGACTTCGATAAAATAAGGACTCAATCGGTTGAAAAATCAGTTTTTATCATCGGTCAATAACGGCTAACTGACACAGTTTTATGAAATTTACAATTCCAAATCAACTCACAATTATCAGAATCATTTTAACCCCTGTCTTTGTAGTTTTATTTATTCAGGATGATTCCATTTATCGTTTGACGGCCAGTATCGTTTTTTTTATCGCGGCTTTTACAGACTGGTACGATGGGTACTATGCCCGTCGTTTTCAATCGGTTACACGATGGGGCCAGTTTATGGATCCACTGGCGGATAAAATTCTGGTTTCCAGCGCCCTGGTCGTCTTCGCTTATATGAAATTCGTATTCTGGTGGATGATTTTTATAATTATCGGACGTGATGCACTTATCACTTATTTACGCAGCTTTGCCCTGCATATCGGCAAACCGATTATCACCAGCGTTGCGGCAAAATGGAAAACTTTCGTACAGATGGGTTTTGTGCTTAGTTTTTTAATTTACATTAATATTCCCGGCCTGCCCTCGGTTCACCTGAATGATACTTCCCACCCCTGGTTATTGTGGACCACTATCACATTGGCCGTTGTTGTTGGATTAACTTTATTTAGCGGCATCCATTATTTATTAGTAAACCAGTCGCATTTAATTGAACTCGCTCGACGTATAGGACGGATATTTTCTAAATGAAACGATTTTTTGTCTATAGTATAGGTACCGGATTTGGGACTGGTTTTACTCCCTTTGCTCCGGGTACGGCAGGCAGTTTATTAGCCTTAATTATATATTTTTTTTTACCTCTTGATTCATTCTATTGGCTATGGATCAGTTTAGTGTTCTTTTTTGCCGGTGTTTGGGCCGGTTTTGAAATTGAAAAGGAGCGAGGTAAAGATCCCGGTTTGGTGGTGATTGATGAGATGGTCGGTCAATGGCTGGCTGTTATTTTTTTACCGCCAACATTAGTCACTTTGCTGATTGGATTTGCCCTATTCCGAGTGTTTGATATTTTTAAGCCCTATCCCATCAATCGATCACAAAAACTTAAGGGCGGTTGGGGTATCATGGTTGATGATATGCTGGCAGGCATATATGCTAATATCATAATCCATGCCATTTATTTTTATGGTTTAATTGCATGAAAACAAAGTTAGCTGAAATCATCTCTATTGGTAATGAAGTGCTGGCTGGACATACGATTAACACCAATGCGGCCTATATTTCCCAACAAATGTCCGCCATTGGTTTGCCGGTTTATTGGGTCACTACGATTAGCGATACACACGATGAAATATTATTTGCCCTTAACACGGCGAATACAAGAGCTGATGTGGTTTTAGTTACCGGCGGTCTCGGCCCAACCCCGGATGATATCACCAAAGCGACGGTTTGCGAATATTTTAATTCGCCGCTGATTCAGAATAAAAATGTTTTAAACCACGTACAAAATCTTCTAAAAAATCGCGGCCTGAGTTTACTGGATACCAATATGGCGCAGGCGCTGGTTCCTGATAAAGCAGATATTTTACATAATCCTGTTGGCACAGCTCCCGGACTGGCCTTGGAAAATAAGGGAACTTATTTTTTCTTTATGCCCGGCGTACCCATCGAAATGAAGCGATTAATTAATGAACAAATTATTCCCTATCTGCAGAAACGATTAAACCTACCAGCTATTCGCAGTTATCTGTTACGTACAACCGGCATTGCTGAATCGCGACTGTTTGAACTGCTGAAAGATATATTAAAAGAGTATTCTCAATTTCCGCTGGCTTTTCTGCCGCGCCATATCGGTGTTGATTTACGTTTTCGATTAATTTCAGATAATAAGGATGAACAGCAGAAATTTGAATCATTTGTTGATGCGGTTAGAAATAAAACCTTGAAGTATATTTTTACGGAAGAAAATGTTGAATTAGAACAGATATTAGGCCAATTACTAAAAGATAGAAAGCTCACATTTTCGTGTGCAGAAAGTTTCACGGGCGGATTGATAGGTGATTTACTAACAAACATCCCTGGCAGCTCGGATTATTTTATGGGTGGAATGATTACTTACAGTAACGCAAGTAAAATGAATTTGCTTGGAGTAAAACAAAAAACGCTCGAAACTTATGGAGCCGTGAATTCCGAAACTGCTTTAGAAATGGTTCGCGGTGTGCAACAGGCGTTTGCTACCGATTGCGCTGTTGCCACAACCGGTATTGCCGGACCTGCCGGCGCAACAGAAACCAAACCTGTTGGATTATGCTATATTGCCGCCAGATATGGTAATGAAGAGGTTGAGAAAGAATTCCATTTTGGCCGTGACCGCATCATAAATAAACGCCGCGGGGCAATGGCTGCAATGGAAATGCTGCGGCGCATGATCTTAAAAATTCATTAACCTGATGATAGCATCATGAATGAAGAAATCCGCAGTTTTATTGCTATTGAATTACCAAATGAAGTAAAGTCTCAGATTGAGTCTTATGTTTCCGAACTGCGTAAAATTGCCCCCAATCTAAAATGGGTGAAAAAGGAAAGTCTGCACATCACACTGAAATTTCTGGGAAATCAGCCGCCTCATACAATTGAGAATGTGATTGCATCGCTCATACCTTTAAAAGAGTACGGTAAATCATTTGAAATTCAAATCAAAAACATCGGGGCATTTCCAAATCAGAACAAACCGCGGGTCATCTGGCTGGGAATTGAAGCAAGCCCAAGAGAATTATTTTTCCAGACCTATGCCTGGATCGAAGAACAGTTGGAGCAGTTAGGTTTTGAGAAAGAAAAGAGAAAATTCTCACCTCATTTAACGTTAGCCCGCATCAAATTCCCTACCGATTTAAAAGGTCTTTGGGGTTTTACCGAGAATCAGCCTTTTCCGGTTCAATCATTTAAGGTGACAGAAATTGTACTGATGCGGAGTATTTTAAAATCATTCGGTGCAGAATATCATCAAATTCAAAAATAT
>JAFGKZ010000081.1 GCA_016928315.1 Calditrichaceae bacterium
GACTAAAGTAAATTAAAGTGCACTAAAATGAGCTAAAGTGACTAAAGTAAATTAAAGTGCACTAAAATGAGCTAAAGTGACTAAAGTTAAAAAACTCTAATAATTTGAAGTGGATTTTTATAACTTTAGCACATTTTAGGAATTTTAGGCACTTATTAACTTTATCATAGCTTAGACACTTTAGGCATTTATAAACTTTTAACTTTCAGGATCCAACATGTCCAGTATTACCAGAGAAATTATCGAAGATATCATTTCGCAGGTGGTGGCCGAATCCAATATATCCATGAGCCAGACCTGTTCTGTTTGCGGTACGCAAACCAATCCATTTACCTATGACGGCGCTAATGAGTTAATTTCGTTTGGCGCCAGCAGGGTAGGAGCGGTCGCTCCCAGCTGCCCCCCGAAAGCCGAACTGGCCAAATGGATCGATCACACGGTATTGAAACCGGATGCTACGGAAGATCAGATAAAATCCATTTGCGAAGAAGCAATTCAACATAATTTTGCATCGGTATGCATTAATCCAACCTGGGTGCCATTGGCCTATAAAATGCTGCGCGGCCATCCATCCAAAGTCTGTACGGTGGTTGGCTTTCCCCTGGGATCAACCTATCCGGAAGTCAAAGCTTCGGAAACGAGGCTGGCGGTGGAAAAAGGCGCCGATGAAATAGATATGGTCCTCAATGTCGGAGCGCTTAAATCGGCTGATTATGAACTGGTTGAACGGGACATCCGCGCGGTTGTGCGGGCGGCCGGACGGCAAATTGTAAAGGTAATCATTGAAGCCTGTTTATTAACCGATGAAGAAAAAGTGCAGGCCTGTGCCATTGCCAAGCGGGCGGGCGCAAATTTTGTCAAAACATCAACCGGATTCAGTTCCGGCGGGGCAACGGTTAAAGACGTTGCGCTGATGCGTAAAGTCGTCGGTTCGGATATGGGCGTTAAGGCCAGCGGTGGGGTACGCACTTACGAAGAGGCCTGCAAAATGGTGGAAGCAGGGGCCACGCGAATTGGCGCCAGCGCCAGTGTGGCGATTGTAGGCAATAACAAAGGTAAAGCAACGGACTACTAGGCTGGAATGATGGAATATTGGAATAATAGGTTTAAAAGCAATTCAATTGCACAAATTTTTTTTCCATCATTCCAGTAATCCAATATTCCATATTTCTTACTTAAGACTAAAATATAACGGAAAAATAATGACCGCATACGAACTAATTAGCAAAAAACGCGACGGGCATGAACTATCCGATGAAGAAATCGCCTTTATCATAGATAACTTCACCCAAGACAACCTGCCCGACTACCAGATGTCCGCATTCCTCATGGCTGTTTTTTTTCAGGGAATGAATGATCGGGAAACCATGTCATTAACCCGCTCCATGCTGGAGTCCGGCGATATTGTTGATTTAAACGAAATTCCCGGCATCAAAGTGGATAAGCACAGCACCGGCGGCGTGGGCGATAAGGTATCGATTGTCTTAGCGCCGATTGTTGCTGCGGCGGGCGTTCCCGTTCCGATGATCTCCGGACGTGGATTGGGACATACCGGCGGAACGCTGGATAAGCTGGAAAGTATTCCCGGATTTCGCGTTGATTATAGCATTGCCGAATACAAAGAAAAAATTGCCAAAATTGGCGTGTGCTTGATCGGCCAGACGCCAACACTGGTTCCGGCCGATAAGAAGATGTACGCCCTGCGCGATGTTACGGCAACCATTCAGGCTATTCCATTAATCACCGGCAGCATCATGAGTAAAAAACTGGCTGAGGGCATCGATGCATTGGTTTTGGATGTAAAGACCGGCAAGGGCGCTTTTATGCAGACTTATGATAAGTCGGTTGAACTGGCTAAAAAACTGATTGCCGTGGGAGAACAATTTGGCAAACCGACGATTGCTTATATCACCAATATGAACGAACCGCTGGGCAATAAAATCGGCAACTGGCTGGAAATTGAAGAATGTATCGATGCCCTGCACGGCCATGGACCTGAAGATTTGATGGAAATTACTCACCAGTTAAGCGGCGCCATGATTTACCTTGGCGGAAAGGCTGACTCTATTGAACAGGGTGTATCGATATCAAAAGAGATAATTCAATCAGGTAAAGCGTATCAAAAATTCCTGGAAATTGTAGACGAACAAAATGGCGATATGACATATATACAATCACCTGAAAAATACAAGAAGGCTAAATTTATATCTGAAATTAAAGCCGGACAATCCGGTTATATTCAATCCATGGATGCGCTTGAAATAGGTTTGACTTCCGTATCTCTCGGCGCCGGTCGGCAAAAATCAGACGACATTATTGATCCGGAAACCGGTATTGTGCTGCATAAAAAAATTGGCCGCCAGATTGATTCCGATGAGACTATTATCACTATTCATACCAATAAAGAAAACGTCATTGAACGGGCAAAACAGCGACTTCTTAAGTCGGTTCGGATAAGCGATGCACCTGTTAATAACGATAGACTGGTAATCGAAAAACTGGATAAGAATTCAATATAGATACAAGCGATACTTTAATATGGGAAAAATTACCAAACGTCAGCAGCAACGAATTAAATATTTTTTAAAAGAAAAGGCTGAACGTAAAAATAAACAGGAACTTATCCACCAGGACGGGCAAAATAAGTTTATTGAGAAACATCTTCCTTACATCCGCAAACTTGCTCCCAACCTGGATCAGATATTGATTGTATCCTCTTTTGTCACACCACCGGTCAAGCCGGGACTCGTTGATCGTCTTTTAGTATTAGCAGAAGTTGAATCCATTAAACCTATTATTTGTTTTAATAAGACAGACCTATTGGAAGATCCGGAAGAGGCCAAAGAAATTGTATCTGTATATAGAAATATCGGTTATGCTACCTTTGCCAGTTCCGTGAAAAACAATGAAAGCATTGAAGAAATTCATGAATTGCTTAAAGGAAAGCGTACAGCCTTAGCCGGACACTC
>JAFGKZ010000082.1 GCA_016928315.1 Calditrichaceae bacterium
AATCTCCAGGAAGCACTAACTTATTTAAACCTCCCCCCCAGGTACATATCCAAATATTGCCATAACGGTCAGTATATAAAGACATGATCACATCGTAACTAATAGAATTTGAATTATTAGGAATGTTTTTAAAATGATGAAATTTTTCAGTTTCAGGATTAAGTAAATTCAAACCAGAGCCCCAGGTACTAATCCAGATATTTCCGAATCTGTCACCCGTAATTTTAGTAACATTGTTATCACTTAGCGAATTAGAATCTTTGGAATTATTTAAATATGTTTTAATGAAGCTATTCTTGTGTAAATCAAAAACATTCACCCCATTACGCGTGCCGATCCATAAACGGCCCGAATTATCTTCATATAATGACGATACTCTATTATTGGCTAACGATAGTTTCTTATCAGGATTATTGAGGTAATGTTCAAATACCAATTTTTTATCAAAATCATTTTGAGAATTCGGAATGATTCTATCCAATCCACCACCCCAGGTCGCTATCCAGATTGAACCCTGGGAATCCTGATAAATTTGGAATATATTGTCATGGCTTAGGCTGCTTTTATCATTGGGATTATAGTTGTAACGTATAAAATTATCGCTATCTTTGTCATATCTGTTTATTCCGCCTCCTTGTGTACCTGCCCATAAGGTTCCTGATTGATCTACGAGTAGTGTCCTTACAAAATTATTACTTAAACTCTTTTGATCGTTCACATCATTTCTGTAAACTTTAAAAGTATAGCCGTCATATCTGTTTAATCCATCATAGGTACCAAACCACATAAAACCTTTCTCATCCTGAGCGATACTAACGACAGATCCCTGCGATAAACCATTTCTGTTTGATATGTTTTCAAATTTTATTATTTCGCTTTGTGCAAAAAGATTTGTACCTAGTGCAATTACATAAAATACTATAAATATCCAATACCTATTCATAAATGAAATTCCAAAATTTTAAACAGTAAACAATCAAATCCATTAAATAAATCATTAATACTGATTTGCCTTAAAAAATCATAATTTGCAGAAGTATTTTTATAATGAATCATGAAATAATTGTCGACAGCTTGGCAGGTAATGTTAAATAAAATGAAATCAACAATCTTATTTTATAACTATTTATCCAAATTTAACTCAGAAAGGCTATAATGACGTGTACTTTGCCCTGATAGAGTTTTGGAATTTTGACATCTGATTATTAAAACATCTAATAGTATTTGAGCAATCTAAATTTTTTGACAAATACAGAAAAAAATCTCACTGCTGATATATATGCAGTGAGATTCATTGGGGAATTAGTAAAAACTTACTGTAGATTCAATTCTTTAATTTTGTTCTTTCAAAACCTTCACACGATCGACTAATGTCAGAAATTCTACGCGATAACCGAATGGATCGTCACCTCTGGCATTTTTCGCTAAATTTTTAACCGATTCCAGATTAGAATCGCCTTTAAATTCAGAATCATTTAGTATCATTGAAAACTCTGCAACGGCAGCGGAGAAACGAAAATTATTAGATGATTTGGATAATTTAACCGGTTTGCCGATTAAAGCTTCAGAAAACTCTTTACTCTTTCTTCCATCGGGCTCTTTGTAGCGAATCCGCACCGTCAATACTTCATCAGTTATCCGCGCATCTTTTTTGATTGTGGTATGCTGATATTTTAAATCATATTGTTCATTTGCATTTTCTTTGCCGGCAGGAACAACCTCATAAAGGGCTGTGACCGTATGCCCGGCGCCGATTTCACCGGCATCTTTAGTGTCATCCGTAAAGTCCTTATCTTCCAGTTTTCTGTTTTCATAACCAATCAGGCGATAAGAACTGATTTTTGCCGGATTAAATTCAACCTGAATTTTAACGTCTTTAGCGATAGTGAATAAGGTAGAAGTGATCTCATTGACCAACACTTTCTTCGCTTCCATAATATTATCGATATATGCATGATTGCCATTTCCACGATCAGCCAATTCCTGCAATCGATTGTCTTTATAATTGCCCATGCCAAATCCGAGCACTGTTAAAAAGATACCTTCATCGCGTCTTTCTTCAATAAACCGCACCAGTTCGGATGTACTGGAAATACCCACATTAAAATCACCATCCGTAGCCAGGATTACCCGATTATTGCCTTCGGTAATATAATTTTCTTTTGCCACATTATAGGCAAGCTGGATACCGGCCCCGCCGGCTGTGCTGCCCCCTGCCTGCAGCCGTTCAATGGCGGCAATAATTTCCGCCTTGTTAGCGCCGGATGTTGATGGAAGAACGAGTCCTGCACTGCCGGCATAAACTACAATGGCTATCTTGTCTTCCGGTTTAAGCTGTTCAACCAGTAATTTATAGGATTTCTTCAGAAGAGGTAATTTTTTGGGCGAATTCATCGAACCGGATACATCAATCAGAAAAACCAGGTTGCTGGTTCGCTGTTCTTCCCTGGCCAATTTTTTACCCTGCAATCCAATATGTATCAGATTATGATCTTTATTCCAGGGACATTCAGAATATTCCATATTTATGGATAAAGGCTTGTCCTGCTCCGGTTGTTTATAATCATAACTAAAGTAATTAATAAATTCTTCACTGCGTACGGCATCTTTATATGGCATTTGATCCTGCATGATAAAGCGACGGGCATTGGAATACGATGCGGCGTCTACATCAGCGGCAAAAGTGGACATGGGTTTCTGAATGACCTGGAAAAATCCGCTTTCATCAATCTTATCATATTCTTCCGTATTGTAATCGATATAACCTTCCCCTCCAACTGCTCCCATATATCCTATAGAGGTAGCCACGCCACGAACCTGATCGGACATAGCTCTTTTTTCTACCGGCGCATAAAATTCGACCACTTCTTCTTGTTTAACTTTTTCTGTACCTAAGGTGATATCCAATTTGGTTGTTTGATCCGCTTTGACTTTGACATTTTTGATTTTCCTGTTCTCATAACCGACCATGCTGACTTCCAAAGTATACCGGCCGGCCGGAATATTGATAATTGTATAATTACCGTTTGAATCCGTCGCCGAACCTAACGATGTTCCGACTAAGATAACATTTGCTCCGGCAATTGTGGCTCCGCTCTGATCTTCTGTAACAGTACCTGCAATTTTCCCGGTTGTACCTGCAAAAAGCATGGCTGCAATTGAAGTGATTAAAAGAAATAGTACTGTTCTCATTTTCCTTCTCCCATGTTGTTATGATTTTAGTAATTTGATTGACATTAGTTAACCGTTAATATCATAACAATCCAAAGGTAAATGATATTTAAACTTGAATGTTCTTAAACTCCCAAAATATTAATTCATTCTTATGAGTTAATTTTAAAAATAGATAGATAGACCAAATAAAACATCATGAGCCCTAAGAAAATAGCTTGACGATTCTGAGTGGTATATGGAACCGGTATTTTCCTGGTAAGCGTCTGTATAATCTGTAATAGAAAAACTATCACTTTTATAATACCTGTAATAAGCAAATGAGGAATATTCTGCGTGAATGCTGAGATATTTTAGTATAAAAACTTCGACACCAGCTATTAAAGAGATACCTATATTATATTCTGCTCTTTTATTTGATGAATTGGTAATAAAAGATAATGTATCCACTTTATAAACTGATAATTCGCCTTTACCTTCGTAATATTGATAAGAAAACTCTGGACCCACTCCAATAAACAATGTAACGCGATTATTTATTTTGGGGAAGTATAAATATTGCGCATCTATTCCAATTAAAAATTCATTTGAATTATCATCCTTAAATTCTTCACCACCGCTAATTTTTTTATTATCAGATTCTGATTTACCAGCATCTAATGTAACTCCTATTCTGACAGCTTTTTTATTACTAAGATGATATTTAGCTGATATGTTTCCACCGTTGAAATCCGACAATGTAAGATTACTTGTAATTCTAAACTGTATGGATTTGGATCCTGCATACAATGAATTAATCTTAAGCGAATCATTTTGGCAAAACAAGTTTCCAAATACCAGAAATTGTAAAAAAATAATAAGAATGACTGAATTAGATTTCATGTCTAACCTCCTCTTTAACTGTAGCTACTATAATTGATTCAAAATCTGTATTATTAATATCTCTATTTATCAGTAAACCCTGCCTCATTAGATTCTTTATATCCACGAGATAGAATTATATAATATCATCTATATGAAATTACTATATTCGGTCATGCAATTTAAAGATAAGACAAAACCTGTGTGTTCCTTGATGGTAAAATTATATCAAATAAATCAATAAAATACAATTAATATTAATTTTCATGAATATTTTTAACTTAGATGTTTTCATAATGATTATTAAATGAATTTTGTGATTCCAGTCCTTTTGGTTTTTACTTAAAAGTCTTAATTACAAGTCCAATTAAAAATGAAGAAAATCGCATAAACATTTTCAATTATTTCCCGTAAGTATTCGCAAATATTAACCTAACTTAAAAACAAATATGGAAACGATTACTTACAATTTAAAAGATAGATCAGGCAATTCTGATTATTATTATAATCAAATCCGCGAGTTTTCAAAGATTGTCTATCGCTATGTAGATTCCAAAGCGGAATATCTATTAACCGAGTATGCTTTATTCCTGAATGATAACCAAATAGAGGCTTTACGAAGCCGTGGTGAGTACGCTGTTGAAATGCTGACCCTCGGTATGACCTGGCAGCGCTATTTAGGCGCATCCCAGAGGATACCGGTAATTATATTAAAACTCATGATCAGGTTATATCAATGGCGTACAGAACACCAGAAATTGAAACCGTATATCGATAAACTGCGCGGCTGGATCAGTGGACATTTTATGACGCCGAAAATCGGCCAATCAGCAAAGAACAAGAGATATACACTGAAGAATTTTCGTATTCTTTTACTTTGGCTTAGAGCCTCCGGTGAATTTAAAGATGAAGTTAAACGACTCAGTAACTGGTACCAATTGTGTGAACAATCAGGTAAAGAAAAGACAGAGCACGTTATTGGAATATCAATACACTTAATCCGATGGTTCTCCTGGGTTGCACAGGAAGAATTGGGCTGTTATACCAATAAATTAAATACATTCCTGGTCAAAAAACATCCTGAGTACCGATATCGTGAAGATGAAATATTTACCGGAAAAGAACCGGTTGAATATTATTTGAATATGGTGGGCTCGGAAATAATGAACTGGGGATTTGAAGAAGGTTATCAGCAAACGAAACGTACCGTCATTCTCGTTCCCGGATGTATGTCATCACCTAAGAAATCTAAATGTCATTCGAAGATAGAGGGATTGGATATTCTTTGTCGTCAATGTTCTGATCAATGCAGAATTGGTCAACTTACAAAACTTGGACAGGAAAAAAATTTTGAGGTGCGCATCGTGCCGCATTCCAGCAATTTTACAGCCTGGCTGAAACGCTGGCAGAATAACCCGGAAGTCGGCCTGGTAGCTATAGCCTGTCTGTTAAATTTGGTGCCCGGCGGATATGAAATGCGTGAACTGGGGCTCAACGCTCAGTGCGTTCTGCTTGACTATTGCGGATGTAAAAAGCACTGGCATCCAAAAGGTTTCCCAACAGATTTGAATCTGAACCGGGTAATGGATTTGTGTTCATCAAGAGACGAAATTGCCGATACAGATGGGCATATAGCGATATAAAGTTATTTTCTTCATAAATAAAAAACTTCGATAGATTTTGAAGATCAATCGACGTTTTCTAATTTAAAATGCATTGGCGTTCACAACGGTTTATTCGGATTTGCTTTAATATAATCAATCAATTCATCCACCTGGGCAAAAGCCAATGCAACGTAAGTATCCGCAGCGCCATAAAATATGGCAATTCTGCCGGTATCTGCATCGTGCAGAGTTGCACAAGGGAAGGTAACATTCGGTACAAATCCGTTTACCTCGTATGGCGCTTCGGGGGTAAGCAAATAATTCTCACAGTCGGCAATAATTCTATTGGGCTCATCAATATCCAGCAGCGCGCCGCCAATGCTGTAAATAAAACCGCTGCAGGACTGGCATACACCATGATAGATCATTAACCAGCCTTCGGTTGTTTCAATCGGGATGGGTCCCGGACCTAATTTTACATTCTTCCACCAGTAATGGGTCGTTGCCATCACGCGGCGATGTTTACCCCAATAGGTCAAATCTTTACTGTGACTTAGATAAATATCCCCAAACGGGGTGTGACCATTATCGCTGGGACGATTTAATAGTACATACTCTCCCTGAATTTTTCTTGGAAATAACACGCCATTCCTGTTAAATGGCAGAAATGCATTTTCCAATTGGGTGAATGTTTTAAAATCTTTGGTGCGCGCAATGCCAATCGTTGGGCCGTAAAAATAATTACACCAGGTGATATAATAAGCATCTTCAATTTTAACCAGTCTTGGATCATAGGCATAAACAATCGGATCAGCCGGACTGCCATCTTCATTATAAAATTTAATCGTCTCATCATTAATGTCCCAATCGATAGCATTTTTACTGGTTCCCAGGTGTAAACCGGGATAACCATTTTTATGATCAGCCCTAAATACTCCGATAAATTCGCCTTTATAAGGAATCGTTGCACTGTTAAAAATGCGCCCGCCGGATTTTATTGCATTGCGGCCAATTACGGGATTTTTATCATAACGCCACATAACCTCAGAACTGCCCTTTGGTTTATCCTGCCAGGGTATATTAGGTAAGGGATCGCCGATAATCGTTTTTTTCATTTTAGAAACCCTTTCTGTTTATAGATAGAACCGGATTAATTC
>JAFGKZ010000005.1 GCA_016928315.1 Calditrichaceae bacterium
ATGAATAAAATTTATTTTATATTTTACCGGCAACAGACAATTAATCAGAATATAAAAATCTTCACCAACAATATGAGAAAAAAATGAATTATACAAAACATCATTCACTCTGGCAGAAAAAGTTACATGAAATCATTTTTGAAGCCGATTCCATTTCAGGTAAGCTGTTTGATATTTTGTTAATCGCAACTATTCTGCTAAGCGTAATTGCCGTGATGCTGGATAGTGTAAAATCAATTAATATGGACTATGGCCATGTATTGTATGCGGCTGAATGGATTTTTACCATTCTTTTTACCATCGAATATTTGTTGCGTATAGTATCGGTTGGAAAATCACAAAAATATATGATGAGCTTTTATGGGATTGTAGATTTATTGGCTATACTTCCTACGTATCTCAGTGTAATCTTTCCGGGAATACAATTCCTGTTGGTAATTCGTTTATTGCGGGTATTAAGAATATTTCGTGTATTGAAACTGATACAGTATATTTCTGAAGCTAAAATACTGCGTCAGGCGCTTCGGGCAAGCAGAAGAAAAATAACAGTATTTATTTTTACCATACTGACACTGGTTACTATTATGGGCTCATTGATGTATGTAATTGAGGGTGAAGCTAATGGATTTACCAGTATCCCGCGCAGTATATACTGGGCTATTGTCACTTTGACGACAGTGGGATATGGCGATATTTCGCCCTCAACTGGTTTAGGTCAGATGCTTGCGGCTGTTATTATGATTTGCGGTTATGGTATCATCGCTGTGCCAACCGGTATTGTAACCGTCGAAAT
Organism: Calditrichaceae bacterium; assembly: GCA_016928315.1. Classification (GTDB taxonomy): domain Bacteria; phylum Calditrichota; class Calditrichia; order Calditrichales; family Calditrichaceae; genus JAFGKZ01. Next base: position 794 of record JAFGKZ010000005.1, read on the forward strand.
GAATCGGTTAGCCGTTAAAAAGATATCCACGCAATCCTGCCCGGAATGCAGCGCAGAGGGCCATGACCATGATGCCAAATTCTGCAAAATCTGCGGGGCAAAATTATAGTTACCGGAACATTTCCAGATCGCCTAAAGCCTCAATTTTCTCTGCGAGCGCAAAATGTAAATCTTCAAGTTCTTCCGCCATGGCCTCGATGTCTTCGGCACGGTCTTCCAGAACCTCAGCTTTTTTTTCCAGTTCCTCGGCTTTCTCTTCAAGTTCTGCTTCAAGGTCTTCTGAGTCGTAATCGGCGCTTAACATTTTAAATACACCGGCCACGGCTTTTACGCCGATGGCAGCGCCTTCAACTCCCAGTCTTGCCCCTTCCAGACCGATGCGTTTGGCATAATCGATAATTTCAAAATACATTTCGTAATATTCTTTTACCAGTTTACGCTGATCATTGTTCAATTCAATTTCTTTGCCATTAACATACAAATCGTATTCACCGGTAATCTCTACTTCATCTCTGCAGTCCTTGTCCATCAGGATAATGGAATCATCTTCGATATCAATCTCAACGTTATCTAACACACTGAAATTATGTTCATGGTCTTTTTTCTTTTTGTAATCCACACCGTAAATGCTTGTTGCAATAACAGATAAGATTATAAATGATAGTAAGTAAACTCGCATATTTATTTTCTCCGCGTTTAGTAAAGACCTTAAAATCTACGTCAATTTCTACTTCATGTTTCAAAATGAATCGGCGTAGGTTATGTTTAAAATACTAAACATCCCGTTCAAATTTCTGCCTATTATAAAGCAGTCAGAATATTTGGTGCGATGGAATCTTTTTTATCCAAAAGTTTCTTAATATCCTCTTTTGTGAATTCAATATTGATAGTAACCTGCTCATTTTCGTGATTGACAGTAATGGAATTTAAGATATCTACTATTTCTCTGTCATCGCTGGTTGAAAGTTTTCCTGCAGCAATGAATCCTTTGATTGCATCATAAAATAATTCCGCCTGTTCACCTGATGAAAATTCACTTTCTCCAAAAAATTTAAATTTATCAATTAAATTTATCGACAGGTTAATACTTTTCAGACTTTCCAGGCTCTTAAATTTTTTAATGTCTTTCTTTTTCAATTCTTCGGTAATAAGTGAAGCATCCATTGTGAACCAGGCGGTATCCTTATATTTTATTTTTTCAACTTGGGTAATCAATTCATTTGCGGATTGATTGGATTTACCGGATGATTTATCTATCCACGCGGTGATATTATCCTCACTGCCAGCGAGCAATATGGCATTGCTTATGAATGAAAATGTAATTGTATCATCCTCAGCGAATTTATAAATAGTATAATCATCATAGCTATCTTCATTTAATACATGGGATTTTGATTCTTTCCTGATATATTCAATTATTTTTACAGGATCGAAATTGCCGTTTATAACTACCAGACCAACTTTTTCGCGCGGAAGCTCACCAAGCTTAACCGCAAAATAAACTTCATTAATGTCTTTCTGTACATCCAGTCCGGTTGCTTTAACAAAATCCTGATATTCCTTTTCTGCAAATGGAGAGGTTTGTGCAGAATCAAGGAAGGTATTAACAAAATCACTTTCATGCACTTTTTTAACATTTACATATCCTAAGGCGTTGGCATCGGCTGGTAATAAAGCCAGTTGAGCTTCCATTGATTGTGGAATTTGTTGTGTTACTTTTTCGCAACTTGTAAAAATGGTTACAAGGCTTATTATTAAAATGAAGGATAAAAAAGTTCTGGTTAACATGATACCTCCTAAAAGTTTTTTCTTTGAAATATATACGTTGATACGCTTAAGATAAATAAAGCAAATAACAGGGATGACCACAACGGCATCCACGATGTAATTTCCTGCCCGCCTACAATTAATCTTGTCAGATTGCCGAGTTCTGTGGTCTTTGGTAAAAAATAATACAAGCCATCCAGGATGTAAGCGTACACTTTTGATGAAAGTAATGCATAGATCTGATCTCTCGGAATAAGCAGTGGACTCATAAAGACTATAAAATAAGTCAGCATTAATGAAAATGGCCCGCTTTTCGTCAGCAGACTCAGAAATGTCATCAGGGTATATAAAATCATAAACGTAATAACAATAATGAATCCGGCAACGATATAGCTCCAGTTCCAGATCCCGGTTTTAAACAGAAGGATAATGGCCGAAAATATCATAAGATATAATATATTGCAGGCGACAATAAGGGTCGCTCCGATGAATCGGCCGGTTAGTATTTCCAGACGACTTACCGGCTTACTGATGAATAGATCTATAAATCCGGGTTGTAATAATGTGGGAATCAGGCTGCTGGTAGCAAACAATGACATGAAGATACCACCGGTAAATAACAAGGCCGCCACTGCACTTTGTATATTAATGATGATTTCGCGCAAATCGAATGTTGCCGGGATCTCAGCGCCGAATAATGAAACCGATGATTGCATGCCATCAACAATATCCAGATTCAGTGCAAATATAAATAGAAGACAGGTTAAGGTTGATATGCCAAAGAAAGCTATAAATGTTTTTTTGGCCAGGGACTCGCGGAAAGTCAGTTGAACAATGGATAAAAATTTCATTTGACCTCCCCGTTCTTATCTTCAATCACATCAATAAAGAAATCTTCCAGACTTATTTTACGAGGGATAATAGCCTGAATCGTAATACTTTCCCTGCGAACGGAATCGATGAATTTATTCAGGTGGGCGTCATCCTGTACGGCAATATTGTAAAATTCATTTTGATAGCTTACAGGAATACTTAATTTTTCACTAATCTCATTAATTTTATTGTTCTCACTGATGACTTTTACCTGGTATTGTTCTTTAACCGAAATAAAATCTTCCACCCGTCCTTTTTGCAGTAATTTCCCGTTCTTAAGAATAGCAACCTCATCAGATACTCTTTCTACTTCCGATAAAAGATGAGAATTAAGAAACACAGTTTTACCCTGTTCCCGTAATGCTTTCAGTAAATCACGTATTTCGCGCCGGCCAACCGGATCGATACCGTCGGTGGGTTCATCGAGAAACAGAATATCCGGATCAGGGATCAGGGCATTGGCCAGTCCCAGTCTCTGCATCATACCTTTGGAATATTTCTGAATTTTTACGTTCGTCCAGTCTGTAAGATTGACCTGTTTAAGTAATTTTGGTATGCGATCTTTAAGATCGCTTGAACTGACGCCGCTCATTTTGCCGTAATAATAAAGCACCTGGGCGGCAGTTAAAAATTCCGGGAAGCGATGATTCTCTGACAAATAACCAATATGCTGATGCATTTTGTAATTTTTAATGGATTTACCGAATACAGTTGCATGTCCGGCGGTTGGATGGGCCAGCCCGACTAATAATTTTATAAACGTTGTTTTCCCGGCGCCGTTTGGACCCAGCAGGCTGAAAATCTGTCCGGTTTCAACCTGCAGGGAAAAATCGTTAAGCGCTTTAACTTTTCCCCTGGAATAGTGTTTTGTCAGATTAAATGTTTCAACTGCTTTCAAATAATTTTCTCCGGTTATCTTTCTTCACTGTACGGATGAGTGAATATGAATGTTTCTTTTACAGGATTAATGTTATTAGGTTTTATTTTTTGTCGTATTTTTATGTATTTATAGTAAATGTCTATAGTTTGGATATAAATTGCAAATTAGCCTTAAATGATATGAACTAAATAGTGAAAATTTAATTTGTGATTAATTGACTACAATGATAATTTTGCATGTTAGAAATGACGGGAACTGAATCTATGAATTCATCAATAACTTTTAAATTTGACGTTTATTTTTATGAGGCTTTTGAAGAAGAAGCTCTGGAAATCCAGAAATATATGCCTTCGAATATAAAGGCTGGATATACATGGACAACGATACAGGAAGCCGGGCATGCTAATCCGCTTGCCCCGATCATCAGCGTTCGAACTCAGTCGCAATTTCCTCCGGCATGGTCGGATAAATTACAGGGTATTCTATCGCGCAGCACCGGTTATGATCATTTAATCCGTTATAAAGTGAAAACAAATACATCGGCAAAATTAGCTTATCTGCCATTATATTGTAACCGCGCCGTAGCTGAGCAAGCTATGCTGTTATGGATGGCCTTATTACGTAAACTGCCGCAACAGATGCAAAGCTTTAAACAATTCCATCGCGATGGCCTGACCGGTTTTGAATGTGAAGGTAAAAGATTACTGGTTGTTGGCGTTGGTAATATTGGTTCACAAATTATCCAAATTGGCAAAGGTCTGGGCATGAAGGTCCAAGGCGTCGATCTTGTTAAAAAACATCCCGGTATAGAATATGTTAAATTTGAAGAAGCCATAGCTAATGCTGATATCATTGTTTCCGCCATGAATCTGACTTCAGAAAATGCCGGTTACTTTAATTATGACAAGTTAAAGCAGGCTAAAAAAGGAATCATCTTTATTAATATCGCCAGGGGTGAGTTATCACCGATAAAGGATCTGCTGCGTTTAATCGAAGAAAATCATCTTGGTGGATTGGCTTTGGATGTTTATGAAAATGAGGTAGCTATTGCCCACGCTTTACGCCAAAAAGAAACTGTTAGCGATGAGCTTATTAAAGCTACACTCAAATTAGCGGAATATCCAAACGTGATTTTAACACCACATAATGCCTTCAATACAAATGAAGCCGTTGAACGTAAGGCCGAACAAAGCGTGCAGCAGATCGAATATTACCTCAAACATAATAATTTTAAATGGACGGTTCCGGAGTAAATAAAAATGAAAGAAAACAGAATGAAATCAAGGCGAAAAGAATTTAAAAACAGGCAATGGCTTATCGGAATCGGTTTAATCATAGTTATTATTATAGCCGTTTTTTTCTGGAATCTGGTTGTTTATAATACTGAGAAAAACTCCATCGGCGGAGTTAAAGCGCGGGCGGGTTTGGATCAGGGACAGCTTACTTTTATCAGTCCGGATAGCAGTCAAAAAGAAAGTATTCTAATCGAAATTGCCGAAGATGATTATTCACGGGCAAACGGACTCATGTTTCGTCAAGATTTGGCGGAAAATCAGGGCATGCTTTTTATTTTCGAGGAAGAAAGGCTACAATATTTCTGGATGAAAAATACACCGGTTTCCCTGGATATGATATTCGTGAATAAAGAACATAAAATTGTGAATATACAAAAATATACCATGCCCTATTCCACCAAATCCTATGGTTCCACAGGACCGGCTCTTTATGTGGTTGAGGTAATTGCAGGATATTGTGATCAACGCGGCATAGAAGCAGGTTGGACAATTAAATGGAAGCGATACTAATTTAACAGGGAATCGGAATTAATAAAATTATTCTTTACAAAAACCAATAAGTTCAATAATTTACGAACTATGGATTTGGGTGATTCATTGTAGCTGCAATGATTATGTCAATGCTCATAGATAAAGATTGTTATGGATATTAAAAAAATTCGGTCAAAGTTAAAAACCTCTTTGTTTGGTACTAATATTTATTATAAAGAATCCATGGATTCAACCAATAATTTTGCCATGCGTCTGGCTAAAGAGGGTGCGCCGGAGGGAACAATAGTCTTAACTGAATTCCAGGCTTCCGGTAAAGGCCGGCAGAATCGTCCATGGTATTCCGGCAGCGGACAAAATTTACTTATGAGCATCCTACTCCGACCGGAGCTGGAAATTGAAATGGTTCAGAAGATTGCTCTTGCCACGGCAACCATTTTAATCGATGCCCTAGCAGATTTTTATAAAAACAGGAAAATAAAAATTTCCGAGTTAGAGGTAAAATGGCCGAATGATATTCTGCTAAACGGAAAAAAAGTGGGCGGGATATTGGCTGAATCCAAACTGCAAAATAAAACCATGGAAGCCCTAATTATTGGTATCGGTTTAAATGTAAATTCATCGCGTAAAGAATTTCCTGCAGAAATCAAAGACTCAGCAATTTCGCTTAAGGATGTACTTGGAGTGGATACTTCAATCGAAGATTTATGCTGTTCATTTCTGAAACGGTTTGAACAGAATTATACGAAATACGAGCGAACTAATTATGCCGGTGTGGTTGAAAATTGGAAAAAACATTGTCATCAGTTTGGCGAACATATAATAGTAAAACAACCGGTTATGGAAGAAACCGGCGTTTTTCATGATGTAAGCAACGAAGGTTATTTGATGTATAAAACCCGGGCAGGCAAAATAAAAAAACTTGTCGCCGGTTTTATAATGCGAAAGAACAAAAATGCTGTTAACGATTGATATCGGCAATACACATACGGTGATAGGATTATTCAAAGGAAAAGAGCTGCTTGATCACTGGCGGGTCTCCTCTAATTTAGCCCGAACGGAAGACGAAGTGGGGCCGGTTCTCCTGTTTCTCTTCGAAAAAAAAGGCGTCAATGCGGACGATATATCCGGTGTATGTATTTCATCAGTCGTACCGGATTTAACGCCTGTCTTCATGCTGTTTTCCAAAAAGTATTTCAATATCCAGCCTTTAATTATTCATTCAAAATTAAATCTTGGACTGAAAGTGAAATATCGTGAACCGTCCAGTGTCGGTGCGGACAGATTATGCAATGCGGTTGCCGGTATCGAAAAATATGGAAAACCTTTAGTTATTATTGATTTTGGTACGGCAACAACGTTTGATTGTATTGATGCTAATGGCGATTATATCGGCGGACTTATAGCCCCGGGAATTGACACTTCGATTAAAGCCCTGCATTTAAAAGCGGCCAAGCTGCCAATCGTTGAGCTGAGCTTTCCAAAACAGCTGATTGGGCAGACAACCGAAGAGAGCATTCAAAGCGGCGTACTGAATGGTTCAATTTTTATGATTGAAGGTGTAATCAAAGAACTGAAGAAGGAATTAGGTAATAATACCAAAGTGGCGGCTACAGGCGGATTATCTAAAAAAATTGCAAAACGTACGGATATTATAGATTTCATTGATCCGTACTTAAGTCTGGATGGTATTGTATCGATTTATAATCTGAACATGTCACCAAAGTCTTAAAATTTCCGGAAATGAAATGATTTATAAAGAAAAAATATTAATACTGCATCGTAATTCACTCATCCAGGAAAAGATGGCCTCTTATCTGCGTGAAAATGACTTTTCGGTTATTATGGCCAGTAATATTGAAAACGCCTATCATCTCACCAAGTCGATGAAGCCTGATTTGATTTTATGGGGTGAATCCATATCGGCAAACGCCAAACAAATTTTGCTTAAAATTAAAGCTACACGCGTCGGCTCGATTATTCCGGTAATTGCACTGATGCCCGATATGGAGCTGTTTGACCGGATCGAAGTTGAAAAATACGGCATTAATGACGTCACGGATACGCTGCCAAATTTTGCCGAGCTTAAGCTGAAAATTCGCTTTCATTTAGCAAACAGACACAAAATGAAAATGTACGAAGAAGAAGTTGAACGCCTGCAAAATATTTCCGCACTGCAATATAACTTAATTCGGACACAGGATGTTACCCGCGTCTGCGAGCTTGTCAGCGAATATATTTTTCAGACCTATCAACCGGATACATTTGTTATACTGGTTTACAATCATGAAATTAATGATTATGATTACAAAAATGTTTTATTTATAAGACCCGAACAGAAAAATTTACGGGAGACTCTTTTAAAATTACCTATCTGGAAAGATTATTTTATTTCTCAAAAAGATATTGATGCCAGTCGAATTGCTGATGATTCTATTATAAAGGTATTTAATGCCAGTGGTTTAAAATCAGACGTTTTTTATCAATTTCCCTTGAGAAGCTCCGGACAGCAGATTGGCGTTATGATTGCCGGCTTCGATATCAGTCTTGATTTGAGCAAAGAAAAATTTAATGAAATATCCATTTTAACTTATTCCTTAGCGAGCCGGGTGTTTAATATGCGCAGCGTTCAGCCGCAAAGAACACTCACACGTGAGGACACAACTGAGCTCTCAACATTATTCCAACGTCTTAATGAAGATGAAGTATCCAATTATCTCTGCCGGCAGTTGTTAGTAACCTTAAAGGCGGATGCCTCTATTTATCTGAATTACAATGAAGGTTTTCGGTTTTTATATCCGCAGTATTGTTATAAAATTAGCGATGATAAAAATTTGTTTGAAAATGAAAAGCCTCCGGTAATGCTGTTAAAAGATTTTCCAACCCTGGAACAGTTTATAGACTCAAAACAATCGAGCAGCCAATTTAGTCTGCGCGGAAATGATCATAAAGATTTTTTGCAGCTTACCGATATGGCCGGCGGGAAATATCGTTCTTTATTGTTATTCGCGATAAAAATTGGGAATGAGATTAAAGGTTTTTTTGCCCTTGCCATAGAGAATGGGCTAAAACGATTCAGCCAGGCTGAAATTGCTGATGCAGAACAAATGATTCAAAAAGCTACCCATGTGTTAATCGAAAGCCGGGTTATTCGCCAGGCGCAAAAAACAATCAAACAACTGGATCGTATTTTTGAACTGAGCAAGCAGCTGTCGCTTGAAACTGAAATTGATGAACTGCTTAAACAAATTGCTTCTGCTATTCGTAAAACACTCGGCTGGAACATCGTTGTTTTGGATCGGCGCGAAGTTTATTCATCTGTGTACCAGAATGTTTGCTATTTCGGTATTGAAGAAGAAAAATATAAAAATCTCCGGCAGGAATATCCCAATTCCATGTATCCGGCTTTAAAAAGCAGCAGTCATAAATTGAGTAATTCCTATTTTTATACTAAAAGTTTATCCGAAGATGTGATGGATGGTAAAGACCGAAGAGCTTTTATGTTGTCCCTCGGTAAAGAATGGCATGATGAAGACTGGATATTTATTCCCATAAAAAGCCGTGGCAGAGAACTTGGCGTGATTTCGGTAAACGATCCGGTTGAACGAATTCGTCCAACGGAAGATAAAGTCCGCAGTCTGGAATACTTTGCTAATCAGGCTGCCGTGGCGCTTGAAAATGCGGCCTTATATGATAATCTCCGGGATTCCGAAAACAAATACAGGTTATTAGCCGAAACTATGATTATGGGTTTGATCACCTGCGATACCTCCGGCAGAATCATTTATGTAAATGAGAGCCTGACAAAGATGCTGCGCTATGGCATGAGTGAGGGTTTGATTGATCAGAATATTTTCGATTTATCTTCTTCCACAACACGACATGATTTCGAAAAAGAGGTTATTCGTTTATTTAAAAAGGATAAAGAGTTAGCAAAGACAAAAAGTATTCAGGAAGATGGCGGCATTGTTGTGGAAATATTAGCCAATGATAATCACTATATTCCTTTTAAAATATACATTACTGAATATAAACAGCCTGGCTCAAAGGCGGGATTCTTGGGTGTGCTTGCCGATTTGAGACAACAGCGCCGGCTGGAACGTCTGAAAGCTGATTTTAACTCGATGATTGTGCATGATCTTCGATCGCCTTTAAATATAATTCAGGGGTATATCGATATCATACGGAATCATATTGTTGGCACTATCTCAGAAGAACAGTCGGAACTGTTATTTATTGCCAAGGAAAACGTTGATAAAATTCTTAAATTGATAGACAATTTTCTTACTGCATCCAAACTGGAAGCTGGTAAATTTGCAATCGATAAGGAAATTGATTCTATTAATTCCTTAATTGAAGCTGTGTTTGAGCATCACAAAGTATTAGCGGAGAAAAAAGATATACAAATGAGTATCCATCTGGATGCCGATATTGAATTAATGAAATTTGATAAAATGCGTATTGAACAGGTTTTATCAAATTATCTCAGCAATGCCATTAAATTTACCAGTAAAAACGGAACCATTGAAATTAATAGCCAACTTGTCAAAAAAGAAAATGAATTGACAGGGGATCAAATAATGCATGTTCAGGTTGCGGTTAAAGATTCCGGTGTTGGCATTCCGGTTGAGGAACAGTCAAAAGTCTTTAGTAAATATGAGCAAACCGAAGCGGGGAAAGATGCATCGTTAAAAGGTACGGGATTAGGTCTGGCTATATGTAAAGAGATCATATCCCTGCATAATGGTGAAGTGTGGCTTGAGAGTAATCCGGGAGAGGGAAGCACATTCTTTTTTAGCCTGCCTTTTGATATGGACTAACATCAATTTTTTCTCATGGTAAAGAAAAATAATAATACCACGCCTTTGATGGAACAATATTTAAGCATTAAGGCGGATCATAAAGACGTATTACTGTTATATCGTATGGGTGATTTTTATGAAACCTTTTACGATGATGCCAAACTGCTTGCCAAAACTTTAGGTATTGCACTCACAAAGCGGGCCCATGGTAAATCAGCGGAAGTACCCCTGGCCGGTTTTCCATTTCATGCGCTCGATAATTATCTGCCCAAGTTATTAAATGCAGGTCTGCGGGTGGCTATCTGCGAGCAGGTGGAAGATCCTAAGCTGGCCAAAGGTGTTGTAAAACGAGAAGTAGTGGAGATTGCATCACCGGGAGCAACCCTTTCGGATAAACTTCTGGACAGCCGCAGTAATAATTTCCTTTTAGCGATTAGTATTATGGGTGAAACCTGCGGTTTAGGCATAGCCGATGTTTCAACCGGCAGCCTGCAGGTCGCCGAATTTCCTTATGTTAAACTTCTTGAGCATCTTTTACGCTATCAGCCTAAAGAAATTTTAATTGCCCGACAGGATGCCGAAAAAATTAAAATTTTATTAAAGAATCATTTAACCGCCATTTACACTGAACGGGACGACTGGATATTTTCGTTTGATTACACCTACAATATTCTTCAGGATCATTTTAAAACGCATTCATTAAAAGGGTTCGGCATCGATGGAATGGATACGGCCGTTATTGCAGCAGGTGTTATCATCCAATATTTACAGGAGAATTATAAAACCCGATTGCAGCATTTTTGCCGGTTGCAGGTACTCAACCTTTCCAAATATATGGCATTAGATCAGAGTACGCGACGCAACCTGGAAATTGCCGAAACGATTACAGGTTCCGGTAAAAACTATACATTGCTGCAGGTTCTGGACTATACAGTGACGCCAATGGGCGCCCGTCTTTTTAAACAATGGCTGCAGCAGCCGCTGCTCGATAAAAAGGAAATTGAACATCGTCTTGAAGTCGTAAACGAGCTGTTTGAGAATCGTACGCTGCGGAATGAGCTAATCGATCATCTTAAAGGTTTATTTGACCTGGAACGTTTGCTCGGTAAAATTGTAACCGGCCGGGCCAATGCCAGGGATATGGTTAATCTAAAACAATCACTGGAACTGGTTGAACCAGTCAAAAAAACTATTGAAGCAGAAGGCTCTGCCTTTCTTAAAAAGGCATTTCATAAATTTAATACACTGGATGATTTGGTTATAAAAATTAAAGAGGCCATAGTCGAAAATCCACCGGTAACCATTCAGGAAGGCGGCATAATTCGCCGGGGCTTCAATAAAGAACTGGATGAGATACGGGATATATCTGAAAAAGGAAAGGATTGGCTGTTAAATTACCAGGAAGAAGAACGGGAAAAAACATCCATCAATACCTTAAAAATTAATTACAATAAAGTATTTGGTTATTATATAGAAATTACAAACGTTCATAAAAATAAAGTGCCGGACCGATACCTCCGCAAGCAAACTCTGGTCAACGCTGAGCGCTATATTACCCCGGAGTTAAAAGAGTGGGAAGACAAAATTTTGGGAGCCGAAGATAAAATAAGCGCATTGGAATATCAGATTTTTCAGGAAATTCGGGCAGAGGTTGCTGACCATATCGAGCCAATCCAATTAAACGGATTGTTATTTGCCGAACTGGATTGTTTTTTATGTCTGGCAACAGCGGCTTTTGAGAATAATTATATCCGTCCCGTTATTAATAATAATACGCGACTGGAAATTATTGCCGGCCGGCACCCGGTTGTGGAAAAGAACCTGGACCCTGGTGAAGATTTTATCGCCAATAACGTGAATCTTAATCCGGATGGCGAGCAGATTTGGATAATTACCGGACCGAATATGGCTGGTAAGTCTACCTTTTTAAGACAGGTAGGCTTGATTGTTTTAATGGCTCAAATTGGTTCGTTTGTGCCGGCAGAGAAGGCAATTATCGGAATTGTAGATAGGATATTCACTCGTGTTGGCGCGTCGGATCAATTAGCGCTTGGGGAAAGTACTTTTTTAGTTGAGATGAATGAAACTGCCAATATCCTGAATAATGCAACGGAAAGAAGTCTGATATTGTTAGATGAAATCGGCCGCGGCACCAGCACATTTGACGGACTATCAATTGCCTGGGCTGTGGCGGAATATATTCACAATGACAGCAAACTTAAATCAAAAACACTTTTTGCCACCCATTATCATGAACTCACAGAGCTGGCTCTTTTGTATCCGCGTGTAAAAAATTACAATGTCTCAGTGGAAGAGTGGGAAGACCAGGTTGTGTTTTTAAGGAAGATTATACCGGGTGGCACGGATAATTCTTACGGTATTTATGTAGCGCAGATGGCCGGTTTGCCTTCTGCGCTTATTGAACGCGCCCGTGAAATTCTTTCCAACCTCGAATCCAACGAATTAACGCCGCATTCCAAGAAGCCTCGCCTGGCTCAAAGACGAACCGGAAGACAGGTCGATCAAAATCAGTTAAGCTTATTTCCTGATATGGCTGCTACTAAGGTAAAATCAGAATTGGAATC
>JAFGKZ010000083.1 GCA_016928315.1 Calditrichaceae bacterium
AAAAACTTCGCTTACATTATCGGCAAAAAAATGGCTTGAGGAACAAAATGCCGGTGAACTGAATGATTATTCAACTTTGGAGAATGACTATGGTGAAAAATTTATTCTCCGGCCTATTTCCGAAACTAAGGTGAAACAAGTGACAGAGAATCCCATCCTGTTAGAATTTATAAACGAGTTCCGCGATCTGGCTTATTACTTCAGTGGGAAAACGGGTATTCTCTGCGAGTATATTGTTGATCAGGCAGCAGAGGCAACAACGTTCGATCAACTTAAAAGAAGGCTTATTCTTATTGAAAAACTGACAAAGGCAATTCAATAATGCAATCCATTCCCAAAGACTTTAAGGCCGGTTATGCCGCAATCATCGGTTTACCAAATGCCGGTAAATCGACCCTGTTGAATGCCTTGCTGGATATTAAATTATCTATTATCTCTGCAAAACCACAAACGACGCGCCGCCGTGTTCTCGGGATACTAAACAAAGAAAAGTACCAGGTGGTATTCATTGATACACCGGGAATCCTGAAACCGCGATACGAACTGCAGAAAAGAATGATGCAGCATGTTACAGAGGCGCTGGCCGATGCCGATATAATCATTTTAATTATCGATGCTCAGAGTAAAAATCATCCCATCCACTCTGAAAATATCGATCTTATTCCAAAGAATAAGCCCATTATTTTACTATTGAATAAAATTGACTTAATTGAAAAAAAGAACCTTCTGACACTCATAGAAATTTATAATAAAAAATTCCCAACAAGAGCCATTATACCAATATCTGCTTTAAAACAGGATGGACTGGATTCTATCGAAGCTGAGATCATGAAATATTTACTTGTAAATCCGCCATATTACCCACCGGGTCTTTTAACCGAGCATCCCGAACGGTTTTTTGTGGGAGAATTGATCCGCGAAAAAATATTTGAAAAATTTTACCAGGAGGTTCCCTACTCTACCGAGGTTGTCATCGAGGATTTTAAAGAACGCAGCAAAGGCAAAGACTATATTTACGCTGTTATCTTAGTGGAACGAAAATCCCAGAAAGGTATTCTGATCGGTAAAGGTGGCGAAACGTTAAAGCAGATTGGCGAAGGCGCCCGGAAAGAAATTGAAGAATTTTTAGGCCGGAAGGTATTTCTTGAACTTCGGGTTAAAGTTAATGAAAACTGGCGCAGAGATGATTTAAAGTTAAAACAACTGGGTTATTAAATATTCAAATAAAAAGCCGCATTAAAGCGGCTTTTTTTATTATCAACTATTATTTTAAATAACTCCCCCGATCCCGATGTATCGGGATTTCCCCTCTCTAATAATTAGAGAGGGGAATAAAGGGGTGAGTCAGGCTCTATAAATTTAAAAAATCAAAGGATTTCTTGTCATTATTTTTAGTATTATTCATTAACCATTCGGTTTATTGTTCTTTTAAATACTTCTCAAACCAATCATGCACTGTTTTCCACCACAGTTGTGCATTCTGAGGTTTACGCACAAAATGATCTTCATCCGGAAAGAACAGCAATCTGGAGGGCACCCCCTGCCTTTGCAAAGCTGTAAAGAATTGCAATCCCTGTGTATACGGTACTCTGTAATCATTTTCACCATGAATAATTAAAATTGGTGTTTTAAAATTAGCGGCCCGGGTGGCTGGCGACCATTTCTGATATAGTGACCCTTCATCCCAGGGCGTACCATTGAATTCCCATTCCGGAAACCATAATTCCTCAGTTGCGCCGTACATGCTGACTTGTTCATAGACACCATCATGCGATACAAGGCATTTATAGGGATGATCCGGATCACCGGCTATCCAGTTAATCATAAAACCGCCATAGGAAGCGCCGGCGGCACCAATATTTTCTGCATCTATAAACGGATAGTTTTTAATTACATATTCAGTACCAAGTTTAATATCATCATAGGGTGCGCCGCCCCAGTCTTTGGAAACGGCATCCGTAAAGTCCTGACCATAACCAGTGCTGCCATGAAAGTTAATCATGTAAACTACATAACCTGGCGCTGCAAACATCTGGTAATTCCAGCGATAATGGAAATCATCGTCCCATGAGCCTTGCGGCCCGCCATGGATGAGTTGAACGGTTGGATATTTTTTATTTGGATCAAAAAAGGGCGGCTTAATCAGGAAACCCTGCACCTTATCACCCTTGGCGCCGACAAATTCAAAGGATTCCAAAGCAGGCAATTCCAACTGGGTCAGCAATTTTGTATTGATTTGGGTAAGTTGCTTTAAAGATTTATCTTTTAGATTATATTTAAAAATTTCATAAGGCAGAGAGGCCGTTTGTTTTTTAAATATAATTTCATTTTTATTTAAAAATTGTAATCCGCTTAAGTTATGCCCCTTTAAAATCGGTTTGATCTTTTTATCTTTCAACCCCACTTTATAAATGCTTGCCGTACCTCTTTCCGATACCGTAAAATAGATTTCTTTACCGTTGGGATGCCAGACGATTGCATTGATCGATAAATTAAAATTCTGCGTAAGGTCATCAAACGTTTTCCGGGTACGATCATAAAGCATCAGGCGATATTTATCCGCTTCGAAGCCAGGTCGCGACATGGAAAGAAAAACAATGTATTTTCCATCCGGAGAATAATTGGGATTGTTATCATTGGCCTTATTTTCGGTTAAACGGGTTATTAAGCCACTGGTTAAATTGTGAATGAATAAATCATTATTGGTGCTGGCTGCAACAATTTCATCGGTGTTGCGCACAAAACAGACTTCTTTTCCGTCGGGCGAAAAGGTATAATCATGTGAACTTCCCAAACTGACCGGAGGAGAATCATAATCGCCCGGTGTCAAATCCGAAACGTTTCCGCCATTCGCATCGGCCCAAAAAACATGACTTCTTCTTCCTTCTTTCCATTGATTCCAATGCCGATATAACAACTGATCAATAATTCGGGCTTTGACCTTGCTGTTTTCCGCTTCATCCATTTTCATCTTATTACATGCTTCATCGGGACACTCCGGGTACACATCGGCTGTAAATAAAATTTTGAGGCCATCAGAGCTAACCACCGTTCCTGCGGCGCCCGGAGCAAAATTTGTCACCTGCACGGCATCCCCGCCCGCTAAAGCCTTTTTCCAGATTTGACCATCAAAATTGTAATATATATATTTGCCATCCGGTGACCAGACCGGCGCAGAGCTTGATTTGTCTCCTTCTGTAAAACGGATAATTTCCAGATTGTTCAAATTTAAAATCCATATATCTGTATTAATCTTATTTTCTTCGATATCCGGTACCGCTACAGTATATGCGATCGAATTAGCATTTGGACTTATAACTATGTCCCCCAACCGCTGCATGGCATAAAAATCCTCAAATTTAATAGCCCGTTTATCACCGGCAAAAAGCAGGATGCTGCTAATTAATAAAACTAATAAAATATAGTTCAGACTAACTCGCATTTTCGTCCCTTTCATTAATTTTAATGGTCATGTAAAATGGATAATTAATTTAATACTTAGTAATAGTAAAATGCCACTAATAATGATGAATTATTTAAGACATTTTAGCAATGAATCTGTTCTTAATTTTTTATTTTTATACTATTTTTGTAAATTTCTATTTTGATTTACTAAAACCTATTATCCGGGAACATAAAATGACCCTGTTAGAAATTGATCAAATCATCCGCCAACAAGAGACCTATTTTCAAACCGGGGCAACAAAATCTTTAACATTTAGGCTGGAACAATTGCACAGTCTGAAATCCGCTATCACAAAATACGAGGATGCAATTATCGAAGCCTGCGCACATGATATGGGCAAACCGGAACTGGAAGCTTTAATGAGCGAGGTTGCCTTGTCTCTTTCAGAAACGACTCATATGATTAAAAATTTGCGCCGTTTTATGAATCCGAAAAAAATTAAAACACCCATTGGACATTTTCCGGGCAAAGCATTTACTATGGCAGAACCCTTTGGACGGATCCTTATTATGGCGCCATGGAATTATCCCTTTAATTTAGCTATTGCACCTTTAATTGGTTCCATAGCAGCCGGCAATTGCACAGTCATAAAACCTTCTGAGATAACCGCTAATGTTTCTGATGTAATTGAAAAAATGGTTAAAGAATTTTTTGATCCGGAATATCTTGCTGTTATACCTGGCGATGCCCAGATCGCTCAGCAATTACTGGATAGAAAATGGGATTTTATTTTTTTTACCGGTTCACCGCAGATCGGCAGAAAAGTTATGCAGGCCGCCGCCAGTCATTTAACGCCTGTTATATTAGAACTGGGCGGTAAATCGCCGTGCATCGTCGATAAAAATATAAATCTTAGAGTTGCTGTTAAACGCATTATGCATGCAAAATTTTTTAATTGTGGACAAACCTGTATTGCTCCGGATTATCTGCTGGTTCATAAAGATATTAAAGAAGAGTTCATTCGTTTAACAGATGAAACATTAAAACAATTTTACGGTGATTATAATAATCCCAATAAAGATTTAGCTCGTATTGTTAATGATCGCCATTTCGATCGTTTAGCCGATTTAATGAATTCAGAGAGGATTATATTGGGCGGCTCAAAAGATCGATCACAAAAATTTATTGCGCCAACGTTAATAGCTGTTGATAACTGGAATGATAAAATTATGCAGGAAGAAATATTTGGGCCGCTTTTCCCTATGATGGTCTATGATAATTTAGATGACACGTTGAAAAAAATAAGCCTGCTTCCAAAACCTCTGACTTTTTACTTTTTTTCACAGAATAAGGATTTACAGGAAAAAGTATTATCCCAAACCAGCTCGGGTTCACTTGTGTTTAATGATGCGCTGGTGCATTTTGTAATTATTAATCTTCCATTTGGAGGTGTAGGCAACAGCGGCATGGGTAATTACCATGGTGAATTATCTTTTGAAGCCTTCTCGCATAGAAAAAGTGTTTTAAAAAAAGCGCTTTTGTTTGATGTTAGGCAGCGGTTTGCACCTTACACGCTATCCCGGAAACAGGCGGGATGGTTGTTTAAATTTTTCAGCGGATAAAAAATTTAATTTTAAATTTTTGTGAAATTGAAAATTTAGTCAATTAAAAATTAAATATTTGTACAAATTGTTCGATTTTAATTATGTAACAGCGGATAAATTAAGAAATTTTCCTTGAACCGTTTAAGAATATTTGCAATATTTGGATATTGTTATTTTGAGAGAGAAAACAACATCCTGATTTTCAAAAGAGAACTCCCATTGTTTGCAATCTGATTTGGAGGATTTTATGCATTTTGTGGAACGACTTGACAACGGCGTCATTATTATATCAATAAAAGGTAAACTAACCGGCCCGCCCGAAACAGACCTGCTTTGCGAACGTATTCAATCCAAAATTGAAGAAGGTCGTCTGCACATCGTGCTTAATCTGAAACATATTAACTGGATGTCCAGTTTGGGCGTTGGCGCCTTAATGAAGAATCTGCGTAATGTCCGTGAAGCAGGCGGTGATTTAAGACTCACCGGATTGAGCGATAAGATTAAAGATATTTTTCAAATCACTAAATTAATCGGCGTCATCCAGATTTATGATTCCGATGTTGAAGCTGCTGAAAGTTTTAAGGACGAACCAAAGGCTTAATTAAAATTTTCCCCTCAGACTTTTTCTTTTTATAGTTGCAATTTTATTCCAGCTTTTTATATTCATCATATTGGAATGCCCTCCAATCGGGAATGGAAGCGATTCCATTTAAGCAGTAACTGGTTTTGTTTTTAAAAGGAATTGATCTCATGCGAAAACAAACCAGAAAACAGTTTTTAAAGACGATCCGTTCATTATTAATATGAATGACCAGTTAAAATTTTATGATCAGAAATAGAAGCGCTGCTACCATTTTTACATTTATATGATAGCATAAT
>JAFGKZ010000084.1 GCA_016928315.1 Calditrichaceae bacterium
AAGCAAACGCCCGATACAGAAGCCAAAATCAAGTTGTCAGATGATAAGAAATCTGTCGTTGAGGACGGCATAAATTTTATCCTCAATCCTTATGACGAATTTGCTGTTGAGGAAGCCCTGCTTTTAAAGGAAAAACATAGCGGGGAGGTAACGGTTATCTCCTTAGGCCCGGATCGTATTCTGCCGGCCATTCGCAGCGCGTTGGCTATGGGAGCCGATAAAGCCATTCATATTAAGACGGATAAAATCCCGAATGATCCGAATGTCACCGCCTCTGCTCTGGCTGAGGTTTTAAAGGAAGGATCGTATGATTTGATTTTACTGGGGAAGCAGGCCATTGATGATGACCATTCTCAAGTGCCTTCTTTGCTTGCAGAAAAAATGAATCTGCCCGCGGTCACCGTTGTGGTTAAACTGGAAATAGAAGGTAATACTGTAAAAGCCGAGCGTGAAATCGATGGCGCTCATGAAATAGTTGATTGCAAATTGCCGGCCATTATCGGGGCACAGCGCGGACTGAATGAGCCAAGATATGCATCGCTTAAAGGCATCATGAAGGCCAAGAAAACACCTATTAATGAAAAATCAATTTCTTTATCAAATGATCAGATTGACATTTTGGAATATGAATATCCTAAAGAAAAAGGAACCGGAAAAATTGTGGGTGATAGCGCTGATGCCGTTCCTGAATTATTAAAACTACTTCGGGAAGAGGTGAAAGTAATTTAATTCCATTTTACAGGATCGTAAGAATTCGAGGAGAAATCAAAATCATGAAAATTCTAATATATGCTGAACATAAAGAAGGAAAATTACGAAAGATAGCTTTTGAAAATATATCATTAGCTAAATCACTCGGCCAGCCTTTTGAAGTAGCGCTGATTGGTGGCAATGCTGAGTCGATGGCGGATGTGCTTGGAAAATATGGCGCTGAAAAAGTCATTACATTTAAAAATGCCGCTCTGGCGGAATACAGCCCGGACGGCTATGCAAAAGTTCTTGCCGATGCTATAAAAAAACAAAATGCGGATGTGTTGTTGATGGGGGCAACCTCCACCGGAAAAGACCTGGCCCCGCGCGTATCCGCTTTGCTGAACGCAGCTATGGCGACGGATTGCACAGAAGTGAAAGTGGATGGCAGTGATCTGATTCTAAAGCGGCCCATGTATGCCGGTAAAGTTAAAGCGACTATCAAATTAACCTCACCGGTAAAAATAGTTACCGTACGGCCCAATGTTTATCAGGCGGTTGAAGCGCCGGCAAGCGCTCAGTTGGAATCCGTTGACGTATATAAACCGGATTTCAGATCCGTTGTTAAAGAAATTATTTCCGGCGCCAAAGGCAAACTTGATGTGACCGAAGCGGATATCATCGTTTCCGGCGGGCGCGGCATGAAAGGACCGGAGAACTGGCATTTAATTGAAGAACTGGCTTCGCTGTTTGGTGCAGCGAATGGCGCATCCCGGGCAGCGGTGGACGCCGGCTGGCGTCCCCATGATGAACAGGTTGGTCAAACCGGAAAAACGGTTTCACCAACTTTATATATTGCCATCGGCATTTCCGGGGCGATTCAGCATCTGGCGGGGATGTCCTCGTCTAAATATATTGTGGCAATCAATAAAGATCCCGACGCGCCGATATTTAAAGTGGCCGATTATGGCATTGTGGCCGATCTGTTTGAGGTGGTGCCAAGAATGATAAGCGAACTCAAAGCTGCATGATAAAAAAATTCCGACAGTCACGCCAGTAGGCAGACCAGTCTACCGACTGACCGGCGGATTTTTATTTATAACTATTCAGCGTTAACTGATATAAGAATAAAAAAGTAAATTTGATATGAATACCCCCCTTAATCCCTCCTTGATAAGGGGGGGAATTGGGGGGATCTTAAAAGACCATTAAACTGATATCCGTTTAGCTTACATCGAAATCAGGTTATTTTATAAGCAGCATGCGCTTTGATTGGGTAAAATTGCCCGCTTTGATTTTGTATATGTAAACGCCGCTTGCTAAATTGGCGCCGTCAAACTGAACCTCATACCTGCCTGCTTTCTGGTGGGAATTGACTAAAGTTTTTACCTTTTGCCCCTGAACATTAAACACTTCCAGCATAACATTTACATCTTTAGTTAAATTATATTGTATGGTAGTTATCGAATTAAATGGATTTGGGTAATTAGAAAACAACATATCATTCAAGGGCATTTTTTGATTATAGGAATGAAGATTGGTTATCTGTCCTTTATTATTTACTTTTAATAGACATAAATCCATATACTCATTTATGCCAAACCAAATCCATTTAAATCCAGTTATAATATAGCCCCCATCAAATGTCTCTGTTACATCAAAACCTCTATAATTTTTATCATCACCTTTTTCTCCCAAATTTTGTCCTATAGTATTATACCATTGCTCAATATACATATCATCCAGTTTGATTAAATAAATATCTGAATTAAAATCGTCATAATACTTCTCTCCACAAAGAATATAACCTCCATCGGAAGTCCTTTTCATTGAATATATATAATCTTCCCATGAACCAGTATTGATTTTCTTTGTCCAAAGAGTGTCGCCCCAAGAATCTGTTAGTAATAACCAAATGTGATTTTCCAATCCCAATTCTCCCTCTTCAGTATATTCTCCTGCAAGAAAATATCCCCCATTTATTGTTTCATAAATGGAATGGGCTATATCGATATATTCACTACCATAGGTTTTTGTCCACGAGGTATCTCCGAGGGAGTTGGTTTTAATAATCCAAATTTCTTTATCAATCAAAGTTGTATAGCCTGATATAATATAACCTCCATCTTTAGTCTGTTGGACATATTCTCCAGCATCCTCTATAGAATTACGATATGATTTGGTCCATTTCGTATTTCCCAATGAATCGATTTTAAGAAGATATGCAACATAATTATCGTTGATACCCTGACCGGTTATAACGTACCCTAAATCGTCGGTTTCAATTATACAATTTCCAATTCCGAGATGATACTTCTTTGACCAGATTGAATCACCTTCAGAATTTAGCTTTATAAGCCAAAGTTGCCATAAAGGGGCTTGAATATATGCAGATATTAAATATCCTCGATCAAAAGTTTGAACCATTGAACGGGCGGTTTCTCGAATTTTAGCATCACCAAGTTTTCTTGTCCAAATAGTGTCCCCATATATATTTGTTTTTATTACATAAACATCACCATAATAATTTGATGTACCTTCTCTATATATACCATACTCACCAGCAATAACATATCCACTATCACTGGTTTGTATTATTGCATATCCCTTATCATCATGATCTTCCGCTGAATCACCATAAGTCTTGAAAAATGTTATTTGACTTAGGGTGGTTGTCATTATAGATAGTGAAATTATAATAGATTTAATACAAATTAAACGCAATTTGTTAAAAAACATTTTCGCCTTTATTAATTTCATTTCTGTTAATTATTTAATGTGAATTCAACTATAGCATTTTTTATTTTAGTATCCTTCATGTAATTGAATAATATCTTAATCAATATCCGTATTGAGGTGTTATTTATCCAATAAAAACTTTTTGTAAGCTGTATCGTTTTTGCAGCTTATCAAAATAAAAATATACCCGATTTTCAATTAAATATAATATGATTATTTTCTTGGATGCAAGGGAAAAATTAATTTTTCAAAAATATTCACATTTGAATTTAAAATCCGGATTACCAATCAATTGGGAAATAATCCTTCAAAAATTTACCGCACCAGTGTTTGCCGCTATTAATACCGTCGAAAAAGGGATCACATACCCTAGTGGGTATTTCTTCATCCAATTATATCGTGGCGATAAATAAAGATCCCGACGCGCCGATATTTAAAGTGGCCGATTATGGCATTGTGGCCGATCTGTTTGAGGTTGTGCCAAGAATGATTAGCGAACTAAAAGCAAAGAGTTAAAAAAGAAAAGCCCGGTTCATCGGGACTTTTTAATTTACAAATTATTTTATTAATAACATGCGTTTTGATTGAGTAAAATTGCCCGCTTTAATTTTGTATATGTAAACGCCGCTGGCTAAATTGGCGCCGTCAAACTGAACCTCATAACTGCCGGCTTTTTGTTGGGAATTGACTAACGTTTTTACCTTCTGCCCCTGAATATTAAAAACTTCCAGGACAACATTTACATCCTTAGGCAAATTATATTGAATGGTGGTCACCGGATTGAATGGATTGGGGTTATTGTTTATGGTTAATTCTTTTTCTTCCAAACTATTTGTATTAGTCTGTAAGTTTTCCTGGTAATCTTTATCCATTCTGGATATTTCTTGTTTAGCAGCTTTTGCCAGAGGACTTTCAGGATATTTTTTAACCAGTTCTATAAATGCATTGACAGCTTCATCTTTATTAGGCAAGGCGTAGACATATATCATTCCTTTTTCAAACAATGTTTCACAAACCATTATTGGATCAGCTTCATTCTCATTTAACAAAATCTCATTGGCCACTGATAGTGAATTTTGAAATTCTTTCTTATAATTATAATAATCAATTAAATGTCTTTTTGCCCAAACATTTAGATTCTGAAGATTTTTATTCGCAATAACTTCCTGCAAATATAACTTCATTTCTTCCATATCATATTTCTTATATAGGTTAATCAATTTCCGGAATGTCATTTTAGCCGGATCTGGCGTAAGTGATTTTATATTTTCATTAAGGAAAATTTTTAAACTATCGATCTTTCCTTTTATTTTTTCTCTATCAAAACCATTCTCTGATTCAAGTTTAGTAAGAATATTTTCCGCAGTTATATGTTTTTCACCCGCATTTGATTTGCCAAGACCACATGTTGAATGATAATACCAATTTACATTTCCTTGTGTTTTTACAGTTGGATTTCCACTGAAAGTAACAGAGTAGCAATTTACCAGGGAATTTGCACTTGCCGTAATGTCAAGATTATTTTGACAAAAATAACTATTGGATACGGTAAACTCCGAGCCCAGCGAAAAAGCAGTGGCTAAATAATTATCTGTAAATTCGGAGTTATTATTAATTCTTCCCTCACTATTATAAAAAACAGCGCCTGTGCCGCCATCATAAGCGCCATTTAATGAAAAATCAGCTAATTCCATTCCATACAAACTATATCCGGAGTTAGTTGCAAAAAAGCTGTAATCCTCTTCCGGACTCCATGGAATAACATTAAAATAGTAAAATAAAGGTTGAGCGCAACCATAAACTGAGACACAACGGGCTGTTATATCGCCAAAAAGAACAGAAGTAGAATTATTATAAAGATTTATGTTGTTGATCTGAGTATAACCGGTAGCATCACCCCAGATTAATATGCCATCATCTTCATTAGATATTGAAATTGATTCCTGAAAGGTACCTGATTTAATACGTATTGCGCCTAAATGATGATTATCAACAGCTGTCTGGATACTACCAAAAAGACCGTTGTATGGAGAAGTTTCATAGGGAGTTGTTGCCCTTAATCCATTTATTGTTGCACCTCCATCAATTATATTTGTTCCACCTGTTGAAATAATGGAATGTCCACTAAGATTTACATTATCATTCCCGAGGATAGTCAAAGTAGTACTGCTTGGAAGTGAAACGTTTCCAGTAAGAGTAAGATTACCGGACCATATTTCACTATGAGATAATGAACCGCTTAATGTAAAAGTCTTCTCAACTGGAATTAAAGCACCTGAATAATTATCGTCTTGTTCAGGATTTTGATGGTTATCTGTATAATTTTCCACTTTTGGTTCCGCATAGAGATATAATTCTTCTCCTGAAATACTGGATCCTGTAAAATCTGCATATCCCTTCGCGCCTTCAGCTACATAATAGGAAAACACTCCATTGTCTAAATCATCATATTCCCAAGATGTTTGATTGTATTGACAGGCCATCATTAGTTCACCTTTATTTAAACAATTATCAAATAAGCCTGAATAACATGCATCAATGATAATAAAAATTTTTTGAGTATCAAATCCATTGAACCAATTTTGTAAATCAGAGGTGTTAATTCTATTTCCAGTATCATAAGGCACCATCCCTGCAGGATAATCATCACCATGGCCACTAAACATAAAGATACATACATCATCTGCATCCTCATATGATTTCATTGTATTGATTTTTGATTGAATATTTGATTCTGTTGCTTGACTATTTGTTAAAATCCACATTTTTGATGTCGACCAATCTCCCACTTGAATCAGATTATTTTTGACATCAGTAATATCATCGATACAATAGTTTAAATCATTTGTGCCCGATGGATAGTCTTCTATGGCAACGAGTACAGCATAATAATCAACAGAAGGATAGCCAATAGATGCAAAAAGCAAAAGAAATACGAGAAATAAAGATAACATTTTTATCATATCATGCCCTTTCATTTGAATTAGATGGAGTGAAGATAAATTATTTCACTATGTTTTCTCTGCCGGGTGTAGGAGTTGAAATCTTAAAATCTTCAGTACAATTATTTGTATCTCCTGCATTTGGTATTCTTGACAAAGAGAATTGATAAAGATTTATATCCATTTCACCTACACTCTCCGATTCAATTTCCTTATTCGCTAATCCAAATTTTATATCATCATAAAGATTTTTATTCATAGCATTTAATCCACGAATACCAATTACACCTCCTTTTTTATAAAATCTAAAATTATCTATTATTTTTACTTCATCTGGTACTTGCCAATTTTTTTTGAATTCATTTAAATCCCAACAAATTATTAGGTAACTTTTAGGCTTAAAAATAATGCCGCCTTGTTCCTTGATTTCTTTTGGTAATAAATTTGGAGTCTTGACATATGAAGTAAAAAGTGTTTTTAAAATAATTTCCGAATCTGAAGAATTAAAAATTTCAATCCAGCTATTTTTTTGATTCACTGTATCCAATAAAACTTCATTAATGACTAATTCATTTGAAGGAGATTGTGCATATAAATTCATAATTAAAATACTAATGAATGAGATATTGTATACAACTAAAAATTTTCTTTTAAACATTTATACCTCCTGCATACTTTAATATTATAGATATTGAAACCAGATTTATTATCATTTTCTTACGGGCGTAATTGGAATACCCAGATTAAGTTTCATCAAAACAATTTTTGGATTGAATTCAGGTACTTTTGGATCATATTCATTTTGTGGATAGCTAACTAATTCGCCATTTACTTTCCACTCAGAGGATGATATTGGAATACTTATGTTGGCTTCGATTCCAAACAAAAGAAAATAAGGCCATGTTTTTCTTATGTAAATTGATCTGGCATAAAAAAGCCCAACGAGGATTTCAAAACCATTGATAGAATATTTGTTTTTTTCTTGAAAGAAACAATCCCAATGTCTGATTATATAGTCATTGTTTGCTTTTATAATTAAATAATCCCACCTAAGACCAAAATATGGATAAAATAAATTTTTATTATTATTAAATAAAGTCAGTCCAAATCTCAATGAAGAAGAAAAATTGTTGAAGGTGAATCGAGTCACTGGTAGTAAATCTAGTTCCTCATTAATTAACTCATCTTGTATCGACTTTATTGAATTAAATCCATATTGTAATGATATTCCTAGTACATATTTTTTATACTTAAAATTTCCATCTAATGCAAACATTATAAGATAATCCACTCCATCATGATCATGAAATCTTTTGATCTGGTTATTAATCTCCCGAAAATCAACAATTTTAATACCTCCTGATAAAATTCCTAAAGAACCTACATTTTTAAAATCTGTTGTATCCGCATAAACTTCTAATGTTTGATATACTATGAACAAGACAATTAATACTATTTTAACTTTCAATTGGTATTCCCTCTGTAACTACAGCGGAAAAATTTAAGTGCAATTTCCCTAACATAGCCTTGGTCATTTTTTTTCATGACAACTTCCTTCCCATTTAATAGCCAAGTAAATCTGAGCAATAATAATAACAAAATTTTCAATCCATCAATATCCGTATTGAGGTTTTGCTTATCCAATAAAGACTTTTTGCGAACTGAATCTTTTTGCAGCTTATCAGAATAGAATGCTTAATTTTCAATTGAATATAATATGCTTATTTTCTTGGATGCAAGTGAAAAATTAATTTTTCAAAAATATTCACATTTGAATTTAAAATCCGGATTACCAGTCAATCGGAAAATAGTCTTTTAAAAACTTACCGCACCAGTGTTTGCCTGTGTTAATGCCGTCAAAAAAAGGATCACAGACCCGCGCTGCGCCATCCACAATATCCAGCGGCGGCTGAAAATCATGCAGATCCTCTTTTAGTTTAGATAGTTGCGCAGGATCTTCATCCGTTACCCAGCCGGTATCCACCGCATTCATAAAAATACCATGATTGGCCAGTTCGCTGGCCGAGGTGTGGGTCAGCATGTTCAGCGCGGCTTTGGCCATATTGGTATGGGGATGACGCTCCCCTTTTTTAAACCGTAAAAACTTGCCTTCCATTGCCGAGACGTTAACAATATGTTTCTGACCGGTATTATCTCTTTTCATTAATGGTAAAAGTTTATTGCATAACACAAAAGGCGCAATAGCATTAATGAGTTGCAGCTCTATCATTTCAACGGTTTGAATTTCACCGAGTCTTAGACGCCAGCTGTTGGTGGTTCTTAAATCCACCTGCTGCAAATCGGCGTCCAGTTTGCCTGTGGGAAAAATGTTTTCTGTCGGCAGGGTATCATCATAGGCGTAGGGAATCTGGGAAAGCTGGGCGGATTCTCTTAAACCGATACCCGGCAATTTGCCATGCCAGCTAACGGTAAGTGAATTGCCCTCTTCAGAATTAGCCTCTGCCAGTGTGTTTATTTTTCCAACACAATTTTGGTAACGGCTCATTAATTTTTGAACTTCCGGAGAAAACTCACTTAATGCCTTGGTTTCATTGGGCATCAGATGCGCATAAAATCCTACCGGCCGCCGCACCGTTTGAGCGGCATTATTGATTAAAATATCCAATCGATCAAAGTTTTGTTCAATGTGCCTGCAGAATAATTCGATGCTTGGCGTATGCCTTAAATCCAGTCCGTAAATATGCAGACGATGGCCCCAGTCATTAAAGTCCTTTTCTTTGGCATACCTTAATGCCGAATCTTTTAGGAAGCGGGTGGTGGCAATGACCTCCGCCCCGGAACGGAGCATCATTAGCGTTGCCTGATAACCGATCTTTAAACGTGAACCGGTGATGAGTGCCACCTGCCCGGTTAAATCGGCCGTCTGGAAGCGCTTACGATAATTCAGTTCTGCACATTGCGGACACATAGAATCATAAAAAAAGTGCAATTGCGTAAATTCCGTTTTACAGATGTAACAGTTTCGGGATGATTTTAAAACCAGATTCTTTGCTGTTTTGGAATTATCCGTAATCTGTAGTGGAGCAGAGAACACTTCATTTTCCCGGGCTAAGCGGATCCCTGTGGCCGCTCGCGCTTTTCGCTCTGGTATGACTTTCTGTTTTTTCTTTATTTCCCGCTCTTCTTTTCTGCGCTGCTTTAAATGATCCGCATGAGGACGGGAAAGCTGACCGGCTGCTTTAATGAGTTCAATTTGTTTATCTTTTGGCAGTGTTACAAATTCTTCGCTCTTATTAACCATATGGTTTAATACATTTATACATTGATCTATTTCTGAAATTGAAAATCGTTTATCTTTCTTCTTTTTCACTTCTATCTTTCAAAATTTATCAGGTCAAATTTTTGGTTGAACCTTACCAATTTATTTGCTTTGCTTCAATTAATATTATCAAAAATTACATACTAAACTTAAGCCAATTAGCGGGCATTTCGCTATTTTTATTTTAAATGCTATA
Source organism: Calditrichaceae bacterium (assembly GCA_016928315.1). Taxonomy (GTDB): domain Bacteria; phylum Calditrichota; class Calditrichia; order Calditrichales; family Calditrichaceae; genus JAFGKZ01. Next base: position 9,848 of record JAFGKZ010000084.1, read on the forward strand.
AAATAACTTCATTGAGTGATGTATTGTAAATACAAATTGAAATTCAATCAATCAAGAAATCATACTCATAAAATCCCAGTCGCCTTTACACGTATCTTCCAACTGGTGGACGATGTGTTCTATTTTTTTTTCGTTAGTAAATAAATCTGCATATTCTTTTTTAATTGTATCATCCTTTTCATGAAAGTCTAACTGTTCATATATCTCTTCAACCTCATCTTCGGCTAACTGTAAGTTTAGCGTAACATAATCGTAGATTTCTTGTTTATACTTTTTCAATTCTGGCTGCCGGTTTAACTCCTCACAAATAAATTCTCCAAACACGGTAATAAAATCACAAATTTGTTTCAATCTGAAACCCTGTTTATAGCGGCTGTATCCCAAAAGCTGGGCATAATTTCGCATGGCTTTACGATCACGGGTTTGGATGCATGTTACAAGTACCTGGTATTTTAAATTTAAAAACCAATGAAGCGTTTCTTTCTTCATTTTGTTATAGTGACAAAATCGCTCCGCATTTTCTTCAGTGCAAACAAAATCGGTAATTTTTTCCAGGATAGGATCGCGGATTTTTAGCAGAACATGCGCTATTAACAAATTAGGCCGGACATCAATGTGTTTAAATGCTTCTTCATTGCGCAAATGCCAGGTTTCCGGATAGCTTTTCATATTTTCGATTAATATCAATAAGCGTCTGTCCAAATTGTATCTATTGGTTGGTTTCCAATCCAGTCTTTCATACGTTTTATTGGCATCCACAGCCATATCACGATCTATATAACCCATCATCCATAATCGTTCAAACGGAGGTTTACCCAATATACCAAGCAGCCATTGCCTTATGGCCACAGCAATAACTGCCAACCATTTAGGTATATGAATTGGTTTAATATCCCGTCCATAATAATAGCGAACCGCAGCATTAAAAAGCTGATTATGGGTAACGGTTTTACATGGACTGGCATTTAAGATACAATATTCAGGCAGGTCTTTTGATTTTTCAATTATTTTAAAAATCATTTTTACAAGATCGTTTATATGGATATAGGGAACGGCGCTGTTCCCCTTGCCTCCCACAATTCGCGAAATTAATTGTGAAGAAGTCCAGTTTTCCAAAAAAGCGTACACCGGGGGATATTCACACCAGTCGCTATAAACCGCTGCTAAGCGCATGATTGAACAGGAAAAGTACTTTGAATAAGATTCAATTATTTCTTCGGCGCGGCATTTACTTTCGGCATAAGGAAAGTCTGCGCAGGTATTGGTTTCTTCAGATAGGGCTTCACCCGGTTTCGGAAATTTACAGCGAACCAGAGAACTTGAAAATATAAACTGCTTAATATCCAGCAGCCGGGCTAATTCCAGAACATTTTTTGTGCCCTCAACATTGGTTCTCTGATACTCCGGATTGTCTTTATAGGTGAAATCATAATATCCCGCCAGATGAAGCATATAGTCCGCGCCGTTATGATCTTTAATGCAGCGGGCCACTTCCTGCAGATGTTCCCAGTCGGCAATATCTACCTGCGTCCATCTAATATTTCTATGATCCGGTATTTTAGCCTCAATTCTTGAACGGCGGGCAAGGCAAAATAATCGATATTTTTCGCAGGCCAGTTCTAAAAAATTGCTGCCGATAAATCCTGATGCGCCGGTTACAACAATACCGGGCAAGTTAAAATCCATGTTATTCATTGTGATGATTCGTATTTTTATATGAATTAAAAGTTAATACTATCAATAACGCCAACACGCCATCGCTGAAGCATGAAAGCAGTACCATCCAAATATGATCAATACATAGAAAATATATTAATAAAAATAGCGTGGCTGTTATTTTAACAATGATAATAAATTTAATTAAGTCTTCATTTTTATCAGGCCTTAAAGCTGCCAACATATAAGCCGCCGACATTAATATATGAAAGATTCCGCCCTGCGCCGGAAAAAAGGGCTGGATAATACGTCCAAAGCCAAACCAGTCCATTAATATCGGTATTTGTACAATTAATCCGATACCCACAAAAAATGAGTGAACTGCGGTTAAAATCAAAATAACCGTTAATCGTTTTTTCGGATTTGTTATAGATTTTAAACTCATGGTTAACCTATTATGTTAATAATAGCTTTATTTTATTATTTATGCCCAGCGCATTATTTACATCAAATATAATATATTAATATATCTTTCACAAAAGCAGATAAATTAAATATTAACGGAAATTCAACTTTGCAGATGAACTCTAATCATTCTTCGTACCGAATTAATCAAATAGATATTTTCATGTTGTTTAAAACTCTTCAACAGAATTGGTTTCTCGGTAATTTCTTTTCGGTCCAATAAATACTGACGATACGTTCCGGCCAATAATCCGCATTTAACCGGAGGCGTGTATAGTTTTCCATTTATTTTCACAACGATATTGGCATTGGTTAACTCTGTAATTTCTTCTGTTTCATTAAACAAAATAATTTCATCACAGTCCGGAGATTCTTCGCGCGCCCGATCATAAACCGAACGATTTGTAGTTTTATGAAACAAAAAAATATCATTTGAATTGACAGGATTTTTTGCTAATCTGACTTTTAATGGTTTAGCATTATTTTCCATATTGAGTTGAGTTGGTTGAATTTCAACGGATCCGTTTTTACTTAGCAATAATCTTACCTTATATGCATTTAACCGTAAGGTTTTAACTAACGCTTTAAGTCTGCCCATAATATGCTGTTGATCAAATTGAAATTCAAAATATTCTGCAGATTCCTTCAATCTTTTAAAATGGTAATCCAAAATAAAATAACCTTGATCAGAGGTCCAGAGGATAGATTCAAGCAAACGAAATTCCGGCATCTGTTGTGTTAATGCACGGGCTTTTATGAAACACTCGTCGTATTCTTTTTCATTCACGGAATCCCAGACAATTCCGCCGCCCACGCCGTATTCGGCCTGATGTTTATTTTTATCAATCAACACGGTACGAATCGCCACATTAAACTGGACTTTTCTGTTCGGTGCAATAAAACCAATGCTGCCGGTATAAATTCTACGTGGTTCCTTTTCCAATTTATTAATTATTTTCATTGTATTCACTTTAGGGGCGCCTGTAATGGACGCGCAGGGAAAAAGCGCCTCGAATATTTCTGCAATAGACTTGTCTGTTTTGGCCATGACTTTCGAAACCATCTGCCAAACAGAAGGATATTTTTCAATCCGATACAAATCCGATACTTTTACGCTGCCATATTCGGCAATCCGGCCGAAATCATTCCGGATCATATCCACAATCATAATATTTTCAGCCCGGTCTTTGGGAGAATTATGAAGGTTATCCCTGAATTCTAAATCTTCAGCTAAAAAACGGCCCCGAGGCGCCGTACCTTTCATGGGCAATGAAGAAATTGTATTACCATTTAAGATAAAAAACTGCTCCGGTGAGACCGAGGCAATTACATAATTATCAAATTCTATATAGGCGCCGTAATCCGATGTCTGGTTATAAATTAAATTGGTAAAGAATGCCCAGGCATCTTCATTGAATTCTGTTTTAAGCGGAAAAGTATAATTTACCTGATACGTATTGCCTTCCCGTAATTGAATTTTTATCTCTTCAATTATGTCATGATATTCTGCCCGGCTGAATAATGGCTGCCAATTATTTTTATTATTTGAATGATTGAATCGTTCTATCTTTACTGTCTTTGCATTTTCAAATAGTCCAAACCATAGCAGAGGAAAATGATCAGGAGCATATGTCTTTAATGCACGATCAAATGCGGGCGACGCCTCGTAGCTTATAAATCCGGCGGCATGCAGATTTTCATTTTCCACCCGTTTTTCTATCCGTTCAAGCTGTTCTAAAACTTCATCAATCTTACTGGTCTTGAAAATGGCAACAGGATTTTCAAATGAAAACCATTTCTTCTTTCCGGCATCGTGAATAATTACTATGGGTTTCATGGCTCAAATTAAGTTTTATTTTTTGCACCGGATTTTACAGAAAATAAGAGAATAATAAAAGGGGATATAAAATCTTAAATCATTCGCTATATATAACATCTTTATTTATTGTCTGTTTTTAATTTATGTGAAAATAATTTCTATATTGATTTCTATTTAAAAATATTCTATAATGTGATTGATTAAAGGGCTGTTAAAAGAAAAGGTTTTGTTTAAAAATCAGGAATATTTACCCGAATTCAGTTATAAACAGAAAGATTGATATTCTGACGAATTATTTGAAATTGAACCAGAAACAGCCGGACAATCTAATAACTCACATCCGAAATTATAACACATGCGTCTAATCCATATATTATGGAGTTGTTTTATATGACCGATAAGAAAAAAACGGTCGTTTTAACTATTGATGATGAACAGGCTGTCCGGGCAGCTTTTTCCGATTTTTTATCCGGATTCGGATATAAAGTAATTGAAGCAGAAAACGGCCGGGACGGATTGGATCAATTTGCTGTTGAGAAACCAGATATTGTACTGGTCGATCTGCAGATGCCGGTGATGAGCGGTTTCGAGGTTCTGGAACACTTGCGCGATGAAGCGCCCGAAACACCGGTCGTGGTAATTTCCGGTACAAATTCCATCGATGATGTTGTAGATGCCATTCATCTTGGCGCCTGGGATTATATCATCAAACCCATACAATCGCTTACCGTCTTGAACCATGTTATAGAAAAGGCTATAGACCGGGCTCATTTAAAAAAGCAGAATCAAATATATCAGAAAAATCTGGAAGAAGCTCACGATAAAATGAAATATGATCTTGAAATGGGCCGGAATATACAAATGAAACTTCTACCAAATAATAATACGACTATTGGTGACTTTGCTTTTAAACGTCAGGTTTTGCCATCTATGTATTTAAGCGGTGACTTTGTAGATTACTTTAACATCGGCGACGGGTATATCGGTTTGTATATGGCAGATGTTTCCGGGCATGGGGTGCCATCCGCATTGATTACAGTATTTCTAAAAAGCTTTATGGATAAACATATTGAAAACTATCACAATCATGAAAGCGATGTAATTCTGGGGCCGGCTAATTTGCTTGAAGAATTAAATAATGAATTATTGAATGAAGGATTGGAACGTTTTATTACTTTATTTTATGGAGTAATAAACCAGAATACCAATACACTATTGTACAGTAATGGCGGCCAGTATCCTTATCCGATTCTCTGGCAGAATTCACATTCCGAAATTTTGCCTGCCGCCGACCCTCCGGTCGGTATGATTGTTGACAGAAAATTTCATGAATTTAAAATCGTTTTACCCGATTCCTTCTTGCTTGCTTTATTTTCTGACGGTATTCTTGAAATTTTACCACAGGAGCATATGAAAGATAAAACTAAATTTTTAGTAGCTTTGGGTCATCATAATCGAAAAGATTTTGATGAATTTTACATCAATCTCAATACTTTAAAAACCTCTCTGCCAGATGATATTGCTATATTAACGGTGGAAAGGGGGGCATCGAGTGGATCTGCATAAAATAATGTTCGCCATTGACAACCGTTGTCTTTACCTAAAAATGATGGGCGCAATACGTCACACTTTATGCGCAAGTCTGGATATTTTAATACGCAATTTAATAGAACAGAGTACGATCGATAAATTTGTAATTGATTTGCGGCCTGCAGTCTATCTGGATAGCACTAGTCTCGGACTAATTGCCCGCATGGCCAGGCATATGAAAACAAAAACCAATGAAAAAATAGTATTAATTTCAACCAACGCAGATGTCAATGAAATTTTAAGTTCTGTTCAATTCGGCAGTATTGCCAATATTGTTGATACATGGGAAAATTTACCGGAACCATTTTATGAAACCGAACTATTTGCAGAACAGGTACAAGCACACCGTGAAATGATTATAAAATCGCATCAGGAACTTGCAAAAATTAACGAAGATAACCGAAAAAAATTTACTGCAGTTATTAAATCACTTGAGAAGAAATATCAAAAGGAAAAATAAATTTAATCCGTCTTTAATTTCTATCATATATTTTAACAGTCTGTAGTTCTAACCGACTGCAGAAGCGATGACGCCAACCAATATTACCTATGCGCTACCTAATTCGAAATATTTTTAGTAAAAATTAATCTGATACGTAAAAATACTAATTATTTTCATAATATCTTTTATCAATTTAATTTTATTGGTTTTAAGTTAAAGATTAAAATGTTTAATCGGGGAGTCATTTTATTTAAATCATTTTTAAATAAACTGCCGCAATAGATATATCAAATTAAATCTAATGTATTCGCATAACCAACACGAATATATATAGTTAGCATACATATAATTCATGAGAACAATAGATAATGATAAAAACTCATCTTATTTTATTTAACCTGCTTATTTTTGTTTACGGTCAGGAAATTGCTTTAGAACGATTCACCACGAAAGATGGCTTATCACAAAATTCTGTTACTGCTATAGCCCAGGATAGCATAGGCTTTTTATGGTTTGGCACTTATGATGGGCTTAATCGATATGATGGGTACAAATTTAAATTATTTCACCGTTATCCAAACAACCCAAATAGTCTGAATCATAACCATATTCGAGCACTTTGTGTTGATTATAAGGGAAATTTATGGATAGGTACTGTAGGGGGTGGATTAAATTTCTACGATTACAGGAAAGATATATTTAAATCTTATCAGTATAATTCGGAGGATACGACCAGTTTAAGCAATAACTCAATTAGATCTTTGCTAATGGATAAAGACGGCTATTTATGGATAGGAACTGCTTCCGGAGGTTTGAATAGATTTTCTCTCTCTGATTTTTACAATGCAGATAATAAAGACCGTCAGATCAGGTTCACCCGATATCTTAATGCAAATTCAGGGATATCTGATATAAACCGGAACCGTATCACAGATATGTATCAGGATAGAAAAGGTAATATTTGGATTGGTACACGGGATGGGTTATGTAAATTTGATCCTAAAACCGAATCTATGAAATATTTTTTCTCTAATCCTACTGATCCCAATAGTCTATTACATAATGATATTTCAGCTGTCAGCGAGGATAAAAAAGGAAATATTTGGGTTGGTAATTTAGAATATGGTCTTAATAAATATATACCTCATGAACAAAAATTTATGAGATTTCCTTTTAAAGAGAATAATCCATATAGCCCGAGTTATAATATGATTATGTGTCTTTACAGAGACAGACAGAATGATCTGTGGATAGGAACCTGGGGTGGCGGATTAAACAAACTTAACATATCAGAAGATAGAATCGACTTAAATATAAAAGGTCAAAAAGACTCTTTTATACATTACAAGGATAATTCCCGAGATTTATATCCTATTGATAATTTATCAATTTATTCATTGTTTGAAGATAAATCCGGGGTAATGTGGATTGGATCGACTTGGAATGGCTTATATAAAAACATAGAAAAAAATGGTAAATTCAAAAACTATCATATTGGTACTAGTAAAATAAGTTCGCGTAATCAAAATAATATTTTTGATCTGCGAATTGATCAACCATCAAATAATTTATGGTTGGCTACAAGGTATACTGGAATAAATATATTGAATCTAAAAAATAATCAATCAAAATTTTAT
>JAFGKZ010000085.1 GCA_016928315.1 Calditrichaceae bacterium
AAATAATGATCCGGATAATATTAATAGAACAATTATAAAATTTTTTAACATTTTATTGATCCCGTATAAATAAAAAATTTTACCTTAATTACCTCACTAAGATAATTGATCTGATCTATGATGAATAAATAAGTATACTGAAAGAATTTATTCCAGACAACTGCAATCCGGACATTTTACTAACATGAAGTATTAGTATGTGATTTGTTTACTCCACTGACTACGAGTAAATATTATCAAAAAGGCAAATATTTCCAGCCTTCCAAGCAGCATCATCAGGGATAATATCCATTTAGCGATTATGGGTAGATTAGCATAATTACCAATGGATCCGACTTCTCCCAATCCGGGACCGACATTGCCCATTGCTGCAACAGTACCCGAAAAGGCTTCGAGTAAGTTCACATTGAATATGCATAATAACATAGTAGATATGAATACGAAAAATATATAAATAGCGACATATAAAACGCTTCGGTTAGCCAGATCTTCACTGATGGCTTCTTTATCAACCCTTACGGCAATAACCGCATTGGGATGCATCATTTTCTTGAAATATTTTAGAAAGGTTTTCCAGAGAATCACTACCCGATCCACTTTTATACCACCGGAAGTTGATCCTGCACAGGCACATTGCAATGCAAAGAATAATAACAGAAGTTGTGATAAACCCGGCCAGATTGCCGTATTGGCATTGGCAAATCCGGTTGATGTGCCGACCGAAATGATATTAAAAGCTGCCGAGCGGACAGAGTTTGGATAGTCTGTTGCAGATTGGCTATAAATATTTATTGAAGACATTAATATCCCTATTAATAATGCTGCCAGATAATACCGGACAACAGACGATTTCCAGAAGTATTTAAATTTACCTGTGAAGGTATTAAAAAGCAGAGCAAAATGTATCCCGGATAACACCATGAATACCATAATAATAATCTCAACCGCAACGTTATCATAATATGCAATACTTGCATTCTTTGGTGAGAAACCTCCGGTAGCAATGGTCGCAAATGAATGCGTGACGGCATCAAACACATTCATACCGGCGATAATGAGTGCAGTTGTTTCCAGCGCCGTTAAAAGAAAATAAACCCCGGCAATAATTTGAACAGCTTTCCGGGCTCGATAATGGAAATTTTCCCGGACCATTGAAGAAACTTCACTGCGATAAAGGATGGATTCGACGGCTCCTAAAAATGGGAGTACGGACAGCACAAAAATAATAATCCCGATTCCGCCAATCCAGTGGGTGGACGCCCGCCAAAATAGAAGTCCCATCGGCAGAGATTCGATATCAATCAGAATAGTTGATCCCGTAGTCGTGTAACCCGATACACTCTCGAACCAGGCGTTGGTTATATCAAATATGCCGCTCCAGAGCAAATAAGGAATCGTACCAACCAGGCATGATAGTAACCAGCTGGATACAACAATAAAAACGCCTTCTTTATTTGTGATATCCTGAAACTTTGGAATAAAAATAATAGGAAATACACCAAAAAGCGCGGTTACAAAAGCGCTATACAATAATGGTAAAAACGCAGTATCCGAATATATAAGCGAAATACCTGAGGATACCATCATGAATAGAGCATTTAATAATAATACAAGGCCAATATACCTGAGTATTACATAGTAGCGCACAATTACTTTCCCTCGCTGTCGACAAAATTAGTCAGTTCTTTGATTGATTCGCTCAGATTATAAATTTCATCCCTTGATAAAATTCGGACGTCAAACGGCGTCTTATTTTCTTTAAATTTCTTAATACGATCTGTCATATCAATGATAGGACTTATCATAAAAGTATTCACAAGATAGGTAAACAGAAGAGCAAAAATTATAGCCGCCATACTGGCAATTATGCCAGGCATAATCGCTCGATTAGCCCTGCTTTGAAGATTTGAAGCCGTTTGATACATATTTTCATCATTCAGGGTGATTAATTTTTCCACTTCCCTTGCAGCTTCCAGAAATACAGTATGCACATCATTAAAATACCAGTCAAGATTGCCTTCTTTTTGCGTATCCACGATTGGTCTTTTCCAAAGTTTTTTAAAAGTTTGGTATTTGGATTTTATTGAATCTAGACATATTTCTTCTCCCGGAATTGTAATATTGTTATAAGCTATTTTCATTTCGTTTGTGAATTGACTGTCTGCGGCATTGATTATCGCGCGTCCCTCTTCCCACTTTCCGAGAATTAGTAATAAAATACCGCTGTCTTCCCTCTCCAGGGCGTCTTTCATCCGTTTTGCCGCATGAATACTCTTATAATTTTCATCCAATATGGACTGTACCGATGAACCAATCGAATTAAGCTCATAAATAGACCACAGGCCAGCAATGAATAACATCAGTACTAAAATTAAAAAGCCGGATAAAATTTTAAATCGTAATCCCATTTTAAAAATCCTGTATCTTTATAATAAAAATGATTATAACTAATGGCAAGTTCAGTTGAATATAGCTTGCCTATTTGTATGTTTTTATGCTGTAACGGTATAATATACATCTTTGTCATTAATTTTAAAAAATATATTTTATAGAATCCTTATCAATTTAGCTCTTGTTCATTGATAAAAACCTGAAGGTTGGCTACCGATAACGAGTAAAGTAAAAATATCCATAGGAACATTCATAAAATATGAGGATTATACCACTTTCGGTGCAGGTTTGTCGGTTCAATTCGATAGGCCGAAAATGAATGCTGTACTGAAATAGATAGTGTATTACTATTTAAGCATTTTATGCAGATAGGTAAATTCTACGGCTGTCATAAATGCACGCTGCTCATTAGTAACGCCGGCGCCATGTCCGCCTTCCGTATTTTCAAAATAGAAATTATCAATACCCATATCAGTCATCCTTGCGGACATTTTACGGGCATGTCCCGGATGAACCCGATCATCCCGTGTTGTGGTTGTGAACAATACTTTGGGATATTTTTTAGATTTATCCAAATTATGATAAGGTGAATATTTACTGATATAAGCCCATTCTTCAGGAACATCCGGATTGCCGTACTCGCCCATCCAGCTTGCCCCAGCCAGTATTTTATTAAAACGGCGCATATCCAAAAGAGGCGCTGCGCAAACTACGGCATTATATAAATCCGGACGCTGTGTAAAGGCAACGCCGACCAGTAATCCGCCATTGCTTCCGCCTTCAATTCCGAGATGTTCAGGTGACGTTATTTTTCTGCTGATTAAATCTTCAGCAACCGCATGAAAATCATCATAGGATAATTGACGGTTTTCTTTCAATGCCGCCTGATGCCATTTGGGTCCAAATTCCCCGCCGCCGCGGATATTGGCAACCACATAAACACCGCCCAGTTCCAGCCAGCTGTTACCAATCGTCGCTGAATAACGCGGACGCATGGATATTTCAAACCCGCCGTAACCATAAAGCAAAGTCGGATTCGATCCATCCAGTTTCATATCTTTTGCAAAGACAATAAAATACGGAATCATCGTCCCATCTTTGGATTTTGCTTCATACTGTTCGACTTGAAATTTACTACTACCAAAGAAGTGTGGAAGACTTTTAACCTTTTTAATTTGCTGATCATCCGAAACATAATAAAGTGAGCTTGGTTCAAGGTAGTTTGTAAAAGTGAAAAAGTATTGGTTTGAGAAATCATCTGCCGTAGCAATACCAATAGAACCAAAATCCGGCGCTTTCACTTTTTCCATCGTCCATTGCCCGTCGATAAACTTACTTTTAATTAGTTCACTGCGGACATTGGTCACTTTGTTTAGTAAAATAAAGTCTTTTGTATTCGATACTGAACCCAGACTGGAACGCTCATCCGGTTCATAAATAACCTGAAAATTACGATCGCCATTTATGAATTTATCAAAATCAACACTGAGAAGCGCCCCCTGTTTATATGTATTATCTTCAACTAACCAGTCCGATTTTAATTCTACCAGCATCTGATTTTTAAAAAATCCATCCAACTGCGCATCTTCCTGCAAATCGAGTTTAACAAGTTTGTTATCCATCAGAACAAACATCTCGTAGGTATAAAATGTAATACTGCGATGTACGATTGCATATTCACGCTCAGGCGTATTGACTACGTATACCCAGACGGCCACATCAGAATCCCGGCCTTCATAGAGGGTTTTTGCTTCATCTAATGCTGTTCCACGTTCCCAGATTTTTGCAATGCGCGGATAACCAGAGGTTGTTAAGCTGCCCTCACCAAAGTTGGTTGATAGGATTAAATGATCCTTATCAATCCAATCCACCGAACTTTTGGCTTCCGGGACATAAAAGCCGTCTTTAACAAATTCTTTTGTTCGCAAATCAAATTCTCGCATTTCAACGGCATCGCTTCCGCCGCGGGATAATTCAATCATACAAAGGCTGGTGTCCGGATATAAATAACTGACGCCGCTATAGGCCCACTTTTCACCTTCCTGCTCGCTTAAAGCATCCAGATCGAGCAGCGTTTCCCATTGAACGGAATCCTGCAAGTAATTTTCCAGAGTAGTCCGACGCCAGAGACCCCGCTCATTTTTATCGTCCTGCCAAAAATTTGTAACATATTTGCCATGAATTGTTGGATAAGCGATACGCTCTGTGGAATTTAAAACATCCAATATATTTTTTTTGATTTTTTCAAAATCAGGATGCGCCTGAATGGCATCAACGGTAATCTTATTCTGGGCAAGAACCCAGCTCATTGCGGAATCCCCTTCCACATCTTCCAGCCATAAATAAGGATCGTCTGAATTTTGGGCGCCAACGGTTAAAATTGTCATAAGTATACCTGTTAAGATTATTAATAGCTTCATTCTACTCTCCGATTATTTTATTGATTTCAAAAAAGCTGAAAGTTAACTACTCAGACTTTTTATAACAAGCAAAAAAATTCCGCTTCAATAAATATATTAGGATCAATATTTTTTCGGACAGGATATACATTGTTTGACGGCTGTCACATTCTTATCATGTATAGCAATTTATTTAGAACTATTCATAAAACTGATACGTATACCAATCAAAACTTTAAATGATCATGACTCAAACCAATTGAATTATTAACCAAATAAAAGGAGTGCAGCTAATGATACTATCAACAAAACATTTTAAAACGATCATGTTTTCAATGATTGTGTTAATTTTCATGCTAAGTTCATTAATGGCTACAGCGCCGGTTGATGAGGGTAAAAAAGTATATAGGGTTAAGAACGACGGACCATTGTATACTGCCTATAATATCTGGTATGAACTGGGAAAAGAAAATGCCCTCTGGTGTATTAATTATAAGCGGGGTGAAATGATTCCGGCTGGTACGGAAGTCACCGATGTTAAAATAGTTGAGGCGGAATCCGGACGTTTTCTTGGCGGTGAAGAGAAAGCCATTTCGTTTAGAACGGTTAATACCGGCAAAGAATTTTTAGTGAACTTTAAACCGGCTTTTCATCCGGATTTGACCATAGATGATTACATGGACAAAATGTTCACTTCTAAAGACTTTGATGAATTGACTGAAGGTATGAGTCAATATGAAATTGATGCCATCAAAGAAGGCAAAGCCAAAGTACGGATGAGTAAAGAATCTATACTTGTTTCCTTTGGTTATCCGCCGGAACACAGAACGCCGGATATAGAAAAAAATGTCTGGTTATACTGGATGACGCGTTTCGAGACAAAAGATATTCATTTTGATGAGAATGGATTAACATACCGACAAAGTTCTGACCCGGATGAATTATAGGGAATAAAAAAAGGGTGACCGGAATATTCTGATCACCCTTTTTTTAATTAGTAGAATTCTTAGTTAACGCATTAACACCATTTTTTTGCTGGCATTGAACAGTTCCGACTGGAACTGATAAATATAAATGCCTGACGGAACGACCTGATTCAAATCATTTCGGCCATCCCAATTCATTTCAAAATGACCAGCTTCTACTGTACTACTCAACAAGGTTTTAACCTTTTGACCGAGCATATCATAAACAACAAGTTTAGCATTCATGATACCATCATTTAGTTTTGGTATGTCAAAGCTGATAGTTGTTGAGGGATTGAACGGATTTGGAAAATTTTGGGCCAAACCAAAAGCCAAAGGAATATTGCCGTCAACCGGGTTGGCTTCGACTTCATCAGCGCGCGGTGTGGCGTAAATTGGGCCATGTTCTGTACGAACGCCATTGAAATCAACATCGACCAGTTTATACCAATAAGTAATTTCATTCATTACAGAGTTATCAACAAATTTATAGCTTAAAGATGTGGATGAGTTACCGGCGCCTTTCAGCGACTTATTATTAACGTACGAATCAATTTCTTCATAATTGCCATCTTTGGCCATTCCGCGCATAATGGAGTAACCCAGGTTTTCGGATTCTGAAGCCGTTGTCCAGTTTAATGTAACACTGTTATTGCCTGCATTTGCGGTAAAGGAAGTGAGTTCTACAGGAAGAGCTTGATCACCTTCTAAAGAGCCAGGAGTGGCATTTGATTCTGGGTTCATTACCCAATCACTTAGTGTATTGCCAGTGGACACACGATATACTCTATTGCCCGAGGAAATAGCTTGAGATGAATATTCATCATCAGTAGCGGGATCAACATTTATTCCTAATGGATCTTCAAATAAATATACTTCTTCCCCATTTAACTGGGGTGCGGAGTTTCCACTATTAACATAGATTGAGTTTGCTCCAAATGAGACTCCCCAAAAAGTTTCAAATGCACTTTGATCAGCGTTTCTTCCCAACACTAAAATACCATATGCAGGAATTATTGTTGCCGCTGGAAATGTAAATGACTGTGTACTACTTGCCTGCCAAAGTGTGTATCCTTCAATATCTTGTGGAGAAGCACTATTATTATATAGTTCAACAAATTCATAAATATAGTTACCTGTTCCAGTTGCATCTGAATATTCACTAATGAATATTTGTGAATAACTAAAAGTTGTCAAGATAAGTAAAATTATAATTGTAGATAATTTTTGCATCATAACTCCCTTAAAATATTCTTATATCTTTTTTAATTTAGGTTTTTAGTTATCAATTTACGTGAAAAAAATAATTACCAAAAAATTAAGAAGCAAATATTTATTTTATTATCAGTTCTTTTTTAATTTTACTACATATTAGCATTAAATAACAATTTGCCTATAAATTATGTCAATAAAATATAAAAATCACATAACAGAAATATTTCGCTCATAACGCCCGTTCAAGGAAAATAAAAAACGAAAATGGATTGGATACTATGAAAACAATTTTAAATATTATATTCATTATTTTGCTTGTTGTTGCCTTATCATATGCGGATAACCGCGGCAAAATCATCGGGCAGGTTATCGATGCCGATACCAAACAGCCGCTGGCCGGGGTGAATGTTGTAGTGGAAGGCACAACACTCGGCGCCGCTACGGATACCGACGGCTATTATTCTATTGAACGATTGGAACATGACACCTATCGCCTGGAATTCTTTTATGTCGGTTATAAAACCATCAAACGCACGGACATTGTGGTCAGCAATAACAAACCGGCTATTGTCAATGTCCAATTATCCGAGGATATTTTTGAAGGCGAGCAGATATCGGTTACCGCCGGCTATTTTGTGGAAGAAACTATGCCTCAACCCAGCGTAACCAGTTTATCGCGGGAAGAGATTCGCCGTTTTCCAGGCGGTTTTGAAGATGTTGCACGTACGGTTTCCACTTTGCCCGGAGTGGCTTTAAATACATCCGGCGGAAGAAATGATCTGCTGGTGCGCGGCGGCGGGCCTTCGGAAAATCTATATATTATCAATAATATCGAGGTGCCCAATATCAATCATTTTGGCACGCAGGGTACCGGCAGCGGCAGCCTGAGTTTTATCAATCTGGATTTTGTCGATAATGTGACCTTTTCAACCGGCGGCTTCAATGCCCGCTATGGGGATAAAATGTCATCCGTATTAAAACTGGATATGGCCAGCGGACGTACGGATAAATTCGGCGCCAAATTACTGGTGTCAGCCACACAATACGGACTTAATTTTGAAGGTCCTATATCAGGCAATGGCAGTTATATCTTCTCAGCCAGGCAAAGTTATCTGGATTTAATCTTTAAAGCAGCCGATTTGCCTTTCGTACCCATTTACACGGATTTTAATCTGCTGGTCAACTACGATTTATCAAATAGAGATAAATTATTTTTTATCGGATTGGGGGCGATCGACCGCGTTGAAAGAGATCAGAGCAGTGAGGAAAATCGGGTCACCAATGCCGGTATCATGGATAATACGCAAAATCAATGGATCACCGGACTGAACTACCGCCGTCTGCTGGATGCAGGTTATCTCGATTTAACGGCAAATATGAACTACAACCAATATCGTTTCAGCCAGGTCGATGAAAATGAAGATGAGTACTTTAACAGCAAGGCGGATGAAGTTGAATACATTGTGAAAGCCCAGCATTACCTGGGCGTGAATGATAATATCGGAATCCGAAGCGGGATTTCAGCAAAAGTAGTTAATAATATGAATACTACAATTTTTGCAGATACCATATTTGACCGCAGTGGTAATCGCATTCCGATTCAAGCCATCGGCCTAAACAATGAACGTAAAATTGATGAGCTATTTAAAAAATACGGCTTCTTCACAGAACTGGACTGGATTATAACTAAAAAACTAACGGTGAACAGCGGACTTAGGCTGGATTATTATGCCTATCTTAACAAGCCGTTTTATTTTGCACCGCGATTGCAGATTAAATATCAATTATCCGATAAAATTGCGTTTAAAGCCAGCAGCGGATTGTATTACCAGTCCCCTTCCTACGTTTGGCTGGTTAATAAAAACAACCGGGATCTCAAAGCTCTGCGAAATTTTATGAATATAGTCGGTATTGATTATCTGATCCGGGATGATTGGCGCATGGCAATAGAGTCCTTCTATAAAAAGTACAGCAATCTTCCAACCGGAAATATTCCGGGTGTCAATGACTACCTGGTTATCACCAATTCAGGCGCCGGTTTTGGCGGTCGTGAAGATGATTTTCAATCCTTCGGATATTTTGATCTGTTTTCCAGTGCCGAGGGGCGAAGCTATGGCTTCGAATGGTCCGTGCAGAAAAAGTACTCCGATACGCCGTATTACGGGCAGATGAGTTTAACCTATGGAAAAAGTGAATACACAGCCGGAAATGGTAAATCCTATCCGGGTCAGTTTGATCAGCGTTTTATCTTAAACCTTAACGGCGGCTATAAATTTAATGATAGCTGGGAAATCAGTTCCAAGTATCGAATATTCAGCGGGGCGCCGTATACACCCGTTTATATACCCGAACAAAATCCTATCAATACAGGACAAATTCAGAATTTACCTGAGGAATATCTTGCAGAAAGATTGCCAACGCAGAGTATTTGGGATTTACGCATCGATCGCTATTTTTCATTTGAATCCTGGCGACTGGTGGCATTTATTGATGTGCAGAATGTGCTGAATACTAAAATTGAAACCCGGCCAAGATATGATTTCTGGAATGAAGAGATCAAAAGCGCAGACGGGATTGCCTTATTGCCATCGATAGGGATCAGCGCAGAGTTTTAAATTTTAATCTTGGAATTATATCTCATATGAAATATTTATCAGACGGCCATTTCAAAGGATTGTTAATGATATAATTGCAGATACGATGCAAATCTTGTTCATTACGGATAACATGTTCCCAATAGTTCTTTTGCCAAAATCTTTCTCCGGGTGATTGCTTAATTTCATTTATTTGTTTTGTTACCGCTGCCTTAAATGAGCGAATGATCGTAGGGATTGAATTGCTCACAAGTTTTCCATATTGTTCGGTTGTAGGGGTACGACGCATCGCGCCCCTACAATCTCCCTCATTTCTTTTAATTTGAATAATTCCATGTAAATGATTTGGCATAATAACATATTCATCCAATTTTATATTCGATCTTAATGTCTCCGTTTTTTTCCATTCCTTATCAACAATATTGCCGAACTTATTTAAAATAATTTGGCCATTTACCACTTTTCCAAATATCGGTATTCTGTTATTAACGTAAATTGTAACAAAGTACCAACCTGTTTGAGAATAATCATATCCTGGAATCCTAATGGATCAACGATGATATTTTTCCGGATTAGGCTTCATATTTTTTTATTTAAGCATTCAAAAATTAAAATTCGAATAATTTTGATAAGGTCACAAATGTATATCCCCGCTTTTGCAATTTAGGGATAATCTTAGATAAAACTTTAACGGTTCGTTTTCCACGATCACCCCGATCATGCAGCACTATAATTGATCCAGGCCGGGTATTAATCAGAATAAATACAGCCGCGAACGTAGTGGAAGGAATCTGAACATCAAATGGATAAACTGAACCCAAAACACATCGATAATTGCAATCGCTATCGCTTAAATATTCAATCATCTCATCGTTGTACCAGCCTGATCCGGGGCGGAACCAGCGAACTTCCGCATATTGGGAAAGAATGCTATCCGTTTTGTTAAATTGTTCTGTGAATTCATCATAAGGCATTCGGATGGTTGTTTTACCCGTAAACATATGATGGCCTATTTCATGTCCCTGTTCTACAATCTTTGAAACCACATCTTGATTACCATGCACTCTACTTCCTATGAGAAAAAATGTAGCCTTTGCATTATACTGCTCAAGCACAGAAAGAATTTGCCGGGTAGTAAACGAATCCGGCCCATCATCAATGGTTAAGGCGACTAATTTTTCATCTGTATTTGCAAAATAGATACACCCGGGAAAGGTTTTTGAGGCGCCGGAGACAATTCCTTGTGTTACAAAACCGCAACCGTTAATCATATAAAAAAATACCGTCAAGACAATCAATAAAACCGTTACATGTTTTTTATGGGTAAATTTAGATTGATGTGGACTGGCCATAAAAAAATTGATAAACTTTTGCATTAATACATCTGCTTATTTTTTGAATTATTCTATGGTTAGGATTTTTTCATCATAATATTCTTCCCTGTTTAACTGCCAGAAAATTTTTAAACGCCACATGCCTTTGGTTAAATGCTTAACATTAATAATCTGGATGTTTTCATTGTTTAATCGGATGGGATGAATCTGATCCTGTTTAGCATCGGAAGGTCTGAAAAATAAAATATTACCACTAATACTATGCGGATCAATTTCAGAAGGAAATTGCAGTTCAACGATTTTATTCTGAATATCATGATTTAATGATATTTGTTGGTTCAATTTTCTACTTCGTTCAATACGTTCAATTTGATCCTGATAGGCTATTTCTTCATCATAATAATTATCGGTTACCAGATCGGAACGATTCATTTGCGATAAGACAATAAATCCAGTCAGATACAGAAAGAAGACGATAAATACAATGGTAAGGCCGATTGGCCAGGCATTTTTGGTCATAAGTCAGAAGTCATTAGTCATCAGTTATTGGTTATTCAGTTATTAGGTTATTTCTTTATTTTACTCTACTAAATGTTATTAGATGTTTCACTTCGTTCAACATGCCAATCCAAAACTGCCAATTGCGAACTGGATACTGCGAACTGTTCCCGCTACTGCCACCTGTTACTTAACAAACGGATTCGGCCCGATAAACGTTGTTTTAATTTCCTCAAGCAACTCTTCACCACTATAGACATCAATTAAAACCGAGGCACTGGTTGTTTTTAGTACTTCACGATTCAGTTTCACAAAAAATGCTGTCTCTTCGATACCGTCATCAGGCACAGTTAATTTTCCCCCAACCAGTTCCAAGCTGCCTTCGGGTGATTTCAATTTTAACTCAATAGGTTTTTCCTCAAACGTTTTGTTGATAATTTTTACATTATATAAATTCGCAATACGGCCGTCGTCCAGTTCCTGGTATAAAACGCCCGGCGTACGCAGGATGATTGTTTCAATTGGTTTTCGATTGAGCAATAATATAAATAAAACCGTCACCAAAATAAGCAGTACGGCTGAATAACCGGCAATGCGTGTCGAGAGTCTTAATTTGTACCCTTCCTTAATTCCATTATATGAACCGTATCGGATAAGTCCTTTGGGACGATTCACTTTTTCCATAACCATATTACAGGCGTCAATACAAGCTGTGCAGTTAATACATTCCAATTGCGTGCCGTTGCGAATATCAATCCCGGTTGGACAAACTTCAACACATTGATTGCAGTCCACACAATCACCTTTTTTATGCCCTGCTTCATTTTTTCGTATTTTACCTCTGGGTTCACCTCGAATAAAATCATAGGCAACCACAATTGAATTTTGATCCAGCAATACACCCTGAAGACGTCCATATGGGCACACAAGCGTACAGACCTGTTCTCTGAAAAATGCAAATATATAATAAAACGTGCCACTGAATAAAATCATTGCTGTCAAGCCGACTAAATGTTGCGAGGGAGGATCAGTAATAATTTTTTTTAATTCCTCAATACCAATAATGTAAGCCAGAAATGTATTCCCTATTAGAAATGAGATTGCATAAAATATGGTATGCTTAGACGCTTTTTTAATGAACTTTTGAAAATTCATTGGCGTCTTATTTAACTGTCTCTGCTTCTGAGCATCGCCTTCAATCCAGTATTCAATCTTTCGGAATACCATTTCCATAAACACCGTTTGCGGACAAGCCCAGCCGCAAAACAATCTGCCATATACTACAGTGAACAATACGATAAAAACTATCAATGTGATGGTCGCCAATACAAAAAGATAAAAATCCTGCGGCCAGAAACCGATACCAAAAATAATAAACTTTCGTTCGAGAATATTGAGTAGAAGAATCGGTTTACCGTTAATTTTAATAAAAGGTCCGCTGAAAAGAATGATAATTAGAAGAAGGCTCATCCATGTCCGTGCACTATAAAATGGTCCGGATGGTTTTTTGGGAAAAATCCAGACACGTTTGCCCTGCTGGTCGACCGTTGAGAGTTTATCGCGGAAGTTTTCTTTATTAATTTGAGATGTGGGCATAATTTTAAATTACTTTTAAAATTAACCCACCCCTTTTATTCCCATCCCTGATAATCAGGGAGGGGGTTGGGGGAGGGTCAGTTTGAATCAGTGTTTTAAACAATTACAAGGGATAATCAACCTTTTCGCCCTGCGGTTTCTTTGGATTGGGCGGATTAGTACCATGCAATGTTAAAATAAAACTGGCTACCTGTAAAATTTCCTGTTCGGTTAGCACAGGCTGCCAGGCAATCATTCCTTTGGCCGGAACGCCAACCTTTATAATATGCATCATGTTACTCATACCAGCGCCATGAATCCAGTAATCATCGGTCATATTGGGTCCTATACCTCCCTGACCGGCATTGCCATGACAGGATGCGCAATTTTTCTGATAGATGGCTTCACCTGCTTGCAAACTGGCCACATCCGTTAATGCCGTAATTTCCGGTACGGTTGATCCCGCTGCTATACCGACATCACTGCCCGCCTCGCTAGAGTAGGATGCATAAATTTCCGGAAATGCAGTCTGTAATTTTTTCAGATCACCCGGCGATGCTTTCTTCATAGCCTGCTTAATGAGTTCATCAAAACCAATATCTGAAAGCGTCACGCTGCCCTCATGTCCTTCGGCTTTGGCCATAGCTTCCTCTTCCCTGGCTTTCTGTTCAGCTTCTTTTTTTTCTGCGATCATCTCTTCCTTTATCATACGAGGCGTAACATCTTTCTTCATCCTGGCATATGGGGATTCATAAAACAAACCTGCGTGTTTTGGCCCTTGTTCATCTGGAGGCACCCAATTTGGATCAACCTCTTTATAATATTCTGCGGTCTGTAAATCACCGATGTGAAAGACATGATAGTACAACATATAAACAATGGCAATACCAATTGTTATATAGAATAGCCAGAGCCACCATGGCGGTAAATCGTTATCCAGTTCCTTAATGCCGTCATAATCATGATCCAGCAAATTATCATCTTTCTTCGCCATAACTAATCTCCATTTATCCTGGTTGAATCCAGCGGCAGTTCGCTCATTTTACTGATATAGGATTTATCAGCCCGAAACGCCCAAATTACAATCCCGATAAAAATCAGAAAGAAAATAATTGTTGTAATAATGGGAAAAATTGTAATTCCCGATATAGTACTCATGATTTCACTAAACATATTATTCCCCCGATTCTTTTACTTTAATATCCGTTCCCAATCGCTGCAAATAAGCAATCAACGCAATAATCTCTTTCTCGTGACTGACAGCTATACCGCTTTCCTGTAAACCGGCTGTTATTTTTAACGATTGTTCGATTAGATCATTCGTGGCCTGTTCATCATACCCTTTTAGATAAGGAACACCCAGAGTCTGCATGGCGCGGATCTTTGCCGGCGTCGATTCCACATCCAGATCATTTTCTATTAACCAGGGATAGGGCGGCATGATGGATCCGGGCGACATAGATTCTGGATCTATCATATGATTGTAATGCCAGGCATCAGGATACTTTCCACCTACCCGGTGTAAATCAGGTCCGGTTCGCTTTGATCCCCATTGAAAGGGATGATCATAAACAAACTCACCAGCCTTGGAATACTCGCCGTATCGTTCGGTTTCTGAGCGGAAAGGCCGCACCATTTGTGAATGGCAGGTATAACAGCCTTCGCGGACATAAATATCCCGCCCCTGTAATTCCAGTGGTGTATATGGTTTAACACTGGAAATCGTTGGCACATTGGATTTGATTAAATAGGTAGGAATGATTTCGACCAATCCCCCGATAGCCACGGCAACGACAGTCAGCAGCATAAATTGCACCGGTCGTTTTTCAATCCAGCGATGCCAGTAGGCTTTTTCCTGTTGCCGAGTATGTGTTTTTTGCAAAGCCGGCGCCTGCGTTTCTTCATTATCCGCGCAATGACCGGCAGCTATCGTTCGATACAGATTATAAATCATCAATATAGCGCCGCTTAAGTAAAGTGTGCCGCCAATCGCGCGCATGATATACATGGGAACAATTTGTAATACGGTTTCTAAAAATTGTGGATACTGTAAGAATCCATCCGGGCGAAATTCTTTCCACATCAGACTTTGCGTAATACCGGCCCAGTAAAGAGGAATGGCATAAAAAATCATACCCAATGTAGCAATCCAGAAATGAACATTTGCTAATTTTACCGAATGTAGTTTTGTATTGAATAATCTTGGAATGAGCCAATATAGAATACCAAATGTCAATAATCCATTCCAGCCCAAAGCGCCGATGTGAACATGAGCAATAATCCAATCGGTATAATGGGCAATTGCATTCACACTTTTTATAGCAAGCATCGGTCCTTCGAAGGTAGCCATGCCATAGGCGGTAACTGCCACAACCATAAATTTGAGGATGGGATCCTGCCGCACTTTGTCCCAGGCGCCGCGCAGCGTAAGCAGTCCATTTAACATGCCGCCCCAGGAAGGTGCAATCAGCATAAGTGAAAATACGGTTCCTAATGATTGTGCCCAATCCGGTAAAGCCGTGTAAAGTAAATGATGCGGACCGGCCCAGATATAAATGAATATCAATGCCCAGAAATGTACAATGGATAAACGATAGGAATAGATGGGACGCTCAGCCGCTTTTGGCAGAAAATAATACATCAATCCCAGGTAAGGAGTTGTCAGAAAGAAAGCCACCGCATTATGACCGTACCACCACTGAACCAGGGCATCCTGTACACCCGCATAGATGGGATAACTCTTCAGTAAACTTACGGGAAGTTCGATTGAATTTACGATATGCAAAATAGCCACCGTGAAAAATGTTGCGATATAAAACCAGATAGCCACATACATGTGTTGTTCGCGGCGTTTAATAATCGTCCCAATCATATTGATACCGAAGATTACCCAGACGATGGCAATCAATATATCCAGCGGCCATTCCAGCTCGGCATATTCTTTACTGGTGGTAAATCCGGACAGCAGCGTAAGCGCGGCAAGTACAATGATGAGCTGCCAGCCCCAGAAATGCAACCGGCTAAGAAGATCGTTATACATACGGGCTTTTAAGAGACGCTGCATGGAATAATAAACGCCCATAAATATACCATTGCCGACAAAAGCAAAAATGACTGCGTTGGTATGTAATGGCCTAATACGACTAAAGGTTGTTTCCGCAATACCCAGATTCAAAGATGGTAAAAAGAATTGAAACGCCACAATAACACCGACCAGCATGCCAACCGCTCCCCAAAACGTGGTTGCTAAGGCAAATTGCTTAACAATTTTATTATCATAATTGAATGTATCGATACCGGTCATTCATTCACTCCCTGATTTGTACCATTATTATTCTCATCATTTTTATTTTTTTTATCATCCCATAACATGCGCATGGATGGGGTTACCTTATCCTCAAATTGCCCGTTCTTTACCGCCCACAAAAATGCCAGTAAAAATCCGGTTGCTACGACCAGGCTTGCGAGAATTAGGACTATTACGGCACTCATGTTTTTAACACCTTAAAGTTGGCAGTTTACACTTTCCAGTTTGCAGTTTGCAGTTTGCATTAAGAAACTTGCTAAATTCACTTATTCAAATTTAATAAATTTATCCGGTTGTTCCATCATATGATAGAGCAATTTTCCAATTTCCTCAGATTCTGCAACCAACGCTTTATTGACTTCATCATCGATATAACCACAAGACAGAGCAAAATCCAACCACACCTGTGTTTCACTATTTTCCATATCTGCATCGGATAATTTAGCAATGAAATGGGCCTTGTATTGTCTTTTTCTGTAACTTTCTCCAATATTGGTACAGACAGATCGTGACGATCTTCGAATTTGATCTGTAAGTGAGTATTGTTCCTCTCTTGGAAAAGTTTTAGTGATTTCAAATATCGTCATTGCCAACTGATATGCTTTTTGATATACAATAAGTCCCTTAAAACTCATCCACTACCTTTCCTAATCATTCTTCGCAAAGCTCAGAATTGCAAGTTTTTCATTGCTAACTGCAAATTGCATACTGCCAACTGAAAAAGATTCTTCACTCCGTTCAGAATGACAAATCAATACTGCATACTGGCAACTGCAGTCTGCTAACTTGCTTCATTCCATAACCCATACTTCTTCGCCAGTAAAATTGTCGCGCCGGTTGTGAATACAATGACTGAAATGGAACTAATCGGCATCAAAATCGCTGCTATCAGGGGTGATAACGTCCCTGTTACAGCAAAACTCAGTCCTATAACATTATATATAAACGAGATTATAAAACTGATTATTATTATATGCATACTTCGTTTTGCAAATTTAATAAAATCAGCCAGACGTTGAAACTGTTTGCCATCCAAAATAGCATCGCTCGCCGGAGAAAACGTATTTACATCTTCGGAAATAGAAACACCTGCATCACTCTGTTTCAATGCGCCGGCGTCATTTAATCCGTCGCCAATCATGAGCACCCGATTGCCTTCATTCTGTAGTTTTTGAATAAAATTGAGCTTATCATACGGGCTTTGTTTAAAATTCAGCGTTTCCGTTTCAGAAAAATAGTTGAGCAAATTGGATCTTTCATTATCATTATCCCCTGTTAGCAGATATATTCTGAACCAGTATTTTAAGATAGTGATTGTTTCCTTCAGGCCGGGACGATAACTGCTGCAAATCTTAAATTTTCCTCTTGGTTTACTGTTTATCTCAAGGTAAACCTGTCCGGCCGAAGTATTTCCGGATATTCCAATAAATTCAGCCGAACCCAATCGAATATTCTGATCCTTAATTTTTCCGCTTATGCCTTTTCCCGGCGTCTCTACAAAATTTTCAACCGGATAGAAATTATGATCTGCGTAAGCTGCGGCAATCTGCCTGCTTATTGGATGCATGGATTGCCGCGATAGGGATAAAACATAGGATATTTCGTCTTGACTCAATTCATTCTGATTTACATCCAGAGATTCAAATGTGACCTCTGATTTGCCGCCACGCGTTATGGTTCCGGTTTTATCAAACACCACTACATTGACCTTCGCCAGTGATTCAATCACCGCAGTATTTTTTAAATAAAACTGATTTTTACCAAATATACGCATCGTATTTCCCAGGGTGAAAGGTGTAGAGAGAGCCAGAGCGCACGGGCAGGCAATAATCAGCACGGCAGTTAATGCATTCAGGGCTAACGACGGCTCTATGCAGAACCAGTAAATGGCTGAAATTAAAGCAATGGAAATGACTACAATCGTAAAATAACGGCTGATCGTATTCGCCAGCGTCGTAATCTTGCCTTGATGCTCCTTTGAAAAGGCGTCATCATTCCAGAGGCGGGTAAGGTAACTCTGCGACACATCCTTAATCACGTCCAATTCAATAAGGCCGCCGATCTGCTTGCCGCCGGCATAGATCATTTCACCCGATTCTTTTTTAACCGGCGCGGACTCACCGGTCACAAAGCTGTAATCAATATAGGCCTCGCCGTTTATCATGATGGCATCCGCGGGAATCAATTCGCCATTCCGGATAATGATGCGATCACCCACCTTAAGTTTTTCGATGGAAATGACCTGTTCGCTGTTCTTTTCTTTGCGCGTTACCGATATGGGAAAATAGGATTTATAATCCCGCTCAAAGGAAAGTGAATCATACGTTTTCTTCTCAAAGATTTTACCAACTAACAAAAGAAAAACCAGACCGGTGAATGAATCCATAAATCCGGGACCTGCTCCGGCAAGAATATCATAAAGACTGCGCAGGAACAGTGTTATGATACCAATGGAAATGGGCACATCCATATTGACCATCTTCTGTTTCCAGCCTTGCAGCGCCGAGCGGAAATAATCTGCACTGCTGTATAACAAAACCGGCAAGGCAACGATGATATTCAGATAACCAAAGAACTTTTCAAATTCCTTCCCGATGCCCTTCCCCAGCGATAAATATTCGGGAAAACTGAATAGCATAATGTTGGCAAAACAAAATCCGGCAACGCCAATTTTAAGGTATAAATCTTTATTAGATTGTTTTTTTCCCCTGGCATCGATACTCTGCATATTGATCTGCGGTTCATAGCCGATTGAGGTCAGCAATTCCACCAGGGTACGCAGTGATGTCTGACTTTCATCAAACTTGAGCGCTAATTCCTTTTTAAGAAAATCCACCCGCGACTCAATAACACCTTTGTTTAATCTATAGAGATTTTCCAGCAGCCAGACACAGGAGCTGCAATGCATGGAAGGGATAAAGAAATTAACGCGGCTTATACCATTGTCATGAAAATCTATGATTTTCTTTTTGATTTCTTGATCATCAAGATAAGCAAACTTATTTTTGATTGGCGTATCTTTGAGGGCAATGCCTGGGTTTTCATCGAGATTGTAATAATTGCATAAATCGTTAGCCTCGAGGATTTCATATACCGTTTTGCAGCCGGAACAGCAAAATACTTTATTGCTAATATGGATATCGGAATTTGAACAACTATCCCCGCAGTGATAACAGAGATCCGCAGCGGTTTTTATCTCGGATTGATATGTTTTTATTTCAATTATACTCATTTAACGGGATATAAAAATTCAGTTAATCTCGCTTGTTCAAAACTACATTTTTTTTATGAATAATCCCAATAAAGTTGAAATAAAATGACTATAGAATTTAAAATCTGTTATATAAAGATTTTGGATATACTGGAATAGTTTATTAACCCTCCCTATCCCGATCACGCCAGTAGGCGGATGCGCCCTTCGCCGTATAAATCGGGATTCCCCTCCCTAATTTTTAGGGAGGGGAGAAGGGGTGGGTCATTATAATATAATCCTAATAAATGATTATAAATTCATTTGATAATATATAATGTTTGCATAAAAAATTAATATGCTCTTCCTTATTGCCTTAATAAGGGGGGATATAGAGGGGTATTTCTAAAAGCTTGAGAGCCAGTAGATTTTAATCCAGCCCAGAGCATCAATACCTCTGAGGATAGTCAGAATTCCCATGAGGATTACTAAAATCGCCGCAATACGATAGAGCCGTCCCCGTACTTTTACAGAAAGCAGATTAACAATAAAGCCAGTGAAGAACATGGCGGGAAACGTACCCAGACCAAAAATAAGCATAGTTAAAAAGCCGCCGGCAATGCTTTGTGTGGCAGCCGCTTTAGCGCCAACGGCATAAACTAATCCACAGGGGATTAAACCGAGAACCATACCAAGGACAAAAATATTTTTACGATTAACTTTATTAAACAATGCATTAACCGTTCGTTTAAAAATATTCACACCGGGAAAGGCATCCGGTTCAAGATTAGGAATAAGTCCTGCTATATCCAATCCCATCAACACCATAAAAATCCCGGCTAGTAATTGCAATCCGCCCTGGAAATCCTGAATAGCAAAGATAAGCCCAAGGGTTCCGCCAATAAAACCAAATAATTCACCGAGAATAGTATAAGTTACTAACCGGCCTGAATTGTATAGAAGATGCGGAACCAATTTCTTAAAATAGGAATTATCGGGTGCGGGATCGTTTTCGGCAATTTTGAATGTATAGGTGGCCACAAAACCGCCGCACATGCCAATGCAATGGCTGAATCCCCCGAAAAAGCCGATTAAAAAGAGAGCAAAAAAATCAATGTTCATTATTTTTCGTTTTCACACGAAGATCACGAAGAATGCGAAGACTTTAACTCTGCTACATTTTTATTTTTCTTTGCGTTCTTTGCGGCTTAGCGTGCTGGCTTAGTCTATTTATCATAAATGATTGCGTTTTTTTTGATGGGTTTTGCTTTTACTTCATCAATCGAATCGCGCTGCATCGTGTCGAACATTGTGAGAATAATGAACACACTGACAAAAATCAAGGAAATAGAAAAAATGGCCATAAATAATTTGTTATCATATAACAGGTGCATAAAAAATAGGGCTACCAGGACTGCTTTAATCGATGCGATTACCATGGCAATAATCAGATTAAAGGCGCCAAAGTGGACAAATGAAACGACTACGGTAATAATGGTTAAAACCATTAATGCAACGCCGACGGATAAATAAGTTTTTAAGGGTGTGATATGATGATGTGCTTTTATGCTCATAATTTTATCCTATCAAATACAATAAAGGAAATAAATAGATCCAGACTAAATCTACCAGATGCCAATATAATCCGGCATTTTCAATGGGCGTATAATATTCTGCTGAAAAATGATTATTGATGGTTCTGCGTAATACCCAGCCGATAGCGATCATCCCGGCAATCACATGAATGCCGTGTAATCCGGTTAACATAAAATAAACACTGAAAAATACATGGGGATTTGTTCCTTTAATTCCGGTAAAAGTATAAAATTTGCCGGGTAGCTGACCCAGATGAAATTTATGACTGTATTCAAAATATTTTACGACAAGAAAAATAGCAGCAAGAGCCAGAGTCGTAATTAGCAGGATGATGGTCTGCCTGCGATTATTTAACTGCATACTCCTGATAGCCAGTGCTATTGTCAATGAACTTGTTATTAGCACAATAGTGTTCAAAGTACCCAATGCCACATTCAAATGCTGATGCGCATTAATGAACATATCCGGATACCAGGATCGGTATATGGCATAAAAAGTAAATAATCCACTGAATAACAGTACTTCTGTAATTAAAAATATCCACATGCCCAGTTTAGCGGATTCCCTTTGCTGTTCTGATTCGCTGAAATGATGCGCTAAAAATGATGGATGTGTTTCTGTGTGATTCATGTTTTTGCTCGTTATTGGTTATTGGTTATTGGATATTTTGTCAAGTCCTGTTTTTCCGATCTCCTATTTCCGAAATCCCATTTCCAGAGTGCTTCATTTTCTATCATAATTTCCAGATTCTTCACTTCGTTCAGAATGACAAATCAGGTAATGCTGACTGTCAACTGCAAACTGAATACTGCCGCTGCCTTCTACTACTCTTCCTTATATATCCACTTATCATTCTCAACCCGAATTCGGTCAAAATCATACGGACCGTTCTTCACTACCGGTATTTCTTCAAAATTATGATGCGACGGCGGCGAGGTTGTTGTCCACTCCAGCGTTAATGCTCCCCATGGATTCCTGCCAATCCTTTTTCCTCTCACCATGGCATGAATCAGGTAAAAGGCCATAATAAAAAATCCGGCGCCGATAACAAATGCACCAACGGATGAAAATGCATGTAACGGCTGATACTGATCGAGATAGGTATAATAACGTCTTGGCATGCCCTTGGCGCCTAAAATAAACTGGCTGAAAAATGTTACATTAAAACCGACAAAAATTAAAAAGGCTGCGATGCGCGCCCAGAACTCATTATAAGTCCGGCCCCAGATTTTTGGCCACCAGTAGTGCAAACCGGCTAAAAATGCCATCACCGTACCGCCCATCATCACGTAATGGAAATGGGCAACTACAAAATAGGTATCGTGTAAATGCACATCCACCGAGAGAGCGCCGAGCATAATACCGGTAAATCCACCAATCGCAAATAGAAACATAAAAGACAATGCATACAACATTGGTGTCTCGAACGTAATCGATCCTTTATAAAGCGTGGCCAGCCAGTTAAACATCTTAATACCCGAAGGAATACCCACAAGAAAGGTCAGGAACGAAAAAATCATGGCGGCAAATTCTGATTGGCCGCTGGTAAACATATGATGTCCCCATACGAGGAAGCTAACCAGGGCAATCCCCAGACTGGAAAAAGCAATAGCATTATAACCGAATATCTTTTTCTTTGAGAATACCGCAATTACTTCACTGATAATACCCATGCCGGGCAGTATCATGATATAAACAGCCGGATGGGAATAGAACCAGAAAAAGTGCTGATAGAGCACCGGGTCGCCGCCCATGGCCGGATCAAAAATACCAATACCAAGAAGGCGTTCTGCAATCAATAATAAAAGGGTTATGCCAAGTACTGGTGTCGCCAATACCTGAATAATGGCGGTCGCATAGGAGGCCCATACAAATAAAGGCATTTTAAACCAGGTCATGCCCGGCGCGCGCAGTTTATGAATAGTCACGATAAAATTAATCCCGGTAAAAATTGAGGAAAAACCCAGAATGAATGCGCCCAGCGTCATCGATACCACAGAAGTATCCGTTGAGGTGCTGTAGGGTGTATAAAAAGTCCAGCCCGTATCAACCGCTCCGGTAACTAATGAATAGACGGCAAACAGACTGCCAAAAATATACACGTACCAACTCGCCAGATTTAATTTTGGAAAAGCTACATCCTTCGCACCGATCATGAGCGGTAACACAAAATTACCCAATATGGCCGGAATTCCGGGTATGATGAATAAAAAGATCATGATAGCGCCATGCAGGGTAAATAATTGATTATAGGTATCCGCGCCAACGATTACTTCCTGAGGCCTTATTAACTCTAATCGAATCAGTAATGCCGACATGCCGCCTATAAAAAAGAAGAACATAATACTGTACAGATACAAGATACCAATACGTTTATGATCCAGCGTCAGCAGCCAGGACTTAATTCCCTTCTGATCATTTAGATAGTTTTTTTCGACTTCAGTTTTATTTCCACTCATTTATTCACCTGTTTTATTTAGTGATTTAATATAAGTAACCAGGGCGTCAATTTCTTTGTCCTTTAAAATACCCTGATAGGTTGGCATGACCGGTTGATAACCCTTCACGACTTTAGCCTGCGGATTTAGTATTGATTCACGGATGTAATTCTCATCCGCGGATAGAGAAGATCCGTCAGTAAATTGCTCAGTTCTGCCTATCAATCCGGATAAGGTCGGACCGATATTCGGCGAGCCGTCTATTGAATGACAGGTCACACAGGCTTTGGATTGATATAACTTTGCTCCATATTCTTCCAAAGATAGTCCTTCTCCGGGATTACTGCTTGCTTCGAGCCATTCATTATATTCCCGCTCAGAGACCACCTTAACTTTCCCTATCATTTTGGAATGACTGGTACCACAAAATTCGGCGCAGAATAAATCATATTCGCCCTGGCGCGGCGCTTCAAACCAGGTGACGGTGTAACGGTTTGGCAGCACATCCATTTTAATCCTGAAATTCGGCACATAGAAACTATGCACTACGTCCTGGGAAGAAAGCAATAGTTCAACAGGTTTACCAACCGGAACAACCAGATCGTTGGTGCTGCTGGCGCCGTTATCATAATCAAACTGCCAGAACCATTTTTGACCGGTTGCTTTTATTTGAATGGTCTCAGCCGGCGGCACATGCATTTTTAAATAGGTTTTAAATCCCCAAAAAAATATGATAAATACCAGGATGATCGGGATCACGGTCCAGATAATTTCCAGTGTTCGGTTTTCTGATATATCTGCCGTAAATCCATCTTTTCCTTTTTTTCTGTACTTATAAATGAAGTAGGCCGTTCCACCTACAACAATTAAAAAAAATATAATGGATGTTACCAGAATAAACTGAAACAGTGCATCTACTTCGGGAGCGATGGTTGAATTAGCCGGAGGCAGAAATAAGGTTCCGGTAGTATCCATATATTGTCAATCCTTACATACTAATATATTTATCTTATATCCTATTTGATCTTTAAAATGCAACTATCTGGACTAGTATGTCCAAATTAAAATTGGTTTGATTTAATAATCCCAGCCTTAAGGCTGTGGTTAAACAAAATCCCATTATTATCGGGCTCTTGCCCATCATAAATTTATTTTGTCCCTATTTTATTCCTGCTTTTATCTTTTACCCACAACAATCCAATAAATGCGGAAAGCAGTAAAAGTGTCACTGCTCCGCCAAGCTTCATTACATTGGATGCAAAAATTACGTAGCCTTTAGCATTGGGATCATAATGATAACAATACAAAATTAGTTTATCCAGCGTGCTGCCAACCTTACCTTCTGCCGCTTCCAGCAATCCTAATTTTAAATCATTTGTTTTATATTCAATGCCGTATAAATAGCGGGTTATTTTACCAGTTTCACTCAACAGCATTACAACTGCCGGATGTGCATACTCATCGCGCTCTTCGACATAATAATATTTAAATCCAACCGATTCTGTAAGTTTATTGATATTGCCCTCGGTTCCGGTCAAAAATACCCATCCGTGCGGATTTTCCGGTTGATTAAGCATTTTTAGGTGAGATTGTTTTTTTGCTGCCGCCAATTCTTTGGTTTCAGTTGGATCGATACTAACCGTGACAATCTGGTAATCTTCACCAAGCAGCATATTTAATTTATATACCGATTGAGTTAAACCATTTAGAACCAGAGTACAGAGCATGGGGCATTCATAATAAGCCAAAACCAGAATAACCGGTTTACTCTGATTGAAGTATCTTTGAAGTAAAATATTTTCACCTTGTTCATTTGTGAATTGTAAATCTACAGGAATAGTTTGGCCAAGATGTTCTTCCACATTAATATTCTGCAGCTCATCCGGATTTTGATTGGCAATTTGCGCCTGAATGTATGCAGCACTAACCAGAATCAGCATGCTAATTAATAAAATAACACTGCTTTTATTTTGATATTTATAATTCAATTTAGTTTAAACCTGAATATTCTCAAACTATATACACGATTTGATCTGTTTATTTTAAATCGCTTTATGTAAAGTAAAAATTAAAAAAAATATTCCTGAAAAATTGATAAAATGACATATTGTGTCATCCCGAGTTAAACGAAGGATTTTGGATCAGTATTTTATTTATGTTATCCCGGTGACTGACCGCTAATAAAATATAATCAGGGCTAAAATCCTAACAGGGATTTGGCTATCATCTACCCCGACTTAAAACTCGGGGCTATTCACCTGAGACTTAAAACTCGGGGCTATTCACCTGAAATATCTGACTTTAGTAAATCACTAGTGACCAGTCAACTGTGTAGTGGTGTATCGTCATGCTGAATCACACCGATAGGTTGAAAATGCGCCTTCTGGCGTGCGGATCAGCCCTTCTGGCTGACTTGTTTTAGCATCTATTAAGGTGTGAAGGATTCCGAAATAAATTCGGAATGACGAATCTGAATATATTTGGGCTAAAGTCTTATATAAATAATGGTGAGATAAAACTAACAGTTTTTTAAAATGAACTATAATTGAAAATTAGGTCTATTTCCAATTTATTGCTTAGCGTAGGCTTCATCAGCCAGTAATTTCATAGCCCGATCAATAGGAATCTGATATTTATTTTTATCTGCATTTAACGCTTTATATGAATTCAGCGTTTCCTCTTCTGCGGCACGCAGCTCTCTCAATTCGGTCGACACTACACTGTCACGTTCCTGCTTAATTCCTTCCACCTGAAAGATAAAAAACTCATTTAAAAAGATGATAATAGCCGTTAAAATTACAACCGCAGCTAAGGTGTAGCCGACTATTTTACCTACATTAACGTCTTTCTTTTCATAACTCATAAAATAGTATCTTTCACTTTTCCACTTAAAATCTAATTATTACTGAATCCAATCGACTGCGTGAGCGCGGCGTCGTTTACAGGCACTATTGCGCTGGCACTGGTAAACTTCCAGAAAATGCCTATGAATACGCTGCCGATGCCAATAAGCAGACTCAGATCCATCCAGGATAAATGAAATCCATGATGAGCATAAGTCGGCATAGCGATCCAGTATAAGTCAATCCAGTGCATAATTATCAGCCAAATGGAAATAATTGTGAGCCAAACCAGATTCCGTTTGGCTGTGCGCGTCATTAATCCAATAAAAGGAATTACAAAATGCCCAAAGACCAATGTCATTGATAATATCTTCCAGTTGCCCTCCCAGCGATGCAGGTACCAGATCGTTTCTTCCGGACTATTGGCATACCAGATTAGAAAATACTGAGAGAAGGCCATATAGCCCCAGAAAATGGTAAAGGCAAACATCAGTTTGGCCATATCATGATAATGTTCGATTGTAATCATCTCATTCAGGATATTTTTTTTACGCAGATACAAGGCAATCAACACTAATAAAGCTAATGAAGAGAGCAATCCGCCGGAGAAAAAGTACACGCCGAATATAGTGGAGTACCAATGAGCGTCTAATGACATCAGCCAGTCAAAACCGGCAAAGGAGGTTGTCAATGCAAAAACAACCATTCCGGGTCCGCTGACCCGGCGCATGGCTTTTATCTGGTCGGGGGTGGGATTATTATCCTGTGTAATGGACGTTTTATAAAGTTTATACGCAATTAAAAACCATGCGATAAAATAAATCGCGCTGCGAACAAGAAAGAACGGTACATTCAGGTATCCTGTTTTTTGGGAGAGTATGGCATCATTGGCGACATCTTCCGCATGCGTCCAGTGATACATATCATGTAAACCAAATATAAGCGGGACAAATAATATAGCCATAAAGGGCA
Organism: Calditrichaceae bacterium; assembly: GCA_016928315.1. Classification (GTDB taxonomy): domain Bacteria; phylum Calditrichota; class Calditrichia; order Calditrichales; family Calditrichaceae; genus JAFGKZ01. The sequence goes on from JAFGKZ010000085.1 coordinate 27,318, forward strand.
AAGCGATCATCACCGATTCATTTATTCGCCGGAGTACAAGACTCCATACGGCGCCGGTCAAATGATTCAGCATCACAAAAAATAATGCGCCCAAGCCAATCGATACCCAGAAAATCCAGGCAACCAAATATGACATAAAAAACTGCGCTGAATTTGAAAAGTAACCGATAGCGCTTAATATCGTAACCGAAACGCCAACAATTATAAGTAGAATACCCGTGTTTTTTGAATCTGTTATTTTATAGGTCTCGTTGTCAAAATTCATAAATATGATCTCTATTTAATATCATCTCTAATTTCTTCCGGAATATCCGAAAGCGCGGCATTCTGTGATCGCTGCAACGCCCGCACATAACTGACAATCGCCCAGCGGTCTTCAACGGGAATCATGTGTTTATAGGAAGGCATGTTACGTATGCCATTGGCAATGACATCATAAAGATGACCATCCGGATAATTTCGCACCAGGTCCTGATGAAAATTGGGCGGCGGCAGATAACCGCGTTTAATAACAATCCCTCGGCCATCACCGGTACGACCGTGGCATGGCGCGCAGAAAATATCGTACCGTTCCTGTCCTCTTTTTAGCAGACGCATATTTATCGGCAGCGGATTTTCAAGCACTGGCTGTCCATTGGCATTTTTACCAAAAAACAGTTCCGTATTTTCAAAGCTCTCACCACGCGCCACGGTACCGGCAACCGGCATACGCATGGTTGAACCATTCTCAAAGTATTGGCTTTCAGCCTGAGCTTTATATTTTGGCTGATGATCCATATTCGGATTGATATGTATCGGCGGATCTTCCGATGGACGCCCCCGAAAACAACCGCTCAGAAATAGAGCAATCAGACTTATAGAAACAAAAATTTTAATGTTCATAAAATTTTTCAAAATGACGCCTCTCTGCCTATTCATTTTTTTCATCAGTTTCAAGCAATTCAACATGCTGTCCGCCCAGCGTTTTTAAAAATTCAATTGTTTTTTTCTGATCAAAATGCGGATCATTCGCTTCAATGCTAACAAAGAATGCATCATCCGTGACTTTACCGAACCGATCGGAGTGAAATACCGGATGATTGAATTTTGGCAATTTATTCAATATAAGCATACCAGCCAAAGCGACAAAGGCAGAGCTTAAAACCATTACCGCAAAAGCCACCGGCCCATATGCCTGATAACTGAAGAATGGTTTTCCGGAAATTACCAGCGGATAATCGATCGTGCTCGTCCACCATTCCAGAGTAACGCCGGCGCCCAATCCTAAAAATGCCACGATACCGACAATCCAGCCCAGTGGCGATCGTTTTTCACCCATAGCCCGGTCCATTCCGTGAATCGGAAACGGCGAATGACAATCGAATTTTGTATATTCAGAATCTCTTAATTTTTCCGCAGCGCGAATAAGTTCAGCGGGATTTTTAAACTCGGCAATGATGCCTTCAATTTTTTTATTTGCCATGTTTTTCCCCTTTTCCGTCGCCGTTATGCCCATAATAAAGCGGATCAGCCTGTGGCAGCACACCTTTCACTTCAGACATCGCTATCAGCGGCAAAAAGCGGATAAAAATAAGAAATAATGCAAAGAACAATCCAAACGAACCCATAAAGGTGCCAATATCAACAAAAGTCGGTTGGTAATAATCCCATGATGAGGGCAGAAAATCATTGGCCAGTGAAGTTACGGTTATTACGAATCGCTCAAACCACATACCGATATTCACAAAGATGGAAGCCACAAACATTACCGGAATGCTGGTGCGTAATTTCTTTGACCAGAAAAGCTGCGGAATAATTACATTACAGGAAATCATAATCCAGTAAGCCCAGGCATATTGCCCAAAGGCCCGATTAATAAATGTAAACTTTTCGTAGGCATTGCCACTGTACCAGGCGATGAAGAATTCCATGCTGTACGCGTAGCCCACCATCATACCGGTTACTAATATTATTTTATTCATATTTTCCAGATGGCGCAGGGTTATCAGGTGTTCCAGCCCATAAATTTTCCGCGCTACCAGCGCCAGGGTCATCACCATAGCAAATCCGGAGAAGATAGCGCCGGCTACAAAGTATGGCGGAAATATTGTTGTGTGCCAGCCGGGAATAACACTGGTAGCAAAGTCTGTACTGACCACACTGTGCACGGAAAGCACTAATGGCGTCGATAAACCAGCCAGCAACAGATAGGCTAGTTCATAGTGTTTCCACTGACGATTGCCTCCGCGCCAGCCCAAGGATACGATTCCAAAAAATATTTTACGGATTTTATTTTTTGCCCGGTCACGCAGCGAAGCCAGATCCGGAATTAAACCAACATACCAGAACATCAGGGAAACGGAGAAATATGTACCAACAGCAAACACATCCCATAAAAGCGGACTTCGGAAATTCGGCCACATACCCATAGAGTTTGGAATAGGAAACATAAAATAAGCCACCCAGATTCTGCCCACATGAATTCCGGGAAATATCAGCGCGCAAATCACAGCAAACAGAGTCATGGCTTCCGCAAAGCGGTTGATGGATGTCCGCCATTTCTGGCGAAATAAAAACAGAACGGCGGATATCAGAGTTCCGGCATGCCCGATGCCTACCCAGAACACAAAATTAACAATCGCCCAACCCCAGCCAACCGGAATCTGTACGCCCCAGACGCCAACGCCTTCCCAAATCAGGTAACCTATTAAACTGAACATGATAAGCGCTAACGACGAGGCCGCGCCAAACAAAACATACCACATCCTTGGGGTTTTCTGTTCCGTAATCGAACTTACCTTATCAGTTATGGTTGAAAAGGTTTGGTTTCCTGTAATCAGCGGCGTTTCTGCAATCTGTATTCTATTGGACGTTTTTGTCATAACACTCACAGATCTAACAACCTTATATAGTCAAATTTTTCATTTTTTAAACGATCGGTTCCTAATCCATAAGCGCAGGATTCGGATTACGAACTTTGGCTAAATAAGTTGTTCGGGTTTTTACATTTAGTTCACCAAGCATGGTGTATTCACGGTTAAGTTCTTTCATTTTTGAAACAGCGCTTTTCGGATCATTTATATTACCAAACACAATAGCATCAGCCGGACAGCTTTGCTGACAGGCAGTGACCACATCGCCGTCTTTTACCGTTTCGCCTTTATTTTTTGCAGTGATTTTTACGGAATTGATGCGCTGTGTACAGAATGTACATTTTTCCATGACACCGCGTGAACGAACCGTAACATCCGGATTCTGCGCCATCTTTAAAACTTCAGGATATTCATTAGTATAGTTGAAAAAATTAAATCGGCGCACTTTGTACGGACAGTTATTCGAACAGTAACGGGTTCCAATGCAACGGTTATAAGCCATTACATTTAAACCCTCTTCATCATGTACGGTTGCGGCAACCGGGCAGACCTGTTCGCATGGCGCATTTTCACAGTGCTGACATGCCACCGGCTGATATACCATTTCCGGTTCGCTTAACCCGCCGGAAAAATAACGGTCCAAACGAATCCAGTGCATTTCGCGTCCTTTACGCACCTGTTCTTTTCCAACAATTGGAATATTATTTTCACTCTGGCAGGCAATCACACAGGCATTACAACCGGAACAGGCGTTCAGATCGATGGTCATACCCCACTGATAGCCTTCATCGTAGCTTTGTTCTTCCCAGAGAGATTTTAGCGGCGGGTGCCCGACCATTTCTTTGGCAAATTCCGGATGCTTTTTGTATTCTTCGATGGATGCCTCCCGGACTAACGGACGGCCTTCCATACTGCCATGGTCCTGTGTATTAGCCAGCAGATAAGTTTTACCTGTCTTTGTTATAACCGCGCCTACGCCAAAATAAAGATTCATAGCAGGTCTGATTTTATAAGCGTCATAGCCGACATAATTGCCAATCCGGCCAACGGATTTTCTCCCGTAGCCAAGTGTCAGGGTAATTGAATAGTCCGCATGACCGGGCATAATCCAGATCGGAGCTTCGACGCTTCGACCTTTATAATCTATCTTAATTAGATCTTCATTTTTCAAATTTAGTTCTTTGGCAGTATTCGGGCTGATTAATGCTGTATTGTCCCAGGATAATTTTGTTACCGGATCAGGCATTTCCTGCAGCCAGCCGTTATTGGCAAAACGGCCGTCATAAACAGCCGGCGACTGCTGAAATACAACCTCTATATTTTCTGCTGATAATTTTTCCGGTCTATGGTTTTTTGATAAGTACAGTTCAATTTTTGCTGCGGAAATTTTAGGAATTTCTTTTATTGGTTGGCTATTGGCAAATAAACCATCATGAAGGACTTTTGTCCAATTGAATTCAAAATCGCCGGATTTGAGTATGCTCTTCCAGGTTGAACGTACAATTTCATAGCCGCGTAAATCTTCCCCATTGATAAGTAAATTTAGAACTTCGGCCATGCTCCGTCCGCCAAATAATGGTTCAATCAATGGCTGCATTACTGATACCGTGCCATTTAAACTGCGGGCATCCCCCCAGCTTTCCAAAAAATGTGCTAACGGCAGATGCCAGTTAACTAACTGGGAAGTTTCATCCTGATAGAGGCTAAGATGAACTGTTTTCTCAATCTTTTTCAGAATATGTGTAAATTCCAAATCGGCCGGCGCATTAAATACCGGGTTACCGTCCAAAATTATCAAAGTGTTTATTTCTTTATCCTGAACAGATGTCTTTAAATCCCGAATTGATTCTGTTCTTGGCAAAACGGCGTCTTTTAATTCAATATAGGTTACACTGTTACCAGCATTACCCAGTACATTATTGATTGCCATAACCATGGCATGAACTACGGTGGGCTGTTTCTTTCCAGCCACAACCAGACTATTGCCTTTATTCTTTTTCAGATCAGCAGCTACTTCCTGTAACCATTTCTTATCAATCGAAGATAAATCAGGTTTGCCCATATGAATACCTAATTCATTCATCAGGGCTGTGCAGAAATCTATAATTTTTGAAGTTGGCAATCGCAAACGATGATCAGCCATGCCGCCGGTAATGCTAAAATTATTTTCAACCACATAAAGGCGGTTCATGCTGTCTTTTTCGGTTTCTAATTTCCGGCCGGCTGCAAATCCCCTATTGGCGGTTATATTTTCGTTTTCAGTCAATAAAAAATCGGAATCAAGCGATAAAATAACTTTGGCTTTAGCATAATCATAAACAGGTTGATAATTTTTACCGGTTGCCAGTTGGGAACCTGAATAAATATTTTCATCACTCAAGGGTTCATAGGTAAACCATTTTGCCCTTGGATAGTTTTTCTTGAAGTCAGTATATAAACGATACAATGTCGGTGAAGCGAATGATTCCGAGATAACCGCCAGACCTTGACCTCTATTGTCGCTGAATTGTTCACGTTCCGAACGCCAGTAAGCAATAAAATCATCCCAACTTTTTGAATTGCCATTCTGCAGCGGACTATTGGATCGGTCAGGATCATATAATCCCAGAATCGCCGCCTGAGTTAATATATTGGATTTACCCAAGGTGGATGGATGCAGTTCATTACCTTCAATTTTAGTCGGCCGGCCCTCATGACTTTCGACAAGTAATCCATAGGCGGATAATCCAAAAGGCATAGTGGTGGCGTAATACTTTGGAATTCCGGGCGTTACATTTTCCGGTGCATTCACATAAGGAATGATCTTTTCCACAGGGCGGCGGCAACCGGCCAGTCCGGCAAAAGCGAGCGAAGCGCCCATCAGGGTTAAAAATTTCCGGCGCGAAACAGCGCTGGACAGTTCCGAGGCGTTTTCCGGAAATTCACGATGCAGGAATTCTCTAAATTCCGGCGTATCGGCTAATTGGTCCAAACTGCGCCAGTAGTCTTTTCCATTTAGTTTATTTTTATCTTTCATCGGTGACATCCTGAACAATCCAGAGGTGGTGTTATTTGTTTTTCATTAATCAGCTGCTGAGCGATTTTGGACTGGTTGGTTGGCGGCGTCCAGTTCATTTTGGTCAATTCATCCTGCGAACGCAAGTGCGGGCCGGGATTACGATGACAATCCAGGCACCAGCTCATACTTAAGGGTTCTTTTTGCTCAACGACTTCCATCGCAGCAACATTACCGTGGCATGATTCACAACCAACACCAGCCTTTAAATGTGCACTATGGTCAAAATAAGCGTAATCCGGTAATTTATGAATGCGAACCCATTGTATCGGATCGCCTGTTGCCCAGCTTTCACGGACTGCTAATAACTTATCGCTGTCACTACCAATCAGGGTATGGCAGTTCATACATGTCTGCGTTGACGGCACATTGGCAAGTGGAGCTTCCTCAACGCGCGTATGACAGTAACGGCAATCCATACCCAGATCGCCGGCGTGCAATTTATGACTGTAAGAAACAGGCTGTTTCGGACGATAGCCGACATCCGTGTACTTTGGCGAGCCGTAATACCAAAAGAATCCAATTACAAGTAAACCAGCAAGTAACACGGCAGCTGCAATATATCTTGGAATTTTATCTACCCATTTCGGAAAAATCTGCGCCAAGGCATACTCCCCTGAAATTAATCTCATTCGAATAATAATAGAATTTTGAAGTCATTAAATTTAATCGATCAATATTACAATTTCAATTAATTAAAGACTTTTACCACGAAGAATCATGAAGACCACGAATTTTTAATTTTGCTACCTCAGTGATTGTTTAGATTCCTACTCATCCGTTTCAATCATCAGTAGATTTTTCAAATAATTCCATCAATAATGATTACGGTAAATAAAATCATTAAATAAAGAATGGAATAACCAAACAAGCTTCTGTATCGTGATTCCGTCATTTCCATTTTTGCCTGATAGGATTTTATCAAAAATATACCACCCAGTATTATAGCAATCACACCATAAATGATACTAATTTTATAGGATACAAAAATGGCAAAACTGGACGCGACTAATATCCAGCTGTAAATAAGTATTTGATTTAATGTACTTTTATCGCCACTGACCACAGGCAACATCGGCAACTGCGCTTTCCGGTAATCATCTTTATAAAATAAGGCTAACGCCCAAAAATGCGGCGGTGTCCAGAAAAATACAATCAAAAAGAGAACCCATGGGGCTAATTCCATCGTTCCCGTGGCAGCAACCCAGGCGCCCACCGGGGCCATTGCACCCGCTGCACCACCTATTACAATATTCTGCGGCGTATTGGGTTTCAGCAATAGCGTATAGAATAAACTGTAAAACAAAATGGTTGCAAGTGATAGCATTGCACTGAACCAGTTAAAGAAAAATCCGAATATCAGAACGCCGGTAACGCCGATTGAAATGGAAAATATCAGCGCATAAACCGGGCTAATTTGCTGCTGCGGCAGAGGCCGCCGTTTTGCGGTTCTGGACATTTTACTATCTATATCCCTTTCAAAATACTGGTTTAATGCATTAGCCGATCCGCCCGTCAGATACAAGGCAAATAGAATAAGTAAAAAGTGAAAGGGTCTCATCAGCATGGAACCTTCCAAAATGAGAGAAGCCGCCCCGGTAATAATAACAAGCAGCATAATGGTCGGTTTGGTAAGATTGATAAAGTGCTTGATTTTTGGAAACATATAAAGAGACAATGCCTCAATTTAGGTAAACAAATTTGGAGGTCAAAACATTGAATTTAAAGTTATTATTCCCATAGGAAAGAATAAATATCATCCGTTGAAAAATTGCGGCTGATTTTGCTTATTATTTTAGTTATATGATAATAAATATGCAGATTACCGAAGTTTTTTTTAAATAAATTCAGGCTTTAGCCGAGAAATAAGTTTATATGCAGTTTTTTATTTGAGTGAACTACTATGCAAATTACATCCCTGAATATTTCAGGATTTAAATATTTTGATTTAAACACACAAATCAATTTTAAAGAAAATCGCGGCCACCTGCTTACGGGTACAGACAGCGATCAAAAATATTATTTATTTGAAACGATTCTTGGGATATTATTTGGTCTTGCCAGCGAAGAAAAAATAAATTTTCGTGATCTGGATGGAACCACGCATACCTTTACAGGTATGTTGACAATCGATCTTTCTGACCGCACTATGCTTATTGAACGTGATTTCGAAACAGATTTTGTGGCCTGTCTGCTATCATCCAAAAAAGAAGTCAAACCATTTTACCAGGGAAAAGATATTATTATCGAAGGGAATCCCAGACCCTATATTAAAATGCTTAGCGATTTTTTTTCCATCACAGATAAAGATACTATTCTTGAAATTTGCTATGATGCGGATGCCAATGATCCTCAAAATCTAATCGGTTTACTTTCTACATTTTATAAGCTTGTTTCACCACAGTTTAAAATATCCGAATCCGAAAGACTAATAGATGAGGAAAAATTTAATAATTCCCTGCTTGCTCCTTTGGAAACAATAAAGACCATTGAAGAACAGATTGCGTTTCTTAAGAGAAAAAAAACTTTTTTATCAGATTTATTACTTATCGATTCGAGAGTGGATGAGATCAATCATGATCTGGAAGAGCTTCAGAAATTGATCAATCTTGTTCAAAATAAAGGCAAACATAATGAAGCAGTTCTTTCAGATTTAAAAAGACGTTTTCCGGATATATATAAAGAAAATTCCCTTCAATTACGAGCTGATATTTTATTATGGAAATCGCTTAGAGAAAAAAAGATTGAGAAAGAAATTGAGCTGGAAAATACCACTTCACGAATAAAACAGGTTAACCGTCTGATAGAAACAGATTATGCCACCTATAAAAAAGTGCCGGAAACATTTGAAAGCGATTTTGACCGGTTTGGTCAGCTTAAAACAGAACTTAGAGAAAAAAGAAAGGTTATTGATGAATTCAAAAATAAACTCAGAATGGCTGAAAAAAAACTAAAGAGAAAACGACAGAAACGCTGGCTGCTGCTTCTTACAGCTCCTGCTCTAACTCTTTTTATTTCTCTTTTTATCTTTGGACCTTTTTGGATTTTAATAATTCCTGAAACTATTATTGTAATCTTAGCTGTTCTCCTTTATTTCGGCCATATCAATGAAACCATCCGGGCAGAAATTTTTCATATAAATGAGGAAAAACGTCTGGTTGAAATCCGAATGCAGGAAATTGAGAGCGAAATCAAACACATCTTTTTTAACAATCCTCTTTTTAAAGATGAAGAATATTTGATTATTCATTTGGATCGGTTTAAAAAATTTTCAAAATATCAAACAGAACTTTACGGATTAAAACAAAAGCAAGCTGCTTTATATGAAGAACTGCAAACAGAACAATTAACCAAACAGATTTTAAAATTTGAAGATAAATATTCAGATAAAGTGAACATTGACCGATATGATATCGAAGGTTACCTGGATCGATTTGTGGAAGCACAGCGTGAACTAAATAATCATCAGGATGATGATGAGAATTATCCCGGTATCGAAACGATTTCATCGATAAAGCGGAAATATCTGGTCACATTAAATAATCTAAAAACTTACAGAGAAAAAGCAGCCGAGTTTATTAAAATCAAGATTGAAAATACTGAATCAGAGCTTGGCAATATTGCTCGTCAGTTAAGCGATTTGGATTCTTCCGGTGAAGAACAACAATTTGATCCGGCAAAAATTAGCGATATAATATAGAAATAATAATCGGAATTAAGTATCATTCCATATTTGAGATTATTGCCTCAGCCAAATGTAATTCCTTCTAAAAATCCAAATTGATTTTGAATTTATATGTTGTAAATTCTAATATCATCTTTCAATTGGGATTACAATTTACCATTACATATATTTTTTTAGGTTAGTATACGATCACTCAGGAAATTCAAATTTAAAAT
>JAFGKZ010000086.1 GCA_016928315.1 Calditrichaceae bacterium
ACGCAATTATTCTTATTCCAAATAATTTATAAAATATATATTAATAATGCTTTACATGCAACTAACAAATAAGGAAATTTATTTCTTTTTTATGACTCGGTATTAATCCTGAAAATATTAATATTTTTCTCTTTAAATGGCTTTGGCGTAAAAATTTCATCCAGTTTCTTTCGTAACAGATTTTCGGTTAATCCGCGAACCAGTTTACCATTCTCCGCATAAGAGATCATGCCGGTCTCTTCCGAAACAACAATTATCAACGCATCGGACTGTTCAGAGAGCCCAAGAGCGGCGCGGTGCCGGGTGCCCAGCGCCGGATCGATATCCGGATTTTGCGATAACGGCAATAAACATTTCGCAGCTAAAGCGATTTCATTTTGCATTATCATGGCGCCGTCATGCAACGGCGAACGCGGATTAAATACAGAACTGATTAGCTGTTTGGACACTTTCGCATCCAGCTCAATACCCGTTTCGATAATGGATTTTAATCCGGTATCGAGCATAAGCACTATCAAAGCGCCAAAATTTTTCTTGGATAACTCCAGACAGCTTTCAATAATATGATCGATAAATTCCAGCTTGCCCACTTTAACAAAAGTCCGGATTATTTTGCTCTGTCCCAGATAAATCAGCAGTCTTCTTAATTCCGGCTGAAAAATGATCACGAAAGCCAGCACCCAAACAGTACGTAAACTGGACATTATCCAGCTCAGAGCGCTCATACCGGTTAATTCGCCAAATATGGATATTAGTAAAATGACAAGCAGCCCGATAAACATCCGGATAACGACACTGCCCTTTAAAAACTGATACAGTTCAAATATCAGCGTAGTCACAATGATGATATCAATAATATCGATGAAAGTGATTGGTAAAAAACCAACTTTAAACAGCATATTTCTTTTTCTTTAAGTATAAGATTATACTAAATATAACCTAATTTTTATCAATAATAAATATTTATATCTCAGTTACATTAACTTCACACGCTAATTTTCAGCCTGGACAGCGTTTATAATTTTCAATGCGTCTTTGGTCTCGGCCACATCGTGCACACGTAAAATATCCGCGCCTTTTAATGCGCTTAAAACTGCAACTGAGAGGGATCCATATAATCTTTGATCGACTTTTTTATCTAAAACATAACCCAGAAATGATTTTCTTGAAGCTCCAATGAGAACAGGATAACCCAGAAACTTAAAGCTCTCAATGTGATTCAGCAGTTTAAGATTATCTTCCAGGCGCTTGCCAAAACCGATTCCCGGATCAATGGCAATATTGTGAATTCCGCATTTTCGTAAAATATTAATCTGATTCGATAAAAAACCATATACTTCCAGGATGACATCTTCATATTCCGGATTTACCTGCATATTTTTTGGCGTTCCTTTAATATGCATCAAAATGATCGGCGCATTATATGTCTTAATAATATCAGGCATTTTTTCATCAAACGTACATCCGCTGATGTCATTTACAATATCCGCCCCGGCTTTAATGGCGGCTTCCGCAACCCTGCTTTTATAGGTATCAACCGAAACAGGAATATCTGAATGCTTCTTTATCTGTTCAATAACCGGTACAACGCGATTTATTTCCTGCTGTACGCTAACCGGTTCGGATCCCGGTCTGGTTGATTCACCGCCGATATCAATTATATCCGCACCGGCCTCGATCATCGATAATGCATATTCAACCGCGCTGTCAACACCGGAAAACTTGCCGCCATCCGAAAAAGAATCAGGCGTCATGTTAAGAATACCCATTATAAAAGGCGATTGATTAAAATCTAAAATTCTGCTTTTTAAATGCCAAATCGGTTTATCCTTCTCAGAAAAGAACTCACCCATCTGAATGAAAAAAAACCTCACCTCATCGTCTTTAGCCAGCAGGTCGAAAGGATGATTTTTCTCAGCTTTACGACCCATAAAATGAATGAGGATTTTATTCAGTTCACTATGTTCGTAAAGCGCCATATAATCAGGCGCCTTTTGGCAAATTGTCTTCAATAAATTTTTCTGGGATGCAGAATATCCGCCGAGTTCAAACACATATCGGTCCTGCCAGAAAAACTGCGGATCAAGGTGATATTTATTTTGATAATGAATAATCTTTGCTGGTGATGATAGATAAACAGGCTTAATTTGCATGAATCGAATCGCTCTTCATTTCTTCTAAAACGGTGCGGATGCCCTGCATGGCCTCTCTGGCATACTGGTCATCTTCTCCGGTCATTCGTTTAACACGTTCACGAAAATATTTTAAAGCGTTTTCTTTATCACCCAATTCCCGGAAGATCACCGCGGCATATAAATAAGAATCAATATTTTCATCGATATCGATAGCCTTTAAAAAGTAATCCAGCGCTTTGGCAAACTCTTTTTTCTGAAAATATACAATACCAAGATTGTAATAATTATCCGAATCATTCGGAAACATTTCCATCAGCTTATCAAATAATTTATGCGCGTCATCTATTCTGGAAATACGCAGGTAAACCGATGCCAGCAGTGCAAGAATCCTGGGTTCATCATTTTTAATTTTAAAAAACTTTTCCATTGTATTAATGGCCAAGGTTGTTCCGGTGCCGGTCGGCGTACCTGTACCCGATTCAAAATATTCCTTAGCCAGTTCATAAACCGCTGTGCTGAATCCTGGATCCAGAGAAACCGCACGATTCAAAATTTCCACACGATTATGATAGCCTAACGGGAGCAGCCGTTCAGTAAGCAGGTAGCTCAGAGCCAGGTGCACCCGGCAATCAGCAGGATCGTCAATGAATGCTTTTTTTAAATAGGTATCCGCTTTTCCGAATTCTCCTTCTCGCAGGGCTATTCTGCCAAGAATATAGGCCACACCAGGCCAATCTTTATTTTCTGTGATAATTTCATTAAGTATTTTTTTTGATTTTTTAAATTCCGGATTTTCAAATTTAACAAACTGATGTTTAACCCGATCGAATTGAATGAGCAGCCCTTTCTGCATATAAATAGCCGCGGTTAAAACCTTACAATTGATATCCTCTTTATTTTCAACTAAAGGAAGACTTTTATCATATTGTTCCAAAGAAAAATAGGCCTTAGCTTTGATGTAATTATCCAACTGTTTAGCCTGTAATTTCTTTTCATTGCTGAAGATACCCAGCTTAGTATCTAAATTTTTAACAAGCTGATTATCATCCATTACGCCGGATAAAATTTTTTCCATGGAAAAGTTACTATCAACGCGGTTAACATTTATTTCATATTTTGAATTCTGATTTTTGAACTGACTTTCGATAATGTAGTGTGCGCCAAGATTTTTTGCCGTTCGCAGCCAGATTGAATAGTTTTCCAGAGAGTCTTTACCAATCGTTTCCAACAGCCATTCCCAGCGATGCAGAAGATATTTTTCATTCAGATTGTTATAGGCATAGCGCTGGATTGTTTCAGCTAAATGGAATGTGTTATCGTTTAACTGAATCTTTCCGGAATCATCCTGCGAAGGCATTATGACGATACGCTGCGGAGGTAACGGCGGCCTTAAAGCAAACCACAGTGTGATGTAGATAAAAATTATAACAACAGGAACAATGATTTGCTGTCTTCGGCTCTTTTCTGCAGAAATGATTTCGGATGATTTAAGCAGACGAAAAAAAATAATAGATGCTACAATGAGAAAAATCGGGACTAATATACCACCCGGAACACCGCCGGATAAAAAATCAAAAAAGTCAATCATTGCAGCCTCAATTAATAGAAAAATATTATAAATATAGTTTTAAATTTCTAATACCCTATCGGGAACAAACATTTATCTAAATTTTGATTCAAAAAATATAAACAGCTAACTATTTGATTTCTTTTCGTCGTCCTCATGTTCATCAGACGGATCATTTTTTTTACTCTTCTTAGTTTTCTTATCTGACTTTTTTTCTGTTTCATCCTTTTTAACTTCAGTTGTAAATGCAATGGAATCGATGGCTTCCCCTTTTAGCACCTGATCAATCTGTTCACCATCAAGAATTTCATATTCCAGCAATGCTTTTGCCAGTGCATGTAATTTATCCAGATGTTTGGTGAGTAAATCTTCTGCCTTTTTATGTGCATTGGCAATGGCGCGTTTCACTTCAGCATCAATTTTTTGGGCTGTTTCTTCGCTGTAATCGCGATGTTGAGCAATTTCACGACCGAGAAAAATTTCCTGATCTTTTTTACCAAAAGTAGCAGGTCCCATTTCATCGCTCATCCCCCATTCGCAGATCATTTTGCGAACCAGAGCCGTGGTCCTTTCCAAATCGTTGGATGCGCCGGTCGTATATTGATTAAATACAATTTTTTCAGCAACGCGCCCCCCAAGCAATATGGATAACTGACCGTCCAGATAACCTTTGGATGTAATATATTTATCATCTTCCGGCAGAGATGAAGTGACTCCTAAGGCTCTGCCGCGCGGAATGATGGTGACTTTGTGGATTGGATCCATTCCGGGAATAAGTTTCGAGACCAGGGTATGGCCTGCTTCATGATACGCAATAATCTTTTTCTCTTCATCGCTGATTAACAGCGATTTTCTTTCTGTTCCCATCATGATTTTATCTTTGGCTTCTTCAAAATCCGCCATGGTCACTTTCTTTTTGTCTTTACGGGCAGCTAATAAGGCAGCTTCGTTAACCAGATTGGCGATATCTGCTCCCGATAAACCGGGTGTTCCCTTTGCCAGTACAGCCAGATTTACAGAATTGTCCAACGGTACTTTTTTGGTGTGTACTTTCAATATACCTTCCCGCCCTCTCACATCCGGACGGTCAACAACGATCTGCCGGTCAAAACGGCCGGGACGCAACAGAGCCGCGTCAAGTACATCCGGACGGTTTGTAGCCGCAATCAGAATAACGCCTTCTTTGGTGTCAAATCCATCCATTTCAACCAAAAGCTGATTCAAGGTCTGTTCCCGTTCATCATGTCCTCCGCCAAGTCCCGCGCCTCGATGACGTCCGACAGCATCAATCTCATCAATAAAAATAATACAGGGCGCGTTTTTACGGCCTACTTCAAACAGATCACGAACGCGGCTGGCGCCCACGCCTACAAACATTTCCACAAAATCCGCACCACTCATACTGAAAAATGGTACGCCGGCCTCACCTGCTACGGCTTTGGCTAACAAGGTTTTTCCAGTTCCGGGAGGGCCAAGCAATAAAGCGCCTTTGGGAATTTTTCCGCCAAGTCGCGTAAACTTATTCGGGTCCTTTAAAAATTCTATAATTTCCTGCAATTCCATTTTGGCTTCATCGGCGCCGGCAACATCTTCAAAAGTAACTTTGGCTTTCTCTTCCGTAAGCATTTTAGCTTTACTTTTTCCAAAACTAAAAATACCCCGGGGACCTCCGCCGCCGCCGCCCTGCATACGCCGGGCTATAAATATCCAGGCAGCCAATATCAAAATCCAGGGAAGCATATTAACTAAAATCAGAGTCCATTCGCTGGAAGGTTCAACAAATCGGATAGGAATGTTCTGCTTTTCCCATTCATCAACAACTGTATTATCCAGATAAGGGAGAACGGTGCGGATGTATTTACTGGACTGTGTGCTTTTACGTCCCTGAAAAACTTCTTCCTGTTTTAGCTCACCCTTAAAAATGTTTTCTTTAAGGGTTACTGTTCCGCTTTCAATTTTACCTTCTTTCAAAAGCTGCTGATATTTGGTAAAACCAATCTCAATTTCATCCGGATGATTATTGGGCCAGAACTGGCTGAATGTAATGGCGGCAATTAAAATGATAATCCAGATTAAACCTGTTTTAGAAGCTTTTTTCCACTGAAACTCATCGTCTTTTTTCTTTTTATCTTTTTGAGAGTTGCCAGGCTTTTTATTATTTTTATTTTCCATTCTTATTCATTTTCCTTTTTAACAAATTTTTATTCTACATGGTAAATCGACCGCAAATTACGTTTGAACTGGGTATCATCCAAACCATAACCGACTACGTATTTATCTTCAATATCAAAACCGATATAATCCAGCGGTATATCAATTTGATTTTTACTTGGTTTATTAAGCAAAGTAGCAAATTTTAGTATTTTAGGATTAAACGCGCTCAGCATGTTTTCCAAAAATTCTATCGATAAACCGGAATCAACAATATCCTCCACAACAATAACCGGTCGATCGGTGATATCCGCGCTTAGTGGTTTTAACACTTTAATGTGGCCTGTGGATTCCCGCGCATCACCATAACTGGAAATACGGATGAAATCAATTTCCAGATCGATATTGATGTTACGGATCAGATCAGCTAAAAAAATAAAACCGCCGTTCAGTACGCCAATCAAAATCGGTTTATCGTCTTTGAAATCATTATAAATTTCGCTGCCCATTTCCACTATGCGTTTTTGAATGGTCTCTTCCGAAATTAACAGTTTATAATTTTCCGGTACGATTTCTTTTTGGTTAATTAGATCAGCTGCCATTTAATTATTTCCATCCATTTTCATTTTATATA
>JAFGKZ010000087.1 GCA_016928315.1 Calditrichaceae bacterium
ATGTTTATCAGATATTTGCTTTTATTTATTCTATTTATCCTTTTATTCCGGATAATAAAAACAGCATTAATTGGATCCAGAAAAAATAATACTGTTAAAGGCCGGCCAAAGGACGAACAATCTGTTCAGCAAAAACATAAAGATAAAATTGAAGACGCAGATTTTGAAGAAATTGAATAATCCGCTGCTTCATTCAAAATCAAAATAACTTAGACTATGAACCTTTTAAAATGGCATTAACACATAATATAAATTCATATGAAATGTAAAGATATTCATATATCCGACGGCGCTTTATTTACCGACCAATATCAGCTAACGATGGCGCAGCTTTATTTTAAGATGGGGATGCACAAGAAGAAAGCGCGTTTCGATCATTTCTTCCGGGAATATCCGGATTATGGCCAGCATAAAGCAGGGTACTGCATCAACGCCGGCCTGGAATGGCTTATTAACTGGATGGAAGATTTTAATTTTACCGATGAAGATATTGCCTATCTGAGGAACCAAAAAAATCCATCTGGCAGCCATCTTTTTGAAGATGATTTTTTGAAATGGCTCAAAGAAGAGGGCAATTTTGATAAACTGGATCTATTTGCCATCCCGGAAGGCCGGGTTATTCATCCCAATGTTCCCATCACGGTTGTAAGTGGTCCGCTGGCAATGGCGCAGATTCTGGAAACAGCGTTATTAAATAAATTGAATTATCAGATTCTCGTTGCTACCCGGGCTTCGCGGATGCGATTGATTGGCCGGGGACAGTTATTACTGGAATTTGGCGCCCGCCGTGCGCATGATCGCGGCGCCATAGCAGCTACCCGGGCCGCATTAATCGGCGGTGCGGATTATTCATCCAATGTGGGTATTTCGCATTTATTAGGATATCCGCCTAAAGGAACGCATGCTCATAGTATGGTGCAGATTTTCCTGGCTCTCGGTATGTCTGAGTATGATGCCTTTAAATCCTATGCGGAATTATACCCTGAAAATTGTATTCTTCTGGTCGATACCATTAATACCATCGAAAGCGGCATTCCCAATGCCATAAAAGTATTTGAAGAGATGCGCAGGCATGGTCATAAGCCAATGGGCATTCGTCTGGACTCGGGCGATCTGGCTTATCTGGCAATTCAAGCTGCCAAAATGCTGAATAACGCGGGATTTGATGATGTTAGCATTGTGCTATCCAATGAACTGGATGAATTGAATATATGGCAGATTATCACGGAAATTACTCGCGAAGCGCCCATCTATGGTGTTGACGCCGATAAACTTATCACCAGGCTGATCTATGGCGTGGGCACTCGACTAATTACATCGGAAGGTTATTCGGCTTTGGGAGGGGTTTATAAACTAACATCTGTGGAAGATAAAGACGGCTGGCAGGCTGCAATCAAAATATCCGAATCACTTTCTAAAATTCCCAACCCTGGTAACAAAATGCTTCAGCGTATTTACGATCATCGTAATAAAGCTATTGCAGACATACTTAGCCTTGAATCCGAGTCAATAGAGAATCAGGATACGATAAAATTATTTCATCCAAACGATTCTGGCAAGCAGCGTGTTTTAGAGCGGAGTACCATTTCCAGTATTGAGTATTTGTACAAAACGATAATACAATCGGGTAAAATTATTTATGAATTTCCTTCGATTGAAGAAATACGCAGAATACGCGATGATGATATTGAACGGCTGGATTCCGGGGTAAAACGGCTTGTAAATCCCCATGTTTATCATGTTTCGCTTTCGGAAAAATTATGGCGTTTAAAGAACGATTTAATAAATAAAACCATTACATAGAAAAAATTGAGGGATCATGAGTTTTAATTTTTTACCGCCAGATAAAGTGAACGTACCGGAATTACAATTGCAGGACAAGGTGATGGTGTCCGCAAAAAACAGCGCGCTTATCATTGTTGATATGCAAAATGATTTTGTTAAAGAGGGCGGTAATCTGGTTGTTCCTTCCGCTCATCAAACCATCGAACCAATAGGCCGATTACTGAAAAAATGCCGGGATGCTAAAATGCCGGTCGTTTTCACACAGGATACCATGTACGAAGGCGACCCGGAATTTGATGTCTGGCCTGAGCATTGTATTTTTCAATCTGTGGGCTGGGCGATTATCGATGAATTAAAGCCTTTAAAAAATGAGCTGGTTTGTCAAAAAAATCGCTATGATGGTTTTTACGGCACCAATCTGGAACATTATTTGAGCCGCGTGTGGAAGGTTGACAATGTAATTATTGTCGGTACGGTGGCCAATATCTGTGTACTGCACACGGCGGGTTCCGCCGGCCTGCGCTGGTTTAATATTGTGATGCCTGCAAATGGGATTTCCGCTTTAAATGAATTTGATCAGGCAATGACGCTAAGGCAGGTTTCATGGTTATACTCCGGGAAAATTACAAGGGATTGCTCAGATATAGAGATTGTATAGCTTGTTTAGTTAATAAATTTGAATCGCACAGACAGCATTAATTTTTATAGTTCTTCCGGTTATAGGGACATGAACAATTTCAGATGAATTTTGCATTAAGTTTTGATTGTATTTTGAATAAATGGAATATCAAAAAAATATATTTGATATTTTACTGAACCCCGCAGGGATTACATATACCACCCCTATCGGGGTTACGGATGCTTATGGGTATCTCTGGCGCTATAAATATTTCATCCCTATGTGATTGGAAAACAGATTGTATCCTTTCATCCTCCAGGATGAATTAAATTTATTCTGATTATGAATGATATTTTCTATATACAATTTGTTTTACCAATGTTTTTTTGATTTTGATTGATCTTGGATTAATGTACTCAAAAACTGAAAGAACCTAAAATCTTATGAAAGTACCTCTGCTATTTTTTCTATGACTTTGTCTAAATCTTCCTTATTGATGGTAAGAGGAGGAAGCAAACGCAGTACGGTTGCCCCGGCAGGAATAACCAGAACACCTTTTTCCTGCAGCGCTGTAATGTAAGGCTGCACTTTCTCTTTTAATTCAATACCAATCATTAAACCTATTTGCCGAAACTCGCGTACTTTTTCCAATTCGATTTTAGTAAATTTTTCAGCAAAATAGTTACCTTTCTCTGCGGCTTGCCCGGCCAGGTTTTCTTCAATCATAAAATCGATGGCTGCATTGGCGGCTGCCGCAACCAGGGGATTACCGCCAAACGTTGTACCGTGACTTCCGAACGATACATCAATTTTATCTGAACACAGAACAGCACCTATAGGAAGTCCGCCAGCCATAGCTTTTGCCAGGCATAGGATATCCGGCTGCAGATTAAAATGCTCGATGGCGAACAATTTACCCGTTCGGCAGAATCCGGTTTGCACCTCGTCAATGATGAGTAATATATTTTTTTCTTCACAGAGCCGGCTGATTTGTTTAAAAAAATCAGCATCGCCAAGATGCACACCGCCTTCGCCCTGTACCATTTCGAGCATCACAGCAGCTGTTTTATCATTTATCTTTTCTTCTACTTTTTCAATATTATTGTAGGGCACAAAATGAAATCCGGGAATCAGCGGTTCAAACGGTTCACGATATTTGGGATTAAATGTGGCGCTTAACGCACCCATTGTCCGGCCGTGAAAACTGCGCATTGCACAAATGAATTCTGTTTTGCCGGTGGACAACCGGGCAAATTTAATAGCGCCTTCCACGCTTTCTGCGCCGGAGTTGCACAAAAATACTTTATTCAGATTTGCCGGCGTTATATCAACAAGTTTTTTAATTAACAACGCCCGTTGATCTGAATAAAAAGATCCCGTGCAGGTTATTAATTGCTGCGCCTGCCTGGCAATCGCTTCAGCCACTTTATCATTGCAGTGACCTATATTAACAACGCCCTGACCGCCCATGCAGTCAATATATTCGTTGCCTTTGTCGTCCCATAAACGGGCATTTTTACCTTTGACCAGTGTAATGCCTCTTTTTGGAAATAGTGGCAGGGCATACTGATCTTCAATTGCCTGAAAGTCTATCATTGTATAATCGTTCCTTTTCCTGCTAATCCATTTTTTATCGGGTGTTCAGCGCGTCCGTCACAAATAATAACCGTAGTGGCTCCTTTATCAAATAAATTACTCAGAGCCAGCATCTTGCGTTTCATACGGCCCTCAACCTGTTCCTCGCGTCGTTTAATTTCATCTTTGGTCATTTTGCTTACCAGCGAATCAGGATTATCTTTATCATCAAGAAATCCCGGCGCTTCGATGAGCTGGATAATTTTATCGGCTTTAAGCGATTCCTGTATCACATTGATGATATCATCATTTTCTGAATTAATAGCATAATTATTTTCATCAATAATCGGCACCGATAATACCGGCGTGTAATCATTTTTCAGCAAGAGATTAAGTAAGCCGACATTGACACTGCGCGGTTTACCGGAAAAATCCCTGACTATTTTTAATTTACCATCCTCTTTAATGCGGATGCCTTTATTTCGTTGCCCCTGGATCATTTTACCGTCCAGTCCGGATAAGCCTACCGCATTAATGCCATGCTGCTGACATAATTCCACAAGGCGTTTATTGCGCAGTCCGGCATAGGCCATCATCATAATATCGAGCGCGGTTTCATCCGAGAATACGCTGGCATATCCGGATACGGATGTAACTACCTTTTTAGGTTTGTTTAAATCATGTGCTATTTGATCACGCAGGGCATTGGCGCCGTGAACGATGATAAATTGTTCATCCAGCTCAGCTAAATCCATAACTATATTTTTTAAATTAATCTCAGCGCCACCGCCTATTTTTACGATTATCATTTAAAATACCTTTACAGTTCTGTTTTCAATTTTCTTCCAGCCATCGTCGTCGGGAAACGGAACGGAACAAATGACCAGATTAGTTTCATCTTTCTTCAGGTGCATGGTAAAATATTCATCATCCTCGTTAAATAAGGAACTCAAACAGGCTTGCTTCTTATCGGCTATAATAATATTCATTGCCCGAATGTATTTACTGCGTTTTTCAATAATATCCGTACCTTTTTGAAGGGCTTTTAGTAAATCGCCTTTATAAAATCTTAAGATAAAATTAAATATTTTTTCAGCGCCGATCCGGCCTTTTTCTAAAAGCTTAACGCCATGAAGTTCCCCGTTAAAAATATAAATAATATCATCAGATATGAAGGGCATATTATTTTCAACGCGAATATCTTTATCCTGAAAAGCGCTGCGGGCATGAGCAACAAAAAGGGCCGTTTTGCCAAAAACCTCTAAATTATCTTCCCAAATGGGTTTGATGTTTTTATAGATTTGCCACCGGTCTTCTTTCCGATATGCAAAACCCCAGCCGTGTCCCTGATATTCTTTGCTGTTTTTTGAAATCAGGGCAAATTTTTTTAAATAGTCTGCGATCTCAAATTCCTGCTCAGCCCTAACATACAATAATCGGCACATAAAGTAATCCTGCTTTGGCTATACCGGATTCAATCCGGGAAATTGCAGCGCGGTTGTTTCATCAAAACCATACATTAAATTCATGGCCTGCACGGCCTGTCCGGCTGCACCTTTCATTAAATTATCTATCGCGCTGATCACAACCAATCGATTGGAGTGCGGATCGAGTTCAAATCCTATATCGCAATAATTAGTGCCGCTGAGCAATTTAGGTTCAGGATAGCGGTAATTGCCCTCTCTTTCCTTAACGATCCGGATGAACGGTTCATTACCATATGCATCGCGATAAACTTTCCAGATTTCTTTTTCTTCCATCGGTTTCTTTAAGAAAACATGACTGGTGGCCAGAACTCCGCGCACCATATCAATGGATGTGGCAGAAAAATGAATGCGGATATCCCTGCCCATGCCCAATTCCTGAATCATTTCGGCAACATGACGATGACTGGTCGGGCTGAATGAACGCACACATCCGCTGCGTTCCGGGTGATGGGATGCCATGCTGAATTTATTGCCGCCTTCGCTGGAGCCTACCTTTACCTCAACGACAGTTTGTTCTAATTCGACCAGATCATTTTTATACAACGGATATAATCCAAGAATCGTCGCTGTGGCATTACAGCCGGCGCTGGATACAAAATTAGTTTTCTTCATTTTTTCCCGATGCAGTTCCGGAATGCCATAAATAAAATCCTTTAACAATGCTGGATTAGCATGTGGTTTTTTGTACCATTTTTCATACAATTCCGCTGAATGCAATCTGAAATCTGCGCTTAAATCGATAATTTTTTTTGCCAATTTTTTATATTGCTCAATTTTTTGCATAGACTCGCCATGCGGCAGGCAAAGAAATAACAGATCGCAGGGATCCAGGTCCGATAAACTGTTAAATTTTAAATTGGACAATTTGCGCAAATTCGGATGTACTTTGTGAATGGGTTTACCAAAAAAACGCTCTGAAGTGACCTGCTTAATTTCTACTTCAGGATGAAAAATCAGCAAGCGCAACAATTCACCGCCGGTATATCCTGACGCTCCGACAATAGATACAGTAACGTCCGCCATTATTTTCCTCCCTTCCCCCGGGTAATCACATAATCCACTATTTTGGCCGGGATATTTACACCGGTGGTAGTGATACTATTTTTGAATTCCATGGTATAATTTACTTCGTTCACCAGCAAACCCTTGTCCGTCTCAAACAAGTCAATCGCTACAACACCGCCGCCAACCGCTTTTGCCGCCTGTATCGAAATATCAGCTATTTCATCAGTAACCCGGCAGTTTACAGCTTTCCCGCCGCGGGCTGTATTGGTAATCCAATGTTCGGATTCTCTGTAAATGGCAGCTATACATTCATCGCCAACAACAAAGGAACGAATATCACGCTTATTTTTTTCAATATATTTTTGAATATAAAAGATGGAATGATGATAGCTTCCTAAAATAGATTTATGCTCCAGCAGCGCTTCTGCAGCGTCACGGTCGTTAATCTTGGCCAGCAATCTTCCCCATGATCCCACAGCCGGTTTAATGACAACAGGAAATCCCATTTTTTCAATACAATCCAGAGCAGATTCTTCGGTGAAGGCAATTCGCACTTCCGGCTGAGGTACATGATGCGTAGCCAAAGCACGGGAGGTTAATAGTTTATCACCGCAGGTTAAAGCAACATGGGCTGTATTGACACAGGTAATACCGTTACTTTCAAATAATATCAACGCATGTAAGGCTCTTGAATGGTTTATGGAACGTTCAACCAAAACATCATAATCGAATTTTTCTTTGCCTAAATTAAAAGTGAGCTTTCGGTCATCGATCATCACCAGATCAACATCGGGACGTTTATTGAATTCATCCAGTAAAAATTTTTCGTCTTTTCTTATAAGTGAATGTAAAAATCCAACCTTCATTTTAGTTTCCTTCCTTCGCAGACCATTCAACGATATGTTTGAGTTCATCTAAATCTACCGAACGACCTTTTTGGCCGATAGATTTTACGGTTTCCAGTACCTGCTGAGTATGTTCTTTGTCCAGTTCTATATTTAATTGTTCCAGCGCCCATTGGATGGATGATAGTCCGGACATATGATCGAGCGAGACTTCCATTGTTCTGTTAAATATTTTAGGATCCAGACTTTGATAATGCAGCGGATTTTTGATAGCGGCATGGGTATGCACACCAGCACAGTGTGTGAATGCATTTTTCCCCATTACGGGAAAATGAGCTGGTATTGGGATGCCGGAATAGCGGCTTACAAGCTGGTATAATTCCGATAATTTTTCGGTTTTCCAGGAATGCATTTCATGATCGTGATCCAGAAGAGCAACAATCAGTTGAGATAAATCAACAATCCCGGCGCGTTCCCCTAATCCTAAAACGGTTGCATCAATAATTTCAGCATTAGCTCTGAAAGCATCCAATGCATTGGCAAGAGCAAATCCGCGATCATTATGACAATGCACGGCAATTTTAGGATTGGCATTTTTCTGATCGAGTGCATCTTTGAGCCGGCACACAAAATCGTACATATTATTAGCTGTGCCCGGAACCATATGACCGGTGGTATCCGCAACGCTAATAATATCTGCTCCGGCGTTCACAGCCGCAACGGAAGCGCTGACCACATTTTCAAATTTGGATCGAACCGTATCCTCCGGCGTGTAGCGGATTAATAAATCCGGTTTTTTTTCTTTTGCGTAACTGATCACTTTGGCAATCTGATCGATCGCAGATGTGAGCTCTTTTTTAAATACGCCGTTTAATCGGTCATCTGAAACGCAATAAAAAATACCCAAAAATCCAACGCCGCATTCCAAAGCCAAATCAACATCCTTTTCCAGAGAACGTGAATGAGCGCCCACAATCGACTTTAGCTTACGATTGGCTATGCGTTTAACTGCGTGATATATTTCCGGCGTGACCATCGGGTGACCAGCTTCGATGATCCTTATGCCGATTTCATTTAATAAATCTGCAATAGCCAGTTTAATATGTTCATCAAAATACACACCCGGCGTTTGCTCGCCTTCGCGCAGGGTGGCATCCAGAATAATGGCCAATGTTATTCTCCCCAGTCTTCTTCTTCCTG
>JAFGKZ010000088.1 GCA_016928315.1 Calditrichaceae bacterium
AATGTCGCTGCCCGTTGAGCGGTTGGCAGAATCAAAATCTCTCCAATTTGTACATGAGGGGGTCTGCTGATTATAAATAGCACTGCATCAGCAATATCTTCTGCTGTTAACGGTTGCATCCCCTTATATACATTTTTGGCTTTTTCTTCATCGCCATGAAAACGGACCAAGCTGAATTCTGTTTCTACTAATCCCGGATCGACGGTGGATACGCGGATAGGCGTATCAATTAAATCCATGCGCAGCCCTTTGGTAATGGCGTCAACGGCGTGTTTGGTGGCGCAATAGACATTGCCATTAGGGTAGACTTCATGTCCTGCAATTGAGCCAATATTCACGATATCGCCGCGGCCGCGTTTGACCATGCCTGGTATAATTTCCCGAGTGATATATAATAATCCTTTTATATTTGTATTGATCATTTTTTCCCAGTCATCAACATCACCTTCATGCAATTTACTGAATCCGCTGGCCAGCCCGGCATTATTAATCAATATATCTACATTCTTCCAGAAATTGTCTAATCCGGCAACAGCGGCTTTAACAGCCTCATGATCTCGGATATCAAATACCAAAGGAAGGCATTTTCGGCCGTATATTTTTTTTATTTCATCATATAATTCAGTCAAACGGTCCGCTCTTCTTCCGGTGATAATTAAATCACAGCCTACTTTAGCTAAACTACGGGCACAAGCGTGTCCAATTCCGCTGGTCGCTCCAGTTACGAGTGCAATTTTATTCATCATGATATATCCTTTATTTGTAACCTGTAATTTGATTTTGCGTACAACTTTAAGTTAAAAAAATAGAAAGATGAATCCAAAATTACAATAATTATTAACCGTATACCTCTTTAAATATTATTTATTGGATTTAATGAACTTGATTAAATTACAAATAATTTAGAACTTTGGGTAAGTTTGAATACAACTTGAGTAGTTAATAATTCTAATGTCCATACTTTTTAAAAAGTCGAAATATATCCTTGAATAAAATGGATGGCAACATGTATCAACATCAAACAACGGAAAAGGAGACACAGATAAGCGAGGAGCGTGAAGCTATTTTAGCATGTCAGGCGGGCAATAAAACAGCATATCGCTATATTGTCGAAAAGTATAAAACGCGCGCCTATTATGCTGCGTTAATGTATACGAAAAATCGGGAAGACGCGCTCGACCTTTCGCAGGAAGCATTTTATCGTGCTTTCAAAGCGATTAAACGATTTGATACTACACGGAATTTTTATACCTGGTTTTATAAAATTTTAAAAAACATTTGTCTGAATTTTATTCAATTTAAAAAAGTACGCGCTAATTCATCAGATGAGTTTGATGAAACCAGCATGCATCCGGCAGATAATTCAATCAGCCGGCCGGATGAAATATTCGAAAAAAGTGAACAGAGTAAATATATATGGAAAGCTATCGACAGCTTGAATGAGAACGATCGGGAAATTATTATCCTGAAAGAATTTGATGAAATGTCTTATCAGGAAATTGCAGATTCGCTCAATATTCCCATTGGCAGTGTAATGTCACGATTATTTTATGCGCGCAAAAAACTACTCAAAAAACTGGAGTTAATTTATGAGTAAAGTTAAACCTGCCTGCGAAGAGATGCGTGTTTTAATGATGGGGCTGATGGATAACGAGCTTGATGCGAGTCAGAAGAAAAAGGTTTTAGAACATCTGGTTTCCTGTGAGGAATGCGCAAAACAATATGATGCATTCAACCATCTAAAAAAGGAGACTTCAGAAATGAAGTTTAAAAAATTACCCGAAATGTACTGGGATGAATATTGGGATTATGTTTATAATAAACTGGAACGGGGGATTGCCTGGATCATTTTATCGCTTGGTGCAATCATGATATTTTCCTATGGGGCATATGAGATGACGTATGAATTCTTTTTTGATGAGACCATCTCGCTTTTCTTAAGGATTTCTACCGGTATTTTTACATTTGGAATTATTGTTCTTACGGTTTCAGTATTACGCGAGAAACTGATGATTCGGCATATAGATAAATACAGGAGCATCAAACGATGATAGTAGTAACCATTCATGAAATACCACACTATGATGTAGTCGAAATTCTTGGCATAGTTGAGGGTAATACAATCCGGGCAAGAAGCATATTCAGAGATTTCCTGGCTTTTTTAAAAAATATCATCGGTGGTGAAATTGAGGAATACACTAAGTTGATGGCTGAATCCCGCGATCAGGCTGTTGACCGGATGGTAGAACAGGCGGATAAGCTTGGCGCAGACGCCATTCTTGATATGCGCTTCTCCACTTCGGAAATCATGTCCGGCGCCGCTGAAATACTGGCTTATGGTACCGCTGTAAAATTAAAGAAAAAATAATAACATCATTTCAGATTAAAAACCATAATATTTGTTTGAATATATCTTATTGAATTCTTATTTTTGAAACAATTGTTTTCAAATGTTTCACTTTTTTAGCGTTATATGAAACTACTTGATAAAAATTTAACGAAAGTCATTTTAGACTCTCTTGGTGAAGGCCTTTTTACGGTTGATAAGGATTTCCGTGTTAACAGTATGAATCGGGCCGCTGAAGAAATATTGGGTCTTCATAAATCGGAGGTGATTGGTGATTTTTGTAAGAATATATTTAAAACCAAACGCTGCTTTGCCGAATGTCCCCTGGAGGGTGTGCTGGAAAAAGGCGAAAATATTTATGATATCGAGAGTGAATTTTGCCATCAAAGCGGTAAAAAAATTCCGGTACGCCTTAATGCCGCTGTGTTGAAGAATGAAGATAAGCAGCCCATCGGCGGTGTGATCTCTTTTCGGGATATGTCTTATCTGGAGAAAATTCAAAAAAATCTGATTGGTTCAACCAATTTTTACGGCGTAATTGGTCAACATAAATCGATGATTGATATTTATAGTTTAATTGAAGAAGTGGCCGAATCTGATTCGAGTGTATTGATTGTTGGTGAATCTGGTACAGGAAAAGAGATGATAGCGAATGCTATTCAGGAAATCAGTAAACGTAAATCAGAACCGTATATTAAAATAAATTGTTCAGTATTTCCTCCGACCATATTGGCTTCTGAATTATTTGGTCATGTAAAAGGTGCTTTCACAGATGCGGTTAAAGACCGCATTGGACGTTTTGAGCTTGCGGATAAAGGTACCATATTTTTAGATGAGATTGCGGAAATGCCCTTGCAAATGCAGGTTCAGTTGCTACGTGTTTTACAGGAAGGTACCTTCGAGCGCGTTGGTGAATCGATTACCCGCAAGGTGGATGTGCGGGTTTTAGCAGCTACTAATAAAAATATCCAAAAAGAAATGGAAGAAGGGCGTTTTAGAGAAGATTTATTCTATCGTCTTAATGTAATACCTATCAATATTCCCCCTTTACGAAAACACAGAAGCGACATACCCCATCTGGTGCAGCATTTTATTAATAAATATTCATTAATATCCAGCAAGGAAATTAATGAAATTGATGATGAGGCAATGGATTTACTTGCCAGCTACAGTTGGCCTGGCAATATTCGTGAGCTGGAAAACGCCATTGAATATGCTTTTGCCCGAACAAAAGATACAATCATCCATGCTTCAAAATTACCTCCTAATATTCGGATGCATATGGATTATTCGGACCGTTATACCCAGGAAGAAACTACATCAACAAAAGTTGATGAATACAGAAGGTTAAGACAAGTGCTTGAGAAACATCACTGGAATCGATCGAAAGCAGCGGCCGAACTTAATATGGGACGTACAACATTATGGAGAAAAATGAAGGCGCTGGATTTAGACAAATAAAGGATCAGTAAATTAATTACTTGAATTCCTGTTTCACATAAAACATATTGTTTCATAAGTGTCGATAATTATAACCTATTTATTATTAATAAGATAAGTGTGTAAATGTTTCATTGTGAAACAAAATGTTATTGTTTATCTGTATTTTAGTGTAGCTATAATTGATCATTGTTAATGGCATAAGTTTTGCGCGCATTCAGAAAAAAGAAGGTTTGCTATGTCTGAAATGTTAGGTAACAGGTATTTTATCGCAAGGCAGTATGAGAAAGCGATATCGCTTCTGGAAGAAGCATTACCTAATTCATCCACACCTG
Organism: Calditrichaceae bacterium; assembly: GCA_016928315.1. Taxonomy (GTDB): domain Bacteria; phylum Calditrichota; class Calditrichia; order Calditrichales; family Calditrichaceae; genus JAFGKZ01. The sequence continues at coordinate 4,123 of JAFGKZ010000088.1, forward strand.
AAAAAATTAAAAAGAAATTAGTGATTTGTTTTGTGCAGGTTGGTAAAATTGAACGCGCCTTGTTGCATTTCCATGATTTGATTAGGAAAGATCCCAAGATCATCATCAATACGGATCCATACCATGATGATTGTCCCTGCTACGAAATTATCCCAAGCTGGGAAAACAATCTGGATAATGAAGAACATTCTCAGGATTATTATGAGTCTCTTGGGATGCTTTATCTGTATTGTAATAAAGAAAAATCAATTCAATATTTGGAAAAAGCATTACCTGATACAAAATTTAAAACAGTTATTTCATCAATTCTTAAAATTCTCAACGAAACGGTGCCTGTTAAACACTAGTATTTTTTAATCTCATTCATTATAAAGTTGACGCATTTTTCAATATTTACTAATTTTAAATAAGTTTGATACGCTGTAATTAAGTTCAAACTTGTTTTATTTTACTACTAAAGAGAAGAAATGAAAGTACACCTATTAGCCTTTGGCGCGCATCCGGATGATGTTGAACTTTCCTGTGGGGGTACTATTCTTAAAATGGTTAAGTTTGGTTATAAGGCTGGCATTATTGATTTAACCGAAGCGGAATTAAGCACACGGGGCACTGTTGAACGCCGCAGGATGGAGACGGGAAAATCTTCAAAAATTCTTGATTTAAGTATCCGTGAAAATTTACAGATATCGGATGGGCAAATTGAAAATAATCATATCAACCGATTAAAGGTTGTTAATTGTATCAGGAAATACCAGCCGGAGATTATTTTAGCGCCGTATTATGAAGATCGGCATCCGGACCATGTGCATACATCTAATTTGATCAGTGAATCTAATTTTTATAGTGGATTGAGTAAAATAGAAACGGGTACGAATCCTTACCGGGCGAAAAACATTATTTATTATTATCAGCATCTGGTTGACAATCCCAGCTTTGTAGTCGATATTACCGATGAATTTGAAAAAAAAATGGAAGCGGTAAAGGCATTCGAAAGTCAGTTCTATAATCCGGAATCGGATGAACCAGAGACTTTTATCAGTCAAAAACAATTTTTTGATTCGCTTAAAACACGGGGCCAATATTTTGGCTATCAGATCGGCGTGGAATATGGGGAGCCATTTTTTGTTAAATCCATAATAAAAATTACTAACTTATATGAGATTTTTTCGTAAATTGCGGAACAAGATGACAATGGAGTAAATACATGAAGTTCAAATTTTCAGAAAAAAATTTTGCTGAAATAGAAAAAGTCCTCGAAACAAAATTTGCCAAGAGGGGAGAACAATATAGGGCTGTTTTGATAAATTCCGAACTGGGACGAAAGTTAACCATTGAAATCTATCTTGATATAAATATTGGCGATAAAAAGGGTAATCTTGTTTCTATATTTACTCCTAATTCGCATATTCAATTACATTTCTGCGATGGCTATGTTGCCAGTGACATATTGGGTGAAGTTACATTCTTTGGACAACATGCAGGCCGGCTTTCCGGTATCGTTGTTGAAAAACAGGCAGCCTGCTCCACATTTACAAATGTCGATTCCAGTTTATTATCCGGTGATTTTGAAAAATTAGCGCCGGAAGTGATGTTATCCGGGATTGCTTTATCTCTTACTGAACCATTGCTGGAAAAAGATTCAAGTGAGTGATGGAAGATCTCTTTCAGCAATATAAAAGCTTTCTGATTTTTGAACAAAACCTTTCATCCAATTCTGTAGACGCCTATAGCCGCGACATCCTGCGTTATTTAAATTATCTAAAAGCAGCAGGCATAAAATCACCTCTGGAAGCAACGCCGAAACATATATCCCGATTAATTCAAGCCTTGAGTGAAATTGGACTTTCAGCCAACAGTGTTGCGCGCAATATTTCTTCGATACGCGGCTTTTATCGTTTTTTAATTGGCGAAAATATATGTGATAATGATCCGACCCAAAATATCGATCGGCCAAAAACAGCCCGATATCTGCCCTCAGTTTTGACTTATGAAGAGATTAAATTAATACTCAGTGTGCCGGATACTGCAACATCACTGGGTCTGCGAAACCGCGCTATGCTCGAAACAATTTATGCCTCAGGTTTGAGAGTATCAGAAGTCTTGTCACTGGAATTACAAAGTATCTATTTTGATCAGAATATTGTGCGTGTCTTTGGTAAGGGCAGGAAAGAACGTCTGGTGCCCATTTCGGATTCTGCTCTTCACTGGATTAAAAAATATTTGGACACAGCGCGTCCCCTGCTGGATAAAAAGAAGCGGTCTGAAGGAATATTATTTTTAAGTGTAAGAGGCACAGCTATGTCTCGTATGGGCTTTTGGAAAATGCTGGATCAGTGTTTGAAGGAAGTAGGCATTAACAAACAAATTCATCCCCATACCTTTCGGCATTCGTTTGCTACCCATTTACTGGAGAATGGCGCTGATTTAAGAGCGGTGCAGGAAATGCTTGGCCACGCGGATATTTCAACCACACAAATTTATACCCATTTAGACAGAACATATTTGCAACAGGAATATAAAACCTATCATCCCCGCGGGTGAAAGAGACAACTATTTTTAATTAGCTTGTTTTTGAGCTACAATTAAATATAAATCTTCCTGTTCACGGGAGTCAATAATATTAAAAGACTGTTCGGCAATTTGTTTGGATACCACACTTACAGGCTGCAGGGTGTGCCGGCAAACGGCTGAACCTGCTTTTTCGTGGATGGCATTCAATTCTCTATGTCCCATTAAATGCAAAATGATCAGTATACCCTGGTCACTTAATACGCGATGGAATTCCTGTACCGCTTTCATGGGACTATGAAAATGAGGATAAACAGCAAAGCAAACTACACTGGCGAATGACTTTTGAGGAAATGGTAATAGGTGCCCGTCAGATTGTACAAACTTAACATTATCCTTGTATTGGTATTTCTGGCTGGCTTTATTTAACATATTTCGGGAAATATCTAATTCAATAATTTGATCAGGGTTATTGAGTATATTATCAAGTATAGAAATAAGAATTCCGGTCCCGCTTCCCACATCCAGTATAGGAGAATTCAATTCCGGGATAATTTTTGATAAAATTCTACGTAAACGTTCTTCCATTTGCATACGATCATGGCTATCCCAGATCTCTGCTTTTTCATCAAAAAAATGTTTGGTTATTTCTAATTCAGTCATCTCAAATCAAATCTCGTTGTTTAATTGTTCTCAAAATCAGGACGCCATTGCGGATACTTTTTATAAATCAGTTTTAATGCCAGGGGAATTGCAATAAGCTGCATAATAATACCGGGCAAACCGGTACTAACCAGTGCCCATGTAAAAATCGGATGTGTAAATCCAAATAAAGGCGCCATCCAACTTACAATTATGAATAATAATAAACGGTCAAAAATGATGGCGGTAATCAAACCCAGCCAGAATGTTTTTTTTAGATGTACACAAATAACAGAGATGACCAGCGCGATAATTACCAATTCTGCAAGCATAATCGGCAATATAGGTGGAACCAGCGGCGGCATACCCGTAATTACGAATGAAACAACAGGCGGCAGAATGGCGAGAACAATGGCAAATTTCCAGGTTATTAAAAAACTGCCCAGCATGACTGGTAAAAACATGGGCAGAAACATAGGACCTAAACCAAGTAAATGAAAAAATTGCGGAAGTATTACTGCCGCAGCAGCAAACAAAGCAGTCAAAGGTATTTGTCTTAATTCGTTATTGGGCATATTCTTTATAATTTAAAATCAATTCCAAGTTGTGCATTGGTACCCGGCGCATCGTATTCAGGCATTACTCTATATTTATAATTTAAAATATTTAATACGCGTAAATGCGCATCAAATGATTTCGATAATATGCTAACTGAAAGGTTTACTACATGATAATCAGGCAGCGGATCAGTTGAATTATCTCCGGCAAAAAGGTCTTTTACATATTTCCCGAATATACTTAATCGATAATTTTTATGACTGGCATGAAGTACATATTTAAATTGATGTTCCGGGTTATACGTTGTTATTATATCAGGATCAAGATAACTGTAAGAAAATTGAGTTCCCAGAACAGAATTTAATTGTGTTTTAATCTGTGATTCTATGCCCCACTGGTTTGCGGACACACTATTTCTAAATTTAAAATTTACAGCCTGAATTCTGTTTTTTATATCATTGTTGAAATAAGTAATTTTAATTTGAGTATTATTTGCCAGTTGATAAATCAAGCCGCCTTCGATACTGTTAATTTTTTCAGGGTTTAAATTTTCATTTGCCGAGGGGAATAAATATAACTCCATTGGCGTGGGATTGCGAAATCCATTTTGATAATTGCTAAACAATTGAAAGGATGAAAAAAATGTGTATGAAAGACCTATTGTTGGCGATAAATTCTGGGTTTGCAGGGAGTTGTATTGGTATCGTGTGCCCAGTTTGAAATTTAAAGTGGAAAACGGATTATACAAAGCCAGCGCATATAGACCTCCGCTGCTTATTTCGTGTTTGTCTTCATTAACAATAGGATCGCCATTTGGTTTTCTGGAAATTTTATTTTCCGCCTGACCACCGAAATGCATAAAATCAGTTCCAAAAGCAAAGCTGAAATTAGAACCGGTTAACCAGTTTTGATAAATGGAAAATCCATAATTAAAATCATTTGATTCAAAACCATCAAAAAATTTATGATGTCCTAAATTGGTATAAATCTGGGCTGAACCCTGCCATTTTTGAAAATTATTGCTTAAAATAATTTCACCCATGCCGCGTTGAATATCACCATACGTGCCTAAACCGGTCGGATCATAATTTCCACGTTCCGGATCATCAAAGGTGTAGGGCACATAACGGGCTTTTGCGGACAAATTCAATTTTGGATTTATTTGAAACGACCAGCCGGCGTTGTACTGTGTGGATTCAAATGATGTTTTGGCAACATGTCCGTCCGATTTTTTGCGCCGCACATTTACGTAAAATCCATTCCTGCCCAATTGTTTCGAAAGATTGAGTCCATAATTGTAACTGTTGTATGTACCGCCTTCGATGGATATTTTAGCGAAATGCTTGTAATTCGGTTCGGTCACAAGATTAACCACACCACCCATAGCATGATTCCCAAAAACTGTCGAGGCCGGACCGGCTAATATTTCCACCCGTTGAATATCATCAATGCCGTAAACATCCGGTAAAGGATGGCCGAAAATACCCATGAAATCGGGGTGACCATTAAGAAGTACTAATACACCTGTATTTGGCTTGCCGCCCAAACCACGGATATTAACCAATCCGCCTCCTGCAGTGCCCACACCAAAACCCATTACTTTTTTTTCTAAAATAAATGAGGAAGGAAAACTAATATCAACCATTTCCAATGCGGAATGATTACTCAAACTTTTTATTTTATCTTCAGTAACCAGCTCATAGCTGTATGATAGCGCTTTAGCCGATACCTGGTATCGATTGGCAACGATAACCACAGAATCTTCAGACTGGTATGTTATTAAACTATCTTCTTCGTTCTGAGCCAAGATTAGAATTGCAGATATTAAAATTAAAGTTATTGTTCTAATTATCATTAATTATTTCCCTTCAATTTTTGTATTAATTATTTTATTTGATTGATGAATTAAACTTAAGGGCTGCTCAAGATTGTTTTCGTTAAGTAATTGTTGGTTGCTTAATATTTCCAATATTGGACCATCTGCCACCGTTTTCCCTTTATTTAATATAATCACCCGGTGACATGTTTCCAGCAGCATGCCCAGGTCATGCGATGTAACAACAATCGTCCGCTGCGATTTTTTAATCCAGTTAATTATTTTACGGCGGTGGGAATGATCAAGATTGCTAACCGGTTCATCCATAGCCACGATATCAGGATGCATGGAAATGATTGAAGCAATAGAGGCAAGTTTCTTCTCACCGAAACTTAGATGACCTGAAGATCGCTCTTCGTAGCCATCCAAACCAACCTCTTTAAGTGATTCAGCGACGCGTTTATCCAATTCTTTTTCAACGATGTCATAATTGGCCGGACCGAAAGCGACATCCTCGAAAATAGTAGGGCAGAATAATTGGTCATCCGGATTCTGAAATACAACTCCGACAATCGATTTAATCTGTTTATCTGTTTTCTTGTTCACTTCAATACCATTAATAAGTAGTTTACCCGATCCGTAGTATGAGCCATTCAATAAATTTAACAATGTTGACTTACCTGAACCATTTGGCCCGATTATGCCAACCTTTTCACCATTATTAATTTTTAGGTTGATACTTTTCAGAGCTTTGATGTTGCCGGGATAACTAAAGCTGACATCGTTGAATAAGATTGCCGGTGTATTTTTGATATGCTCAAACAATAAAATACCACCTGTAAATTAATAGCAAACAAATAACCAGATGAACAAATACAATCACTAAATCAATAAAGCGCCAGTTAAGTTTGTAGCGCGTGTATATTTCACCTTTAAATCCGCGGGAAATCATAGCCAGATGCAATCGTTCGCTGCGATCAATTAATCGGCTAAAATAAACGCCACTCATCTTTGCGACGGCTTTTGCTTTGGCAGCCAGACTTATGTTAAATGAACGGGCCTCAAAAGACAGATGCATTCGACGATATTCCGATGCAATAATAAAAATAAATCGTTGCATATATATTACAATGGCTTCTATCCATTTTGGAACATGCAAAATTGTTAAAGTCTTCAATATAGCCCTGACAGGTGTTTCAGTGATTATAATTAAACTTGATGTAAAAATCAGGATAGATCTAACGTTCAAATCGATGAAACTCTGTATTCCACTTTGATATATCGTTAGAAATTTTATTGAATAAATAATATCTGCATCCTGACTCAAATTAGTCTGATTAAACGGCAGTAAAAACGTCATAAAAAATATCATAGGATATATTTTTAGTATATTTTTAATATAAAACCAAAATGGTTGATGACTGATCAGGATAATTATATACAACCAAATAAAAATACCTGTAAATTCCGGATATCGTTGAGATGGTATGAATACAGATAACAATATCCATATGAATCCGCTAATTAATTTGGTTCTGGGATCCAGCATACATAAAGCGCAATTAAGATGTACCTGGTTATTATGCAAAATCTTTACCATTAGTCTAATCCGGATCCCTGTGAAGTCATATATAGCTGGCCGTGTTTAACTCCTTTTGTCGCAATCATCCGGTCTGAAAGGCCGCGTATAATGGACGCTTTGCCTTTAAGCATTATCACTTCAAGGCAGTTATCATGATCGAGGTGAACATGGGTGGATGAGATAATGACGTCATGATGGTCATGCTGGATATCAGTCAATTTCTCGGAAAGGTCACGTTTGTGGTGATCAAATAATAGATGGAGAACACCGATGACGATTTGATCACCGGCAATCTCTTCCTCAATTAAGGTTTTACGAATGAGATCCCTGATGGCTTCGGAACGGTTTGGATATTCTTTTCTTTTGATGAGATCATCAAATTTTTTTATAAGATCTTCCGGCAAAGAAACGCCAAATCGGATTAACTGTGTGCTCAAAATAAAATCCTGAAATAATAATTTATCTATCGTGTTATGAATGTTGTAAATGTAACACGATCTAATGTCAATTTCAAGATTTATTTCACAAATACTGGAAAAAATTTTTTAATCTCATTCCAAATTGATTTTTTGTCATACCTAAGTTAAAAGTTAATTCTGTAAACTAACCCTAATAGGAAATAAATTTATAAACAAATCACTTTATTGATTTGGATAATAGTTTTTAATAAATTTAAGACGATTTGGCAGAATGAAGTTTAAATTGTAAATGAGAAAATTAACTTAATTGTAACATGAACGAACTGCAGCAAAGAATCGGATTTTATGGTGAATCACCGGATGTGGAAGAACTTATTTCTACTATTCAAATGGTGGCGCCTACAGATCTTTCTGTATTAATCATTGGTGAAAGCGGAACGGGTAAAGAAGTTGTTGCAAATGCTATCCATAGTTTAAGCAAGCGCTCCGTAAAACCTATGTTATCTGTAAATTGCGGCGCCATTCCAGAAGGCATTCTCGAGTCGGAATTATTTGGACATGAAAAAGGTTCCTTTACCGGTGCGATTGGTCAGAAAAAAGGCTATTTTGAATTAGCCGACAAAGGCACCATTCTCTTGGATGAAATTGGAGAGATGCCATTAAATACGCAGGTTAAATTATTGCGGGTACTGGAATCGGCTGAGTTTATGCGCGTTGGTGGATCGGAAATTCAGAAAGTGGATGTCCGCATTATTGCCGCGACAAACAGAAATTTGGAATCTGCCGTACAAAGTAACGAATTTCGCCGTGATTTGTATTTTCGCTTAAAGGCCATAACCATTCATATACCGCCGTTACGATTAAGAAAAGGCGATATTCCAATCCTGGTTAAAAAATTTATTGAAGATTACATAACGAAAAACAACATCAAATTTAAAGGATTTGCTCCGGATGCCATTGACCAGTTGGTTGATTATCACTGGCCGGGGAATGTGAGAGAGCTGCGCAATTTCATTGAGACGGCTATTATTTTAAACCGGGGCGAAATTGTTCATTCCAGCTATGTTCGTTCTGCGCTTAATCTGGACACAAAGTCCGGCGTATCGCCTAATCTGCCAATGCCTTTGAACAAAACGCCAGAACAAGCAGAACGTGAACTTATCTATCGTATGCTGGTTGCTCTAAAATTAGATATTGATGAAATGAAGAATATTTTAAAACATACACCTCAGAAAAGCTGGCAAGGTGATGAAAGAAGTGGTTTTAAACCCGATGATGATGCCATTGAATATGATGGAGAAGTGCAGACACAAACCATGGAAGCGATGGAGAAAAAATTAATTAAGGATACGCTTGACCGGTTCGCCGGCAGCCGGCGTAAAACAGCTAAAGCATTGCAGATAAGCGAACGTACGTTGTATCGTAAAATAAATGAATATGGTTTATGAACGCGTGATATTTAGATGCAATTTAACAATACAAGACATACAATCGAACAAACACTAAAATATACTTTGGGAATTATGCTTATCCTCGTTGGCACTGCAGGATGTTATTATTCTTTCAAAGGATCGCTGCCTTCACATCTTAAAACAATAGCTATTCCCTTGTTTGATGACCGCAACGCCCAGTTTCCGGGAGTTCGAGAGAATCTTACCAATAAAGTGATTAACGAATTTATCAGTGACAATACCCTAAAGGTTGTGGATGAATCTAAAGCTGATTTGTTATTGACCGGGTCGATTACGTCAATAATACAACAGGCGGCCAGTGTAACTGCGGGGGAATCGGTTAATGCATATAAAATTACCGTAAATGTTAAAGTAAAATGTGAAGATGTAAAGTTATCTAAGGTTTTGTACGATAAGAACATGCAGCGTTATGGGATGATGGAATCAGGGGAAGATACTGAAGGTATCGAAAATGCAATCGAGGAAGCGCTTGTACAAATTACTGAAGATATCTTAAATGATACATTGGGAGCCTGGTAGCTCCTTAAATTTGTATCCCGTTGGGAGGGATTACTGATATGGCAGAAGGTCAGGATAAAATATTAGAAAGCGGAAGCGATTCGATATTATTTGCGCATAAAGCATTTAAATTTCTTGAAAATCAGCAATCGGAAGAGGCGCTATCCATCTGTGAAGAAGGCGTCAAACGCTTTCCATTTTACGCTGAAGGTCATTTTATCCTTGGTAAATGCTATCAAACCCTTAAAAAGTATGATGATGCCAAGAATGAATATGAACGTACTCTGGTGTTTATGCCGGGGCATATTCGGGCTTTAAGCGCACTTGCTTTCATTTATTATAAAATGGACCTGGCGCCGAAGGCTGCTGCTTTATTAATTCAAGCTTATCTGTCGAATCCCTTTAATTTAGATCTTATTGGTTATTTGAAGTCTGAAAATTTGTATAACAGTATTTACCCAGCGGCAGAAATCGCAGAGCTGCCTGCGGATGAAGCAGCAGCCCGGCAAATGTCTGAACAATCTGATCCGGATATTGATATTGAAGATGATGTTACGAAAGAATTAATTTCGGAGATAAATGGAATAGGCCCAGAATCATCCCATGATAACACTGATATTCCTGCTCAAGAATGGTCTGAAGAAGCTGAAGAGGATGAAGCTGATAAGCTTACGGCGTATGAAATGGATGAGGATGAACTTGATCACTCCGGCATGCAATTGGATGATTCAGAAATTAGTGAACTTGGCATTGACGAGATGAACGGTCATAAAGAGGATGATGCAGACGAACTTGAATTTAATATTGATTCCAATAAAGCTGCCGGTGAAAGCATAAATATCATTGAATCTGAATTGAATGACATGAACGAAGATGATTTGAATGGTTTGGATTCGGATCATTTTAGCATTGAAGACTCGGCTATTGATGACAGCTTTATGGACGATTCATTTATAAGCGATAATGCGGGCGATGAATTTTATCTTGAAACTGAAGAAACGGGCAATCAAGATGAAGATGATGATGAAATTACTAAAATTGATGAATTTGCTTCCAGTAAAGATGAACATACCGAATTAAGTATAGATCAATATGAAGTTAATAATATTGTGGATAATATCATAGAAGCAGATTCATTGGAAGAAACCAAAACGGATTTGTCTAAATTTGCTAATACCGAAGATGATTTTTCTTCATTAATGAATGGTATCTTTGAGGAGCGTGAACCGGAAGAAAACGATGATGAGTTCTCGGATGATGATCTGGATGAGTTTGATGAAGATGAGACCCAATTGGCTGAAGAACGTCCCATTCTTGACACTTCAATCATTTTTATGGACAGAGAAAAAACAGAATCATCTAAAACCGAAGATGCTGAAAACCAGTTTGCCGATACAGAGGATCATATGGATTTGCAGGATACCAATATTCAATTAGATTTAGAGGAAAATGCAGACCTCACTATGGAAGATGATGAAGAAGATATTGGTCTCGGTGAGATAGATATTTCGGATGAAGGCATGCATGAAAATGAATCCGGGGATGATGATATCTCTAAGATGATTCAGGAAATTGAAAAAAAGGGTGATCACATAATTTCACCGCAAGTTTCTGAGCAAGACGGAACAGAATTATATGATCAGCTAAGGGTAGAAGCCCTGCCTGCTATTGAAAATGAGAATGCAAATATCGACGAAATTTTAAGTAATCCTAAAATGCTAACCCCTACATTCGGTGAAATATTAATTGCTCAGAAGAAATTTAGTGATGCGCAACGCGTATTTAAAGAACTTCTGAAAAAGGATCCTGAAAATAAAAATTTTAACCGTAAAATCGATTTTTTAGACAAATTAGTTAAATTGAAAAAATAATTTTTTCATTCCTGATACCGGATAGAATGTACCTTCAATATATTACCGTATTTATTTTTGTTTTAATACTTACATCAAAACTATCTGCAGAAGAGTTTTTTGTGCGGCTTACCCCTAAGGGTATGCAATCGAAAACTGTACTGCTTAATACAAATTCATTATTAAAATCTTCTATAAAGACCAGATTATCAAAAAATAAGCTATCATTTGAAAAAACGATTCGTTCAAAACAAGCAAGACCGCAAATTGATACTTGGTTAAAAGTAGAAATACCTGCTGAAACGGATCATGTAAAACTTGATAGTCTTTTAAACGAGGGCGTGATCGATTTTTACGAGCCGATCAAAGCATTCAAAATTTCTCAGGTAGCCGCAGATAGTCTCTTGGAAGAGCAATGGTATCTTAATAAAATTAAAGCTATTGAGGCGTGGCCGATCGTTTCCGACAAACCCGAAGTTATAATTGGCGTTATTGATACCGGAATCGATTATTTTCATCCGGATTTAAAAGGAAGTTTATGGATAAACGATACTGAGCTTAACGGTATCAGCGGTATTGATGATGATGATAATGGTTTTATTGATGACTCCCTGGGCTGGGATTTTACGGATGCGCCCAGATTTAGCGATGGCGGCGACTATATTGATCCCGATAATGATCCAATGGATGAATATGGCTCCGGTCACGGCACGCAGATTGCCGGTATTATTGCCGCACAGGCAAACAATGGAATCGGAATTGCCGGAATAGGTCCGAATCTTACTGTTATGAATTTAAGGGCAGGCACAGCCGGCGGTTATCTTGAAGAAGACGATGTAGCCAATGCCTTAATCTATGCTCTGGATAATGGCGCTAAAATTGTGAATATGAGTTTTGGCGATGTCGCCTTATCACGATTTTTACAGGATGTTATTTATTATGCTTACCAGCAGGGATTGGTCATCATCGCATCAGCGGGAAACAGCGGGACAGATGAATTGCATTTTCCATCAGGATTGCCGGAGACCATTTCGGTTGGGGCAACAGACGCGGATGATAATATTGCCGGTTTTTCAAGTTATGGACCTACTATTGATTGTGTAGCGCCGGGCAGCGAACTGATAAGTACAGCCATAGACGATAAGTACAATAGTGTGAGCGGAACCTCATTCAGTGCACCAATTGTATCAGCGATAGCAGGATTGATATTATCAGTTCATCCGGACATTGGCCCGGAACGCGTTCGCAGTATATTAAAGACATCTTCGGATGACATTCTATCCTTTGGCTGGGATCAATACAGCGGTGCGGGGAGAGTATCGGCAGTGCGGGCCGTTAATGTGACGGATGGCGGCATATTGAAATTGATTGAGCCGGCTCCTAATACAACTACGGCACAGGATGAAGTTGATATTATTGCAACAGCGCTACACCCCGATATCAAATCCATTCTGCTTGAATCAGGTGAGGGAAAAAATCCCCAATCATGGTCGACGATTTGCATGCTGGAAAACAGGCAGATTTTAGCGGATTCGCTGGGAACGCTCCATACCACAACTATTTCAGATTCAATTGTAACCTTGCGCCTGATAATGAACCTGTACAATGGTAGCGCTGAAGAAATCCGTTCACATCTTAAAATTGACCGAACCGCCCCGGTGATACATGATATTAATATTACACCGTTATATGATGGCACAGAAGTATCCCGGCTCATATCCTTTAAAACAGATGATATTACCCGAGCTAAAATTTATTTATCCAAGGATTTTAGCAATTCACTCATAAAGACGGTTGAGTTAGGGTACGAGACAAAGAATCATACTATAAAGCTGGATGAAAGCGAATATTCGGGAGCCTATCAATTTTATATCGAAGCGGAAAATCAGAGCCGCCTTGTGAGTGCAGATAACAATCATAATGAATATTATTCATTTACAATAACGAATAATTTTAAATGGGAAGGATTTGAACAAGTATCCTGGACAATACCCTCCGGTTATCTGCTGGATAAAGCTGTTGATCTGGATCAGGATGGGAAAAAAGAAATTGTGATAAGCCGCTATAATGATAATCAGGCATTCGGACCAATTGAAATTTATGAATTTGAAATTGATCATTTTGAGAAAAGACTGGAAACCGGATTTAATGCCATTCCCCGTGACGCCGGCGATGTGGATAAGGATGGATTGAGTGATCTTTTACTGGGGTATGGAAAATTATCGTTTTTATTTGAATCAGTTGGCGCTGACCAATTTCCGGAAAAGCTGGTGTGGTCGGATACGGTTAATTTTTGGGCGGCCGGATATGCCGATTTGGATAATGACAGCAAAAATGAAATTATTGGACGCAATGATTCGAGTTATATCGTTTATGAGAATTACGCTGACAACCTGTTTGAACAGGCTGGAATCCTAATAAATCCCACGGCAGGCAGTAATCAGCTTAGTGTTCCGAAAATTGAATTAATTGACCTGAATAATGATGATGTTGATGAAATTGTTTTCGGTGATTATGATGGCGATCTGATTGTACATCAATCATCCGGTGATAATAATTTTCATCTGTACACAACCACTACATTAAGTCATTTCGATGCGACATCATTGATGACCGGAATTAAAACGGAAGGGAAATCAAAATTATTTACGGCCAGTCACACTTCGGATGACCTCGATTATGAACATGAGTTTGACGCCCGCTACTGGGCTGTCGAGCAATTTGAGTCTGATCAGGATCAGCCAAGCCTATTAAAAACTGATGGTGTGAATATTTACGGATATCAAAGTCTCAAAGAGTTTGACAGCGGCTTAATGGTTCATTCATTTTATAACCGAACATATCTTTTTTCGGCTTTATATCCCAATCTGCACATATTTCAAATTGAAGGGGATGAAATTATCCCGGTTTGGCACAGTCAAAATGTGCGGTCCAACGGAATCCTTGTCGCTGATTTTGACGGTAATCTAATCGAAGAATTCTATTTTAACGATGGGACCGAGATAAAAGGCTATACACTGCCGATAAAGAACAGACCCAATCGTCCGCATTCTTTATTTGCAAGCGCTTTGGACAGCACACGGGCACATATTCAGTGGTTGCCGGTGAACGGAGCAAATTACTATCAGTTATATCGTGGAACAAGCAGATCATCATTGCAGCTTTATGAGCAGATCCTAAGTAATGTTTATGCAGATAGCGGACTGGCCGTCAATCAGACTTATTATTATTCCGTTAGCGCCATAGACTCATTGTATGAAGTTATTGAGAGTATGCTAAGCACGATCGATTCATTGAAGACGGGATTTCCTCCAAAGTTGATTTCTGGTAACCAGATCAATGACAGGCAGGTTATGCTTACGTTTGATAAAGATATTCAATTTTCTGATGAAAAAAAATTTTCTGCCTACTTAGTTCGCTCCAATCAGTTCAGTACGTCTGCATTGATTATGAAGTATAAGAAAACGATACTGGTTGGTTTTTCAGAAAAAATAAATTTAGATGTTACGGACTCCCTCATCGTGAATAATATTTTTGATTTGGACGGCATTCCGATTGATAACTCATTTAAAAGTATCATTATTGATATTAGTGACGATTTACCGGAACCTTACTTACAGGCAATTACTATTCTCAATAGACGTGCGATCGAACTCAGTTTCAGCGAACCGATGAATGCCGCAGATCTCATGCAAAAGGATAATTACCTGTTATCACCGCAGGGCACAGTGGATGAAATAGAAATTTTAGATGAACGGAATACCATAATTCGGCTTACAATTTCCAAAAATGCTTCGATGGGGGCGATCGGCAGACAAACATATTTGCAATTAGGCAATTTACATAGTGAGTCCGGAGTTTTACTGCAGGAAACTAATAAAATCTATTTAAATGAAGAAATATCAGATTTGAGTAAAGTATTGGTTTATCCGCAGCCTGTGAAACCCGGGAATAGTTTTGTCACGTTTGCCAAATTGCCTGATAAGGTTATCATCCATATATTCAACATGAACGGGAAATTGATCCGCAGGCTGGATGAGCCAAGTTATTTTGGCGGAGTCCAATGGGATTTAAAAGATATAAACAATCAATCCATAAAAAGCGGCATCTATATTTACACAATTGACTACAACAACGATCAGAAAATCGGCAAGCTGGCAATAGTGAGGTGAAAATGGCTCAGAGGTATAAAAATCCTTTAATTGTGGCGGTAACAGGCGGTATCGGCAGCGGTCAGTCAACCGTATGCAGTTTCTTGAAGGAATGGCGCTGCAAAGTAATCAATGCCGATAATAAGGCGAAAGAAGTTATCCAACACGACAGGAAATTACAAAACGAATTAAAGAGCGCTTTTGATCGCAGCATTTTCCGGAAAGACAGAACGCTTGATACAAAAAGGTTAGCTGAATTTGCTTTTAAAGATGAAATCAGCACGCAAAAACTTAATCAGCTAGTGCATCCCAGAATGGTCGAAAGTCTGGTGGAAGAAATGGAACAAGCCCGTTTTTCCGGAAAATATCCTATTATTGTTATAGACGCTGCACTGATTTATGAGATTAGTATTGAAAATATGTTTGACGCTGTAATTGTGGTTGACGCTCCGGTGCGTTTACGGGAGAGAAGAGTAATGGAACGCGATAAAATGACCCGCAATGAATTTCGTTCCAGGCTGGATAAACAAATCCCCTTGGATGATAAAGTATCCTGGGCGGATTACGTGATTAAGAACGATGGCACCATTGATAATTTAAAACAAAAAACGAGAACCATTTTTAATCTTTTGATGCAGGATCATAAAACATTGGCAAAAAACTAATTGAATACAAATTTCTGAGTTACCCGCGCAATACCCATTGTTTCATCCAGTCTGGCAAAATTACGCCACCGTTTTATATATTTTTTTATACACTGTTCAGCCGGCCTGTTTTTAATTGTAGAATTCAGGATACGGATACTTTCAGAAATGACATAACCCTCATACGATATTTGAAACTGAACTTTAACAAATCCGCTTGAACCACCGTATTGATTTAACGCTTTACGGTAGCAATGCTCAATCATTGGTTTATATTTTGCAATGACACGCTGAATTTCATCCGGATCACGATAGCCGAACTCAATTTGATTATCCCGCAGCAGCAATTCCTCTGTTGGATTGATATAGGCATTGCCCTGGCGGTGGATTACATAATTGTAAAGTTCATCTAATGATTCATCATGTATGTTAATGCTGTAATTAGTTTTATGTTCTGCACGTTTTTGGAATCGCATTCCTGAATTAGCGCCCTTACGGCTCAATTCGACCACGACAAATTCATCGGGTTGGAAACCCGCTCCGATAGCCTCAATTTCGGGCAGACCGGTAGAAGGATCAGATTTAAGTTTGGGATTAAGAATACCTTCTTTTCCCATAACTGCATCGGTTGCTTTACGTTTACTTTGTCTTTCATTTACCGGAGTAATTGAGGTTGGCACAGCAGCAATAACCGGGAAGTAAGATTCAGATATTGCCGTATCGGTTTTGGTTATCTGTTGGCCGTATTCTGTGATCAGCTCTACCACGTACTGTTTATAATTTTCAATAATCTGAGTTTGATACTTTTCAGAGTATGTTGAATAATCCATGTTTGCCAGAAATAAAATCTGGGAAAATACAATCAGCAGGCAAAAAGAAAAAAAGAACAGAAAACGTTTACTAATGCGATCCGAAAGCCTGAGACCAAAATCCTTATTGAAATCCAAATGTTCCGTCTTAATGATAAAATTCCTTCAATATTAAAAACTTGTTAACTTAATACTGACAAGATAAATATAACATTCTCTTGATAAATAATCACTATATTATTTATAGCCAAAGCATATAACAAGTAAATGCGTTTATTTAGAATAGCGAAACGGCAGGATTATGGAAATGATAAAAACAAGTATGGCAAGAGAAAAAAAGAAATAACCAACCTCATCAGCTGACCTGAGAAGACCTAATTTATTTAATAGATACAACCAGTCATGCCGGCCGCCGATTAATTTTAATTTCAGCTTATTGGCGTCTGCAGCATAAACGCTTATGTTGATTAAATTTTGCCCAAGCCAGAAGATAAAAATTTGTACTCCGGCGCGGTAGCCATTGCGATAAAAGTACCAGGCAAGGAAGAGGGGAAACAAAATCTGCATCAGAGTACCGCCGGCCATATGGATAAAATCACCAAAGAATCCAAAGAAAAAATGCCCGGCCTCATGGATGATTAAATCGATATTATCAATTAGGGTGTACTGGCCGCGGGTAAAGATGTAATAAAGCGCAAAGGGAATTAAAACGAAGGATACATACCACTTTTTTACGGGTTTTAAAGTCATCGGAACAACTAATCTAATCATGTATTTTATCAACCATAAATTTTGGACGAACTGATGTGTTCTTAATGCTGAATGAATCTGTAATGGCAACTTCCAGCCCCCAACCGTGCAGGGTATCGAACGTACCTTCTTCGGTCATATCCAGAAATGTTTGGGGATAGTTATTTGGCCCCCATTCCCAGGCGATCCAACCGATCTCATTCAGGCGGCATTGTTTAATAATCAATTTATAGGGAATATCCCCGCCTGTCTTTTCTTCCCATTTATTACCGAATTCCCCGACGATCAGCGGGAGTCCCATTTCAGCCGATTCATTTATTTCCGCTACGATGGAGCTATCCGTATGACCCCACATTTTGGGCCACCACATGTGGATGGAGAACATGATATTGCGCAGCGGATCGGCCTCAATCAGGTACGGTCCTTCGGATTGCAGCGTGTTGATGCGCTTGCCCCAGTCTGAGGCGTCGATAAAAAGGGGCACCTTAATACCGGCCGCGCGGATAGTATTTATATGTTTTTCATAATCCTTTCTGAACGTACTGTCCGGCAGGCGCCAGTCGCCGGCCTCATTGGCAATATTCAGTAACAAATATTCCTCGTGTTTTTTAATGACAGCGGCAATATCCGGCCGCGTCCAGTAATTTACAATGGAATCCAGCATATCCCATTTGCCGGTGGCGTCGTGGCATTCGATCATGGGGATCATTTTATTTTCCCGACAGCGGGTGATATTCATGTCCAGGCTGTCCGCCGTTCCCCGGGTAAGCCAGACAATACGCACAACATTGGCCCCGGTTTTAGCAATCTCCCGGTAAGAGGGAATACCATCCGGATCTTCCCAGATTATTTTTTTATTTACGCCGCGCAAAATGACCTTTTCCCCGCATTTATCATAGAGATACCGGCCGGTGACGCGGAAGCCGGGATAGCGGTCGGCGCAGGAGGAGATCAGCAAAAATAAACTGAAAAACAATAGCGGAATATTAGAACGCATGGATTAAAAATTCTCCCTGAAAGGATTAGTAAAAACCTATGGATTAATTAAAAAACTTTCATTTAATATCCGCGCGATTGTGCCCTGCGCGGATTTGGGATAATATATTGAAAATCGGGATAATAACCCAAAAGAATATTCAGGTCTGATAAAACACTATCATAGGACCGGAGGGCAGAAGAAATTATTTTGTAAAATTTATTAAACGAGGTTGTCAGGAAAGTATTTAGGTGTTAATTTACGTGATAAAAGAATAAAGGTATATTCTCGCTATACGCAATACGTTTAGCGAGACGTTGTGCGAAATTTCTGCCCCAGCTCTTTTTAATATATTAGCGCCCAAGACAAAACACCACGTCCTGTGGTGTAAAGAAAAGAATAGGTTATGAATTGGATTGAACTGACAGCAACAATTTTTGGAGTAATCTGCGTAATTCTAACCATCAGACGTAACATTTGGTGCTGGCCTACAGGTTTAATACAAGTGTTATTATACATTTATATATTCTTTGGAGCTAAACTCTATTCAGATATGATTCTGCATTTCATATACGTTTTCATGCAAATATATGGATGGTATCATTGGTTAAACGGTGGTAAAGATAAAAAAGAATTACCAATAACAATGCTAAATAGTAATACATACATCTGGATTATATTTACGATAATTGGAACAATAATTTGGGGGTTTTTAATGCAACGATTTACCGATGCATCTTTACCTTATCCTGATGCTTTTACCACTGTAGCAAGCCTTTTTGCACAATGGTTATTGGCAAGAAAAAAATTAGAATCATGGTATTTTTGGATAGCTGTTGATATTGTCGCTATTGTTGTATACTGGTACAAACAACTTTATTTGACAACTGGTTTATATGCCATATTCCTTGTTTTAGCCATCATTGGTTTTTTCACATGGAAAAATTCATACAAAGACGATAAAAATACAAGTAAAGAGATGGCAATAGCATGAAAACATTAGGATTAACCCTCGGTAAATTCGCTCCCTTTCATAAAGGCCATGAATTTCTTATTGAAACTGCAATTAAGGAAACAGATGAAGTAATTGTTGTAATTTATGACTCTCCAGAGATCACATCTATTCCATTAAATGTTAGAGCAAACTGGATAAGAAAGATATTTCCTCAAATTGAAGTTATTGAAGGTTGGGATGGCCCTTCAGATAGTGGTAATACTCCTGAGATAATGAAGGTTCAGGAAAACTATATAAACGAATTATTAAATGGACGACAAGTTACCCATTTTTATTCGAGTGAGTTTTATGGTGATCATATGAGCAGGTCTTTAAATGCTCAGAATCGAATTGTTGATGAAAAAAGAAAAACTGTATCCATTTCAGGAACAGATATTCGTAATAACCCCTATCAAAATCGGAAATATTTATCTTCTATCGTTTATGAAGACCTTGTTGTAAATGTGGTTTTTCTTGGAGCTCCATCTACTGGAAAATCTACTATTGCTGAAGATTGTGCAAAAGAATTTAAAACGGTCTATATGCCAGAATATGGACGTGAATATTGGGAGAAAAATCAAAAAGATAGAAGATTAAGTTTAGAACAATTAGTTGAAATTGCTGAAGAGCATTTAAAAAGAGAGAATAAATTAATTCAAGATGCAAATAAATATCTTTTCACAGATACAAATGCAATTACGACTTATATGTTTTCTAAATATTATCATAATGATGTGCATGAAAAACTGTTAAAATATTCACAAGAAGCTGAGAAAAGGTACGACATTTTCTTTCTATGTGATACCGATATCCCTTATGATGACACATGGGATAGGTCAGGTGAAACAAATCGAGAAATATTTCAAAAACAAATAATCGCCGATTTAAAAATTAGAAAAGTACCATACTATACATTAATTGGTACAAAAGATGAAAGAATGAATAAGGTAAAATCTATTTTATCACGGTATCATAAATTTTCGAATATAACAGAATTATAAAACAAATCGTTGTGTGGTCGTCCTAACCCCACAACGATGATGGTCGCTAAAGAAGATGAGTTCAAAAAAAGAGCTGGGGCAGAAACATCGCACAACACGGGCTATATACTGCGCTCGCAAAGCCTCGCTGGGCCTGGCGGCAAATTTTCCAGCTCACTACGCCGGGTGCTTTTTACTTTACCCGTCATTCAAGCTGACGCATGACTGCCAGGAAAAGTAAACGCACACAGTCGCTGCGCTTAGGCTACGCTCCTTCCGGCTGGGTGGCTGGAAAACTTTATATAGCCCAACCCGTTGTGGCTTATTGGAAAATACTCCTACGCATAAAAAAAACTTCCCAAAATAAATTTGATCTTGTTCCATTATTCGTTAACTTTGCCCAATAGATACAAAACGGCGACTTATTATTTCAAAAATTACTATTGGGATTTCTTTAATGCATAGCCTGAAAAAGTAAAAGACAAAATCGACTCTGTCCTTTTATTGTGACGGCTGCTGAAAGGATCCCCAAAAAGTTCTTTGATCAACTGACCGGGTATGACGGATTATTTGAAATAAGGATTGAATTTGAAAGCAATATTTTTAGGATTTTTTGCTGTTTTGATGAAGGAAACCTGGTTGTATTGTTTAATGGATTTCAAAAGAAAACACGGAAGACTCCAAAAAATGAGATTGAAAAGGCTTTAAAAATAAAACAAGAATATTTTGATTATAAAAATAAGGGGGTTAAAAAATGAAAGATATAGTGACTTTTGATGAGCATCTTGACCAAAGATATGGTAAAATAGGTACAGAAAAAAGAACTAATTTTGAAATAAAAGCAAAGTCTTTTGCAATCGGAGAGATATTACGTGCAGCAAGAAAAGAATCAAATATGACACAAGAAGAGCTCGCCAGAAAAACAGGGACACAAAAGAGTTTTATATCCCGGATTGAGAACGGACATAGCGATATTCAATTATCAACTTTATACAGATTGGTAGAAATTGGATTTGGCAAAAGGGTAAATTTGACTATCGGCTGACGAAAATCAACAGGCCATACCAGCAATGTTCGTCGAAATCGCTGCGCTCTTTCGCCGAATGGCAGCGGCCTGGCCATGTTCTCCTTGCCGTTTCGCGACTTCGTCGAACATTGGATAAAGTTAATGGCGTTATCCAAAGCGATCGGGCGCTTTGTCCTCTGCCAAAGATCTGTCCGGCCTGTCTGGTCGAAGATCCGGCATTCGACGGGCTGCGCCAGCCAGATGGGTTTTGGCCATACGGGCCTTAGCCGCCGCCATTGGCAGCAAGTGTAAGAAGACCAAGACCCTGAGTTTCAATAATAGAATGAATATTAAAAAATGAGTTGGAAAATATTTAGTGTAAAATACGATAAGCGAGAGACTTGGGCATTTGAACAAATGTCTTATTTGCTTTTCTGTGCTGAGTTTGATAATCGAATAGGATTATTTCGCTACAAAAACCAAACTGGAATTGAGACAGAGCCAATCGAAAAAGACGGAAAATATTATGGTTTTCAATCCAAATATTACACAACCTTAGTCGCTGACAATAAAGACGATATTATTGATTCAATTAAAAAAGCCAAATCAAAAAACAAACAATTAAACGAACTACTTCTATACATCAACCAAGAACTCTCCGAAAGCACCTCTAAAAATAAAAAGAAACCTCAATACCAATTAGACATTGAGAAATCCGCTAAGGCAGTTGGCGTAAATATTCTATGGCGTGTTCCAAGTCATTTTGAAATACAATTGTCTTTGCCTGAAAATAAATACATAAATGATTTCTTTTTCAGCCTTGACCCAAACGAAGGAGATTTGCTTGATGAAATTTCTAAACACAACGAAAATATTTTACAAGCGATCCAGACAGAAATATCATTCGGAGACAAACAAATTAAAATTGACCGGAGTTCTGTTATTGAAGCTATTGCTGATGCTTCTCAAAAGAGTAAAAATATAATTATTTCAGGCGAAGGTGGTTGCGGTAAAACCGCAATTTTCAAGGAGTTTTATAATTTCAATTTTAACAACATACCTATATGTGTGTTTAAAGCAAACGAATTTAATGTTAATCACATTAATGACATATTTCACTTTGACCACAAATTTACTTTTGCGCAGTTTCTCAATGCTTACAAAGATGAACCCCTTAAAATATTTGTAATTGATTCCGCAGAAAAACTTGCAGAGATTTCTAACAACGACATTCTCACTACACTCAT
Source organism: Calditrichaceae bacterium (assembly GCA_016928315.1). Taxonomy (GTDB): domain Bacteria; phylum Calditrichota; class Calditrichia; order Calditrichales; family Calditrichaceae; genus JAFGKZ01. Next base: position 27,025 of record JAFGKZ010000088.1, read on the forward strand.
ACAAAAGCTAAAAGAGAATGCTTGGAATATCATCTTTACAACACGCTACGCTTATCTTAACGATTTAACTTTTCACATAAAAGAGAATTATCAGTTACCATTTGAGGTAAATGACGTTTCTTTGATTAGTGCTGATGAATTAAAATCGATAGCAGATGAATTCAAATTTTCACTTCCCGACAATCAAAAATTCTTAGAACGACTTAGAAATTTGTTTTATCTAAGAGAGTATGTTCAACAATATTCAAACATTGACAAACAAGGAAACTATAGTGGATTTATTGACTTGCTTTGGAAAAAGAGAATACAAAATACTGTTCA
>JAFGKZ010000089.1 GCA_016928315.1 Calditrichaceae bacterium
TCTTTTGATATGATAGTAAAATTACGGGATGAAAGTACGGATGTTTCACAGAAAAAAATCATATTATTATGTTTAAGTGATTGATTTTAATCTGGATATTGATATATTTTATCTAAAAAAATAATCGGATTATTCATGAATTCCTGTATTGGCTTTATTCTTGATGAAAAACTTATTGAAATCGACTTTTCCAAAGAAAGAAAATTCACCCCAACCACGACAGTCCTAAATTATTTGAGAGATTTGCCCAATCATAAAGGGGTTAAAGAGGGCTGCGCGGAAGGGGATTGCGGCGCCTGCACGATTGTTATCGCCGAACTGGACGGGCGAAATGGATTACAATACCGGGCTGTAAACTCCTGTCTGATTTTTTTACCAAAATTGCACGGCAAATGGTTGATTACGGTTGAAAATATTAAAAATCCTGATGGTTCCCTGCATCCGGTGCAGCAGGCCATGGTGGATTATCATGGCAGTCAGTGCGGCTTTTGCACACCCGGATTTATTATGTCCATGTTTGCCTTGTATAAAAGCAATTTGCCCAATACGCGCGCGGTAATTGAAGATGCGCTGACCGGGAATCTTTGCCGTTGTACCGGTTATCAACCCATTATTGAAGCGGCTGAATTTGCACTTCAGGACAGAAAGCCGGATCATTTTTCCAAAATTGAAAAAGAAATTATTGCCATCCTCAAAAAAATTGTCCTTAAATCCATGCAAATGGCAACGGATCGACAGAAATATTTTATGCCGGTATCTGTAACAGAATTACTATACATTAAAAATCAAAATCCGGATGCCATAATAATAAACGGCGCTTCAGATATTGCTCTGCGTGTGACAAAAAAATATGAGCTGATTCCATCGATTATCGATACAATGCAGATTGAAGAATTGCATGTCATTAGAAAGTCAATAGATCACCTCTATTGTGGAAGTGCAATAACCTTGAATCAATTAATGGAGGTATCCAGAGAATGGTATCCGGCAATTTATGAAGCTTGTTCGGTATTCGGTTCAAAGCAGATTCGTGAAATGGCTACAATCGGCGGCAATCTTGGAACCGCTTCGCCGATTGGAGACCTGCCGCCGGTTCTGGCTGCTTATAAAACTGACGTAGTTGTTGTATCAGAGAAGGGTGCGCGTATAATTCCGGTGGATGAGTTCATTTGCGGCTATCGAAAAACGTCATTGAAAAAAGGTGAGATAATTAAAGGCATAAAAATTCCAAAACCTATGGATGGAACAATTATTAAATTCTATAAAGTATCTAAGCGAAAGGACCTGGATATTTCGACGGTCAGCGCCGCATTTAGATTAACACCGGATAAGGAAAAAAAGATAAATGAAATTAAAATCATCTTTGGCGGCATGGCCGAAATGACCAAACATGCAGTAAAAACAGAAAAATTTCTAAAGGGAAAATCCCGGACGAGAGAAACGATTGAGCAGGCTATGCCCATTCTGGAAGAAGAATTCACACCCATTTCAGATGCCCGCTCCAGTGCACAGTTTCGATCTGTTATTGCAAAAAATTTGTTATTGAGGTTTTTTGATGATTTAGCAGATACTTGATACTGGATACTGGATGAAAACATTATTCTGGAGATTAATTGAGTTATAAAAAATTACAAATTTGGCAGGATGCTCGTAGTTTGGTTATTGACATCCATAAAATGGCTCAAAAAAATCTTCCTAAGTTTGAATTGTATGAAGAAGGCAGTCAGATTCACCGGTCTATTAAATCGGTAAAGTCAACTATAGTGGAAGGTTATGGTAGAAGAAATTACAAACAGGATTTCATCAGATTTCTGGTCTTTGCACAGGCATCAAATGATGAAACTATCGATCATCTTGAAACATTATTTGAAACAGGTTCTTTAAAAGATATTGAATTATACAACGCTTTACATTTACGATTAGATAATTTAGGAAAGATGATCAATAAATTTATCCAATCGGTTCAATTACAGCACATGAGTGAAAAATAAATAAGATGATCATCTATAATTTTAAAACTAACAATATCAGGAATTTAATATCCAGAATCCAGAATCCAGAATCCAGAAGTCAATATCACGAATTTTATGCCTTTTCGTGGCAACAACCAGGATTGAAATATGACTCCTAAAATCCCTCATGAAAGCGCCCGTAAGCATGTGACCGGTGAAGCGGTGTATGTGGATGATATGCTGGTTAATAATCAGCTTCTAATCGGCAAAGTTGTTTACAGTCCACATGCCCATGCTAAAATAAAATCCTTTCATCTGGATGTCGCCCGCAATTTACCCGGTGTTTATGCCGTTATTAGGTATCAGGATATTCCCGGTGAAAATCAAATGGGACCCGTTGTGCATGATGAACTCTGCCTGGCCAAGGACGAAGTCAATTGTATCGGTCAGGCTGTTTTTCTAATTGCGGCTGAATCAGAAGAAATATGCAGGGAAGCCGAAAAATTAATCAAAATTGAGTACAAGCCATCGGAAGCGATTCTATCCATTGAGCAGGCAATCGCCAAAAACAACCTTATGGGACCGGAACGAAAAATTGAAACCGGTGATGTGGATAAAGCCTTAAAAAAATGTAAACATAAAATCAGCGGATCGCTCACTACAGGCGCCCAGGAGCACTGGTATCTGGAAACTCAGGCGGCTGTCTGTATTCCCGGTGAAGATAATGAAATGAAAGTGTACAGTTCTACGCAGCATCCTTCTGAGACGCAAGCGATAGTAGCCGGGGTTCTTGGAATTAATAGAAATGATGTTGTCGTGGAAATGCGGCGCATGGGCGGGGCTTTTGGCGGCAAGGAAACCCAGGCTAATCATGTAGCTGCCTGGTCAGCTTTATTAGCAAAAGCAACGGGTCAACCTGTTAAGATAAGACTCTTCCGCGATGATGATCAGATTATGACAGGTAAACGTCATCCTTATTTGATAAATTACAAAGCAGGATTTGATAATAAGGGTAAACTAATTGCGGTTGAGTTTGAGTTAAATGCAAACGGAGGCATGGCAACGGATTTATCCTTTGCAATTTTAGAACGGGCAATGTTCCATGTGGATAATGCCTACTATATACCAAACCTTAGGGTGATCGGCCGGGTCTGGAAAACCAATCAGCCTTCCAATACGGCATTTCGCGGTTTTGGCGGACCGCAGGGTATGGCGGCTATTGAGACGATTGTGGATCGTATTGCCCGCCAATTAAAAATGGATGCGGCTGAAATTCGCAGGCGAAATTTCTATGGCATTAATGACCGCAACCTTACCCACTATGACCAGAAGGTAGAAAACAATCATTTAAAAATGATGTTTGACCGTATTTTGCACTCATCCGAATATCTCAAACGCCGGCAGGATATCAATGAGTTCAATTCGAAGAATGAATTCAAAAAGAAAGGCATGTCCCTAACCCCTGTAAAGTTCGGCATTTCTTTTACAACCTCTTTTCTGAACCAGGCGGGTGCTCTGGTAAATATTTATCAGGATGGAACGGTATTAGTGAATCACGGCGGCACGGAAATGGGCCAGGGACTGCATACTAAAATCCAGCAGATTGCCGCCGCAGAATTGGGTATCAGTTTTGAAAAAATTAAACTGACGGCTACTGACACATCCAAAGTTCCAAACACTTCGGCAACCGCGGCATCATCGGGAACCGATCTAAATGGTATGGCCGTTAAAAATGCCATCGATAAATTAAAATCACGTATGATTCCTTTTATTGTAGATCATTTTAATGAAAAGGGTGAAATTATTAAATCACAGATTAGAGCTATTCATTTTATAAATGATTGTATAATAGATTCTGAAAATCCAGCGCGTAAAATAGATTTTGCTAAAGCAGTAAATATGTGTTATATCAAACAGGTGCCGCTAAGCGCTACCGGTTTTTACCGCACACCGGATATTTATTTTAACCGGGAAAAAGGTAAGGGTAAACCATTCCATTATTATGTCTTTGGCATGGCCGTAAGCGAAGTGCTGCTTGATACCTTAACCGGTTATCATAAGATTTTGCGTACTGATATTCTGCATGATGTCGGTGATTCGCTCAATCCAGCTATTGATATGGGACAGGTGCAGGGCGGATATATTCAGGGGGTCGGCTGGTGCACAACCGAAGAGTGCAAATGGGATGAAAAGGGCAATTTGCTAAATCATTCACCGGATACCTACAAGATTCCATCTATTCAGGATATTCCGGAAGATTTCCGCTGCAGCCTGCTGGAGGATGTACCCAATCCATCGACCATTCGTAAAAGTAAAGCCGTTGGAGAACCGCCTTTTATGCTGGCGTTTTCCGCCTGGCTGGCTGTTAAGGATGCTATATCCGCTGTGGCTGATCATCAAATTGAGCCGGAATTTTCAATACCAGCCACGAATGAAGTAATCCTGTTATCTCTTGAAAAATTGCGGTCAATTAAGAAACAATAAATTTTTATATGCGTTCTTTGCGGCTTAGCGAGAAAATAATAATCCATGCATAAAATTATTACTTAAA